>JBDIBF010000027.1:0-34984 GCA_039812765.1 Holophagaceae bacterium
CCGGGGCGGGTCTCGGGCCGGGGCTCGATCCGGGGCGTCGGCGCGCTCCGCTCCTCGGGGCGGGGCATGGGATGGGGCGCCTCCCGCCGCGGCTCGGGGCGGAGCTCAGGCCGGGCGTCGGGGCGGGGCTGCATCCGGGGCTCGGGGCGGGCGTCGCGCCGCTCCTCGCGGTGCTCCTGGCGCTCCTGCCGGACGTCCCGGCGCTGCTCCTGCCGCTCGTGCCGCTCCTGGCGGGCCTCCTGCTTCTGCTCCCGCTTCTCCTGCCGGGCCTCCACCTTGCGCGGCTCCTGCTTGGGCTTGTCCTTGTCGTCCCCGGCCAGGGCGAAGGTCCCGGCGGCGAGGGCGAGGGTCAGGGCGCCGAGGCGGAGGGAGCGCAGGCTCCCGGGAGGCAGGGCGGGGAGGGTGCGCGTGGCCATGGCCGGTCCTTTCGGATCCCGCGCGGGATCGGGCTTTGAGAATGGAGACACGGTACCACCGGCCGGGTTGGGCCGGCGGGGCCGGGCGCCGCCCTAGTACTGCCCGTAGCGGCCCTTCACGGCGTCGAAGAGCCGGGCGGAGTCGTAGCCGACGCCGTCCTTGAAGACGAGCTCGACCTTCTCGAGGTCGTTGATGTCGGCGGCGGGGTTGCCGCGCACCACCATCAGGTCGGCGTCCAGGCCAGGGGCGACGGCGCCGATGCGGTGCTCCAGGCCCAGGAAGCGGGCGCCGTTATGGGTGGCGATGCGGATGGCCTCGACGGGGGTGAAGCCGGCCTCCACGAGGAGCTCCACCTGGCGCCAGTCGCTGATGCCGGGGATCGTCCCGCCGTTGCCGGTGGGGTCGCAGCCGGCGAGGAGGAGGCCGCCGGCGGCCACGAAGGCGCGCTCGAGGGCCATGGCGCGCTTGAAGATCGCCGTCGGACCTTCAGGGGCCCGTCCGGCGGTGCGGTTGCGGGCGACGAGGAAGGCTTCCCGGGCCTGGGGGCTCATGACCTCCAGGGCCAGGGGCCGAAGGGGCGGGCGGTGGGGCACCATGTGCTCGAAGACGGGGAGCGTCGAGGTGACGGCGATCTTCTTCGCGACGAGCTTGGCGAAGAGAGCCTTGGCGATGGGGCCGTCGGGGTCCATGGCCATGGGGGTGGTGCCGAGGGGAGCCGTGGAAGGCTTGTCCGGCTGCTTGCCGGGATCGAGCTGGGTGTTGACGAAGAAGCCGTGCTCCAGGTCGTCGATGCCCAGGTCGGCGGCCTCGTCATAGGTGACGGAGCTGAGGTGGCCGGTGACCTTGAGGCCGCGGGCGTGGGCGGCGTCGCAGGCGGCCTTCAGCTCGGCCCGGGTGATGTGCATGTAGGCCTTGAAGGAGGTCGCCCCGGCGTCCGCCCAGAAGTTGACGAAGGCCTTGGCGTCCTCGGGGCCCTTCAGGGCGTGCATCTGCAGGAAGGGGCTGCCCGCGCCTTCGAGGTAGGGCGCCGTGACGTGGATGTGGGGCCCCGGGACCTTGCCCTCGTCCACCAGCCGCTTCAGGTTGAGGTCCGCGTAGGGCTCCACGCTGCCCGTGGTGCGGATGGTGGTGACGCCCGCCGCCAGGTAGAGCCGCGGCGCCGAGAAGGTCATCTGCGGTACCAGCACCGGCGCCTCCGACGACCCGTCCGCCTTCAGGTTCGGCCGCGCGATGTGGAACAGGTGGTCGTGCATCCCCACCAGCCCCGGCAGCACCGTCGCGCCCCGGAGGTCGAGGACCTTCTGGTTCGGCGCCGCAGCCACGTCCGCCCCCGCCGAGATCCACGCGATCTTCCCCCCCTCGATCACGACGTTGCGGTCCTCCAGCGGAGGATTGCCCAGCCCGTCGATGACGCGCACGTGGGTGAGCACCACGCGGGGGGCGTCGAGGGTGATGTAGCGGGCGACGTCGGGGGAGGGTTTGGGGGTTTGGGAATGGAGCGTGATCGATGCGAAAACTAGCAGGCAGAGGGCCGGATGATTGAGCATTGCAACTCCTCTGGCTGGTGACCCACGGTAGCGGACCTTGCACACAGGTAGGGATCGCAGATTTCAGAAGGACCGGTTATACATCCATGTGTAGTTATTAATAGTGATTGAGCGGCCTCGGTATACCAAATGAATACGTCATCGCAGAATGAATCCGCGACCAAGCACATTTTAGGTGTTGCTTGAATCTAAATAGCTGAGTGGACTCTCGCGCGGTTTGTTGTTGGACTCATCGACTACGGCGAGAGAGAGCCTTATGCATCTTCGGGTCGTCGGTTGAAATGAGTCGCGCGCCACGCTCTGGCTTCTTGAACCGTTGGCCCCGAAATCCGTCGAAACTCGACGATCTTGGATCTGGTGTCATGCAAGAGTTGCAGGCTCCACCGTCGGTAGACACCATTCTTGATCTCACCACCGAGTTGAGTGATGCCGCCAGCTTCGCCATACGGATGACCATGGAGAAGTGCATTCCTTTCAACAGTCGCTTCTTCATAATGGGCGGCCATCAGACGTAGGCGGCCTGCGAGTTCTGTTGGTAGGTCATTCTCAAGGGTTCTAATCCTCTTTCGAAAATTTTTAGCGATTGTGCCGGCTGGTTGAATTGTGTTGGCGGCTTGCCAGTCGTCATTGTGCAAATAGACGAGCGTAGAAATCACATCCCACTCGAGAGCAGCGAAGTCCCAAATAAACTGCCCGATGGCCTGAAGGTACTCAGGAGTACTCAATTCCTAACCTTAATTGTGAGTGGGAATGCTTCCCGTTCCGATTAAGAGCACCCCGTCGTCGCCCCACACGTCTGGCACTTCATGCACGCGCCATTCCGCACGAGGGTCAGATGCCCACACTCGGGGCAGGGATCGCCGGTGTAGCCCTTCTCGCGGGCGGCCTGGATGGCGCTCTTGGCGGTGGCGCCGCTCACTGTGCGGTGGCTGACGGCCACCAGCGCGGGCGCGGGGGCGACGGGAGCCGCCGGGGCGTTCATGTCGCCGGCCTGGAACAGCGGCGTCATGCCGCCTTCGGTCGCCGGAGCCTCGCTGGCCAGCCCGGGCGCGTGGCTGACGGGCTTGGTGGTGAGGTGCATGAGCTGCTCGGGCTCCACCTGGGCCAGCTCGTAGCGGCCGAGGTAGGAGATCGCCAGCTCGCGGAAGACGAAGTCGATGATGCTGGTGCTGAACTTCACCGTGTCGCTGCCCTGCACGAGGCCGTTGGGCTCGAAGCGCGTGAACAGGAAGGCGTCGCAGTACTCCTCCAGCGGCACGCCGTGCTGCAGGCCCATGCTCACCGCGATGGCGAAGCAGTTCAGCACCGCGCGGAAGGCGGCGCCCTCCTTGTGGATGTCCAGGAAGATCTCGCCGAGCTGGCCGTCCTCGTACTCCCCGGTGCGCAGGTACATCTTCGTCCCGCCCACCGTCGCGCTCTGGGTGTAGCCGCCCCGGCGGTTCGGCAGCTTCTTGCGATACGTCCGCACGATCTGGTTGCTGAGCGCCTGGGTCTGCGCCACCGCCATCGCCGCCACCTTCTCCGCCTTCGGCGCCGCCTCGTCCTGCAGCGTCTCGGAGGCTTCCGCGCCGTCCAGCAGGTCCAGGTTCGTCGCCATCGCCTGGCTCATCTTCGAGCCGTCGCGGTAGAGCGCCACCGCCTTCAGCATCAGCTTCCAGGAGGCCTCGTAGACGTCGGCGACGTCCTTCACCGTGCTCTCGGCGGGAAGGTTGATGGTCTTGCTGATGGCCCCCGACAGGAAGGGCTGGGCGGCGGCCATCATCCGCAGGTGGCCCATGGGCGCGATGTAGCGCTGGCCCGTCCGGCCGCATTTGTTCGCGCAGTCGAAGATGGGCAGGTGCTCGCTCTTGAGGTGCGGCGCCCCCTCCACCGTCATCGTGCCGCTCAGCGCGGCGAGGAAGGCCTTCACCTGGTCCGCCGAGAACTGCTGGTTCAGCTTCTCCATGGGCAGCACGAAGCTGGGGTCGAAGGCCGTGGGCAGCTTCGCCTCGATGGCGTTCAGCTCCTCGTCCGTCCAGCCCTTGGCCAGGAACTCCTTGCGGGTGATGCCCGGCGTCGCGTCGCTCAGCTCCTGCCAGCCCACCACGTGGCGCTCGATGTCCTTGATCTGGGAGGGCGTGTAGCCCAGGCGCATCAGGGCTTCGGGGATGGCGCCGTTGACGAGCTTGAAGTAGCCGCCGCCGGCCAGCTTCTTGAACTTCACCAGGGCGAAGTCCGGCTCCACGCCCGTGGTGTCGCAGTCCATGAGCAGGCCGATGGTGCCCGTGGGGGCCAGCACCGTCACCTGGGCGTTGCGGTAGCCGTGCTGCTCGCCGAGCAGCAGCGCCCGGTCCCAGCTCTCCCGGGCCGCGTCGAGGATGGACTTCGGCACCCCCTGGCCGTGCAGGCCCTGGGGACGCACCGAAAGGTTCTCGTACTCGCTGTCCGGCGCGTTGTAGGCCGCCCGGCGGTGGTTGCGGACGACCCGGAGCATGTGCGCCCGGTTGGGCTCGAACTTGGGGAAGGGGCCCAGCTCGGCGGCCATCTCGGCGGACGCGGCGTAGGCGTCGCCGGTGAGGATGGCCGTGAGCGCGCCGCACCACTGGGTGCCCTCCACGCTGTCGTAGGGGATGCCCAGGCGCATGAGCATGGCGCCCAGGTTCGCGTAGCCCAGGCCCAGGGTGCGGAAGTCGTGGCTGAGCTGCGCGATGGCCTCCGAGGGGAACTGGGCCATCAGCACCGAGATCTCGAGCACGATGGTCCAGAGGCGGATGCCGTGGCGGTAGCCCTCCAGGTCGAAGCCCCCGTCCGCGGTGAGGAAGGTGCAGAGGTTCAGCGACGCGAGGTTGCAGGCCGTGTCGTCCAGGAACATGTACTCCGAGCAGGGGTTCGACGCGTTGATGCGGCCGTGCTCGGGGCAGGTGTGCCAGTCGTTGATGGTGGTGTCGAACTGGAGGCCGGGGTCGGCGCAGGACCAGGCGGCGTAGTTGACCTTCTTCCACAGGTCCTTGGCGCGGAGCTTCTTCGAGACCTTGCCGTCCACCCGGCGCTTCAGCTCCCAGTCGCCGTCCTGCTCCAGGGCCCGCATGAAGGCGTCGGGGACGCGCACCGAGTTGTTGGAGTTCATGCCGCCCACGGTGTAGTAGGCGTCGCCGTCCCAGGAGGTGTCGTAGCCCGCGAGGTCGCGTTCGAAGTCGCCGCCGGCGAGGCGGGAGAGGCACTGGCTCAGGAAGGCCGCCGGCACGCCCTCCTTCTTGGCCTGCTGCAGGGCCTTCTTCAGGGCGCCGTTGGTCTTGGGGTCCGCGTCGCCGTGGGTGTTGCCCTCCACGGCCTCGCACAGGGCGTTCCAGGTGCGTTTCAGCAGGACGCTCCCCGCGGCGATCATCGCCACCTTGCGCTCCTCGAGGACCTTCCAGTCCACGAAGGCCTCGATGTCGGGGTGGTCCAGGTCGAGGCAGACCATCTTCGCCGCGCGGCGCGTGGTGCCGCCGCTCTTGATGGCGCCCGCGGCCTTGTCGCCCACCGCGAGGAAGCTCATGAGGCCCGAGCTGCGGCCGCCGCCCGAGAGGGGCTCCTCCGCGCCGCGGATGCGGGAGAAGTTGGAGCCGGTGCCCGAGCCGTACTTGAAGATCCGGGCCTCGCGGGTCCAGAGGTCCATGATGCCGCCCTCGTTCACCAGGTCGTCGCTCACGCTCTGGATGAAGCAGGCGTGGGGCTGGGGGCGCTCGTAGGCCGAGGTGGACTTCCGCATCTCGCCGGTCTTCGGGTCCACGTAGCTGTGGCCCTGGGCCGGGCCCGCGATGCCGTAGGCGTAGTGCAGGCCCGTGTTGAACCACTGGGGGCTGTTGGGCGCGCACATCTGCTTGGCGAGCATGTAGGTCAGCTCGTCGTAGAAGGCCTGGGCGTCCCCGGGGGTGTCGAAGTAGCCGTGGGACTCGCCCCACATGCGCCAGCAGCCCGCCAGGCGGTGGAAGACCTGCCGGGCGTCCTTCTCGCCGCTGTTCTGCGCGTCGATGCCCTTCCGGCGGAAGTACTTCTGGGCCAGGATGTCCACGGCCACCTGGGACCAGGACTCGGGCACCAGCACGTCCTTGGCCTCGAAGACCACCGTCCCGTCCAGCTTCGTGATGCGGGAGGTGCGGGGCACGAAGGCGATGCTCTTGAGCGGGTCCTGGCCGGCTTGGGTGAAGTGGCGCGCGATCTTCATGCGATGCCTCGGGCTGGGGGACCCGCTCGGGTGGGGCGCAGGTCCGGCGAAGGGATTGGAGGGTGACTAAAAGATCGTTTCCGGGCGGCACAAATCCCACCCTCCGGTCAAGGGAGGGCGAAGGTGCGGCTGGGCGTTATGGACCTCAAGGGGTTGTGCCGGAGTCAAAGCATCACCCCAAGATCTGGGGGTGTCAAGGGAGCCTTGTACGGAATTTTCCACCCCTCCGACAACCTCCGGGACTTCAGCACTTGTCGAGCCCGGAGCGCCCCTCTCGATGGTTGGAAACCCGCGCTGCCGCTATATTGGATCCAAGCCGGGCCCCATGCATCGGGGTGCGATGAACCGGGTCAGGTCGGAAGAAGCAGCCCTAAGTCGTCGCCTCGAGTGCCGTGGTCAGCCCGGCCCTTTTGCTGCCCAGGGAGCGCCGAAGGCGCAGGGCGGACGCGCGAGCGTTCGCCGGGCAGCAAAACCGAGGGCCCCGGAGCGCAGCGGAGAGGGCCCGCTGGAAGCGGAAGGTTCGCGCCTTTCCGGAGGCACCGAACCAGGGAGCGCCGAAGGCGCGGGGCGGACGCGCGAGCGTTCGCCGGGCAGCAAAACCGGGGGCCTCGGAGCGCAGCGGAGAGGGCCCGCTGGAAGCTGAAGGGTCGCGCCTTTTCCGGAGTCGCCTCGATCCCTCCGGCATGGCGCCGGGAGGCGCGTGGATCCTAGCGCGCTTCGCTTGCTCGTACTTGAGGCAGGCGCGGCATGCTGCCGCCGCGCCAGCCTCAAGTACCTTTTCAAGGTCAAGGTCAACGGCAACGGCAACGGCAACGGCAACGGCAACGGCAACGGTAACGGTAACGGCAACGGTAACGGCAACGGCAACGGCAACGGCAACGGAAGGTCGGTGCCTCGCTGGACGGCTGGGTCGACGGCCCGAACCTGCTCGCGGTCTGGGGATGGGCACGACACCCCGTACCGGCCTCACACCTTTCCCGCCCGGCACACCCCCACCAGCGGGCAGGGCCGGCAGCCGGGCAGGCTCCGCACGCCGGGGCAGTCGCCCAGGATGCCGAGGTGGGAGAGCGCGAAGTCGTAGGCCAGCGGGTCCTCGGGATCCCGGCGCCGGAGCGCGGCGGTGACCTCCGCGGCCATCTTCCCGTCCGGCGTCGCGCGGCGGCTGAGGCCGATGAAGCGGGCCACCCGCGCCACGTGGGTGTCGAGGGGGATCACCAGGGCTTCCATCGGATAGCGCGTCCACACGCCGAGGTCGGGCCAGCCCCGGCGGACCATCCAGCGCAGGAACATCCGCCAGCGCTTGCACGCGGAACCTTCGAGGGGATCGGGCAGGTTGAAGCGCAGGCCGTAGGTGTCCGGCAGCTCCCGCCGCAGCCGGCGCACCACGCGCGACAGGGCCTCGTCGGCGGAGGCCCCGGCGGCGGGCAGGAGGTGCCCCTCGAGCCCATGGCCGCCTTCCGCGTCCAGCGCCGCCCAGGCCGCCATCCACCAGGCCAGGTCCTCCCCGGTGTGGAAGCGCCAGGACCATCCCTCGAGCGCGCCGGAGAGGTCCTTCCGGCTGCGCGCCGGGCCGCGCTCCCGCAGCCACGCGGCGGGCCGCGGTCCCAGGGGCGCCAGGGCCGCCTCGATGGCCCGGAGCATCGGCGCGACCCGGCCGTAGGCCAGGTGGGCCGCCACGAAGGCCGCCGCCTCCTGGTCGAGGGGGTCCTCGAAGCGCCGGGGGATGGCGAGCGGGTCCAGGGCCAGGGCCTGGGGCGTCTCGTAGCGGGCCCGCAGGGCCAGGAGCTTGGCCTTCATGGGGCGGAGGGGCGGAGCGCCGGAGCCATGGGCCATTGTGACGGATCGCGGTCCCGGTCCGCCTACCCGCGGTCGGGGGAAGGAATCGCCTTGGCGCGCAAGGCTTCCACCGGTATTCTGGAGCGCTGGCCCGCCTCCCTGAACCCGGCGGCCGCAGGAGATCCCCCCACCCATGAGCAAGCGCAGCCTCGGCAGCCTGGCCGACCTGGCGAAGATCCTCGAGGAATCCGCCAACCCCGAATCCGTCGTCCGCGAGGACCGCAAGGTGGTGAAGGCCAAGAAGGCCGACGGGCGCAAGGCGGTGCAGGTGAAGGCCAAGGTGGTGGACCCCAAGCGCAAGGCCTGGCACGACCGCCGGCTGAAGGAGCTGGCCTCCGCCAGCGCCCCGAAGGCGGGCGCCGGCGCGCCGGAGAAGGAGAATCCGGTGAAGCCCGCCCTGACCAAGGCCGTGGCCACCAGCCTCACCGGCAGCCTGCTGGACACCCTCGCCGCGGCGAAGGAGGCCAAGCCCAAGCAGGACGGCAACGGCAAGAAGACCGAGGCCTGGCGGCGCAAGCCCGGCGATCCGATCTTCTAGGCTTCAGGCTTCAGGCTTCAGGCTTCAGGCTTCAGGCTTCAGGCTTCAGGCTTCAGGCTTCAGGCGCGAGCCTCAGGCGCTGGCGCCGAGGAGCGCGGCGTACTTCCGTCCGATCCAGGTCTGGGCGAGGGGGCGCTCCAGGTGGCCCTCGCGGAGTTCGCCCAGGTGCTGGAGCGTCAGGTCCAGCACCGGCGTGGACCCGTCCAGCTCCCCGGACTGCAGCAGCGCCTCGAGCCGCGCCTTGGGCACCACCGTCAGGCCGCCGGCGGAGCGCACCAGCACCTTCTGGGCATCCAGCAGGGGCAGCTCGAGCAGGTCCGCGAGCTTGTAGAGCTGGCGCAGCATGGCGTCGATGGCGCAGCCCGAGGGCTGGGTGCCCATGGTGCGCTCGACCACCGCGAGGAGCTGTCCCTCCAGCAGCGCGAAGGCGCTGTCGATGGGCGTGCCGTGGGTCTTCCAGTGGGGCTGGAAGCCCTCGAAGTGGGCCTTCAGCTTCGCCGCCTCCTCCGCCAGCAGGGGCCGCGGGAAGGCCGCCAGCCACAGGCGGGCGTCGTCGGCGAATCCATCGAAGGCCTTGAGCTCGTGCGTCGTCATCGCGTCCTCGGGTGCGCTCCAGTGTAGGCGGATTCGCGCGCCACGCGACCGCGGCCTCAGGCGCGCAGCGCGCGCTCCAGCTCGCGCGCCACCGGACCGAGGGCCGCGGCCTCCGCGAGGTAGGCCGCGCGGGAGGCCACCAGCCGAGCGGAGGTCGTGCCGAGCACGTGCGCCTCCGCGAGGCCGTGGGCCTTCAGCGTGCCGCCGGTCTGCACGAGGTCCACGATGGCGTCCGCGAGGCCGAGGATGGGCGCCAGCTCCGCGCTGCTGGCCAGGCCCACCAGCTCCGCCGTCAGGCCCTCCTTGGTCAGCCACGCAGTGGTGGCCTTCGGATATTTGGTGGCGAGGCGCAGGTGGGGCCGGCGCCGCAGGTCCTCCAGGGAGGTGCCGCCGGGAGCGCAGAGCGAGAGGCGGCAGGCGCCGAAGCCGAGGTCGGCGAGCTCGAGCAGGTCCTCGGAGGTTTCGTCCAGGGTGTCGCTGCCCACGATGCCGAGCGCCGCGATGCCCGCGGCCACGTAGCGGGGCAGGTCCGCGCCCTTGAGGAGCAGCACCTCCACGCCGGCGGTCGCGGTGGGGACGCGCAGGGCCCGGGACTTCAGGGCCGCCTCGTCCAGCGCGAGGGCGGTGCCCCGGAGCTTCGGGACCAGGTCGTCGCCCAGGCGGCCCTTGGGGAAGGCGAGGAGGAGGCTCATCGCGCGCCCTCCCCGCCGAAGAGCTCCGGCCGCGTCTCGGCGAGGTCCAGCAGCCGCGAGAGGCGCAGGCAGAAGCCCGCGGCCTTCCAGTCCCGGCCGAGCTCGGGGTAGAGGCGGTCATAGCGCCCGCCGCTGGCCAGCTCCGCCTGGGCCCCCGGCGCCCAGAGCCTCAGGGTCGGGCCGGTGTAGAAGCCGATGCCCTGGACGTCCGCGGGATCGAGGCGCAGCTCGAGGCCCGGCGGCAGGAGGGGCGCGATGGCGGCGTGGGCCCGGCCCAGGTGGGCGATCTCGTCCTCCAGCATCCCGGCGTAGGGGCTCGCGGCCAGGGCCTCCAGGGTCGCCGGGCCGTCGGGCTCGGCCAGCAGGGCCTCGGCGTGGGCCGTGAGGCGCGCCGCCGCCGGATGGCCGTCCAGGGCCTCCCGCACGCGGTGGGCCGCGCGGCGGTGGAGGGCCCGCACCACGCGGGCTGTGGTCTCGGCGTCGAGGGCCTCCGCCTCCATGGGCCGGCGCAGCAGGGCCGCGTGGCCGAGCTGGAGGATGCCGCCCCTCAGGCCCAGGGCCGCGGGCATGGCCACCATCAACCGCGCCAGCTCCACGTCCGCGGCGGCGGTGTCCTCGCCGGGGGCCTGGAGGCGCTCGCAGCCCACCTCGAAGCGCTCCACGGGCTCCCAGGGCTGCTGGGGCCGCCGGAACACCGCGCCGGCGTAGCTGACCCGCGGCGGGGGCGCCTCGAAGCGCGACGAGAGGAGGCGCCCCAGGGCCACGGTGAAGTCCCAGCGCAGGGCCACCAGGTCCGCGCCGTCGAAGAAGCGCACGGCCTCGGGCTCGAGGGGCTCCCGCATCACCAGGCTCGGGTGCAGCTCCCCGTAGCCCGCCTCCGCGAGGAGGCCCATGAGGGCGTGCTCCCAGGCCCGCAGGCGCGCCGCGGGCTCGAAGAGCAGGTCGGGGAAGTGGGGCATGTGCGTCGGCATGGCTCAGTCCTTCGCCGCCGCGCGCTCGGCGTGACGTTCCTTCAGGACCTCCACGGCGTCCTGCAGGCTCAGGCCGGCGTTCACCAGCAGGAGGTCCAGGTGGAAGAGCAGGTCCGCGGCCTCGCCCAGGAAGTCCGCGCGATGGACCTCGCCCGGCCGGTGCTCGTAGGCCTTCGCGGCGAGGATCACCTCCCCGGCCTCCTCGACCACCTTCTTCGCGATGCGGTCCGTGCCACGGGCGAAGAGCTTCTGGGTGTAGGACCCTTCCGGGGCAGCCGAGGCCTTCCGCTCCCGCAGCAGCGCCTCGAGGCGGTCCATCCAGGGCCATGACGTCTCGAGGGCGGTCTCGTCGTCGAAGCAGGTCTCGGTGCCCCGGTGGCAGGTGGGGCCCTCGGGCTCGACGACGGCGAGCAGGGTGTCGCGGTCGCAGTCCGCGCGCAGGGCGAGAACCTTCAGGCGGTTCCCGCTGGTTTCCCCCTTCATCCAGAGGGCCTGCTGCGAGCGGCTCCAGAACGTGAGCCAGCCCGTGTCGAGGCTGCGCTGGAGCGCCTCGCGGTTCATCCAGCCCACCATGCGCACGTCCCCGGCGCGGCCCTGGGCCACGCAGGGGATCAGGCCCGCGGCGTCGAAGGCCAGGTCGTCGAAGACCAGCGTGTCCAGGTCGATCATGCGGCCTCCCCTCGGATGTCCTGGCCCGCGTCCAGGAGGAAGCGCTTCAGGCGCGGGATGGGCAGCGTGCCCTCGTGGAAGAGGGTCGCCGCCAGCACCGCGTCGGCGCCGGCCGCCAGGGCCTCGAGGAAGTGCGCTTCGATGCCCGCGCCCCCCGAGGCGATGACGGGGATGCCCAGGCGCCCGGCCTCCCGGAGCAGCGCGAGGTCGAAGCCTTCCCCCGTGCCGTCCCGGTCCATGGAGGTGAGGAGGAGCTCCCCGGCGCCGAGGCGCTCGAGCTCCCGAAGCCAAGGCAGGGCGGCAAGGTCCGTGGGCACCTTGCCCCCCTGGATCCACACCCGCCAGCCCAGGTCCGGATCGCGCTTGACGTCCACCGCGGCCACGACGCTCTGGCCGCCCACGCGGTCGGCGGCCTCCTTCACGAGGTCCGGCCGGCGGACGGCGGCGGTGTTGAGGGCCACCTTGTCCGCGCCCAGGCGCAGCAGGCGGGCCGCGTCGTCGGCGCTGCGCACGCCGCCGCCCACGGTGAAGGGGATGGTCAGCGTCCGCGCCACGGCCCGCACCCAGCCCTCCTGGGTGCCGCGCTGCTCCTCGGAGGCGCTGATGTCGAGGAAGCACACCTCGTCGGCGCCCTCGGCGTCGTAGCGCAGGGCGTGGGCCACGGGGTCGCCGAGGTCGCGGAGGTTCTCGAAGCGCACGCCCTTCACGGTGCGGCCGCCCTTCACGTCCAGGCAGGGGATGATGCGGCGGGCGGGCATCAGGGCCTCCCCGCGAGGGCGGCGCGGGTGGATTCCGACGCGAGGTCGATGCGGCCCTCCAGCAGGGCCTTGCCGGTGATGGCGCCCACCACGCCGGAGATCCCGGCGAGGGATTCGAGGTCCGCGAGGTCCCGCAGGCCGCCGCTGGCCTGCACGGCGAAGCCCTCCCTCGCCACCAAGCGCGTGGCCTCCAGGCCGGGCCCTTCCAGGGTGCCGTCCCGGCCCACGTCGGTGACCAGGGCGCGCTTGAACCCGAGGGTGAGCAGCGACTCGAAGACATCGGTGCTCTCGCAGACGCTTTCCGCCTGCCAGCCCTTGGTGGCGATGCGGTCCCCCTTCAGGTCCAGGGCGCAGATCACCCGGTGGGCCGGCAGTCCCGCGAGATCCCGCGGCTTTTCCACGGCAAGCGTGCCCACCACCGCCTCGAAGCCCAGGTCCAGCGCCTCCTGCACGGCGGCGCGGGTGCGGAGGCCGCCGCCGAGCTGGAAGGCCGCCTCGGGGAAGAGTTTCGGGAAGAGCTTGAAGGTGCCCTGCCGCGCCAATCCGAACGCGCCATCCAGATCCACCAGGTGGATGCGCGTGGCGCCGGCGTCCAGCAGGCGCTGCACCCAGGCGGTGGGCTCGAGGTCGTAGTAGGTGACCTTCTCGAAGTCGCCGTGGAGGAGGCGGACGACCTTTCCGCCCAGGAGGTCGAGGGAGGGGATGAGCTGGATCATGGGGCCTCCTGGGACGCGAGCCAGGCCAGGGCGCGCCGGAGCATCTCCCGGCCTGCGCGGCCGGATTTCTCGGGGTGGGGCTGGAAGCCGAGCACGCGGGCCCGGCCCGCGATGGCGGCGAAGGGGCGCCCGTGCTCCGCGGTGTACAGCGCGGCCTCCGTGACGTCCAGGGCGTAGCCATGGACGAAATAGAGCCAGGCCTCGCCGAGCCCCTCGAAGGCTGGGTGCGGCGCGGCCGCGCGGACCTTCGACCAGCCCATGTGGGGGACCTTCACCCCCGGCCCGAGGCGCCGGACCCGACCGGGCAGGAGGCCGAGGCCCGGCTCGCCCGGGGCCTCCTCGCTGCCTTCGGCGAGGAGCTGGAGCCCCACGCAGATGCCCAGCAGGGGCCGGCCGGCGGCCACCAGGGCCGGGAGCGCCGCCCACCAGCCGGACGCCACGAGACCGGATTTCGCGGTGGCGAAGTGGCCGTCCCCCGGCAGCACCAGCACGCCCTCCGGCGCGGCGTCCGCCGGCGAGGCCGCCCGGCGGAAGGGCATCCCGAAGGCTTCCAGCGCGCCTTCCAGGGAGGCGAGGTTGCCGCCGCCGTGGTCGACGAGGCTGAGGATGGAGGTGCTCATGAGGTCAGCGTCCCCTTGGTGCTGGGGATGGAGCCGCCCTCGACCCGCACCGCCTGCTTCAGGGCCCGGGCGAGGCCCTTGAAGAGGGCCTCCACCTGGTGGTGGGTGTTCTGGCCGTAGAGGACCGCCGCGTGGAGGTTCATCTGGGCGCGCATGGCCAGGGCGATGAAGCACTCCCGCACCATCTCCACCTGGAAACCGTTGCCCAGCACGATGCGCGGCAGGTCCGCGTCGAAGACGCAGTAGGGCCGGCCGCTGAGGTCCACCACCACCCGCGCGAGGGTCTCGTCCATGGGCACGTGGGCCTCGCCCCAGCGGGCGATGCCGCGGCGCTCGCCGAGGGCCTCGCGGAGGGCGTCCCCGAGGGCCAGGCCCACGTCCTCCACCAGGTGGTGGCTGTCCACCTCCAGGTCGCCCTTGGCGTCGAGCTTGATGCCGAAGCCGCCGTGCTTCGCGAGCTGCATCAGCATGTGGTCGAAGTAGGCCAGGCCCGTGGCGATGCGGGCCTCGCCGCCGTCCAGGGAGAGTTCGAGGGCGATATCGGTTTCGTTCGTGGTGCGGCGCAGGGCGGCGGTCCTCATGGGAGGTCCTCCTTCAACAGGGGCAGCAGATCGAGCAGGGTCGGCGCGTGGAGGTCGGCCTCCTGGATGAAGCGCTCCCGGTCCGGGCCCACGCCCGCGAAGCGCCACGCGAGGTCCGGCCGGGCCGCCCGCGCCGCCCGCAGGGCCGCGGCGTCGTCCCGGGTGTCGCCCACGAAGGTGACGGATTGGGCGCGGAAGGCGTCGGCGAGCTGGAGCAGCCCCGCGGGCTCGGGCTTGCGCAGGTGCGGCGCCGAATCGGGGATGGCCGGCAGGCGCCAGCCGAGCACGTCGAAGGCCATGACCAGCTCCTCCGGGGGCCGGCCCGTGAGGATGGCCAGGTCGCAGCCCAGGGCCTGGAGGGCGTGCAGCTCGATGAGGGGCCGCTCCAGCTTCGAGGTCTCGGCGTAGTGCTTCTGGACGACGCGCTGGGCCTCCGCCTCCCGCGCGGCGATGGCCGCATCCAGGTCGGGGAAGCCCACGCCTTCGGCCTCCCAGAGGCGGTCGATCTCTCCGCGCTCCGCCAGCACCCAGGCCGCAGCGGCGAGGCGGAAGTCGTTGTTGAAGCCCCCGGCGCGCTTGAAGGCGCGGAAGTGGTCGTCGGTCCAGGGCTGCTGCGGCACGAGCTCGGCCAGGGCCAGGCGCACCGCCTCCATGAAGCTGCGGTCCGCCTCGATGAGGACGCCGTCCACGTCGAGCACCAGGAGGCTGCGGACCCCGGCGGGCGAGGGCGCTTCGAGGGCGCCGCCCAGGGCCTCCGCCGTGCGCCGGGCCACCGCCTCCACGCCCACGCCCACCCGCGCCGCGTCCGCGCCGGGCAGCGCGCGCACGAGCAGGCCGGCGGCCTTGAGGGCCGGCGCGGGGTCGGGGACCACGTGGAGGAAGTTCGCCGCGCTGGGGGCGGCGTCATGGGCGGGCAGGGCCGCGGCGAGGCGGTCCCGCCGCGCCGTGGTGGCGCGGATGGCCTCGTCGAAGGCGCCCGCGTGGTCGAGGGCCACGTCCAGGGCCTCGAGGCTCGCCGCCGGGATCGAATAGGGCAGCTGCAGGGCCGCGAGCTTCCCCACCACCGCAGGATCGCCCAGCAGGTAGCCCAGGCGCCAGGAGGCCGAGGCGAGGGCCTTGCTGAAGGTGCGCAGCAGCAGCACGTTCGGGTAGCGGTCCACCGCGAGGCGGTGGGTGCGCGGGGCGAACTCGGCGTAGGCCTCGTCCAACAGCACCAGGGGCGGCACAGCCTTCGCGGCGGCGGCCTCCAGCAGGGGCTCCAGCTCCTCCGGGGCCACCCAGGCGCCGGTGGGATTGTTGGGCAGCGTGATCCAGAGCTGGCGCGCGCCGGCCTCGAGGGCCTCGAACCAGCCGTCGAGGGGGAAGCCCCGGCCCACCCCCACGCGCCGCAGCCGGCCCCGGTGGCGGGTCACCAGCAGCGGGTAGAGCGAGAAGCCGGGATCAGGCACCGCGACGGTGTCCCCCGGCTCCAGCCCCGCGAGGGCCACGTGGTCCAGCAGGGCGCCGCTGCTGGGGCCCAGGAGGAGCCCGCCCTCGGGCGCGCCGAGGCGCCGCCGCAGGCGCTCCGTGAGTTCCGCCTGGCGCTCGGGGTAGACCTGGAAGGGCAGGGCGCCGAGGCGGGCGAGCAGGGCCTCCTTCGCCGGCGCGGGCCAGTCCTCCGGGGCCTCGTTCATGTGAAGGCGCACGAAGGCGGTCTGGTCCCCTTCGTCGGCGGGGCGGGCGTAGGGCTGGAAGGAGGCGAGATCCCCGCGCAGAAGGCTCATGGCTGCTTCCCTTCCCGGAGGCTCGCGCTGCGGCCGTGGTGGGGCAGGCCCTCGGCCTCGGCGAGGCGCGCGACCCAGGGGGCCATGGACGCCGCGTCCGCCGGCGCGAGGCGCAGCAGGCTCTGGCGCTTCAGGAAGGTGGCCACCCCCAGGGGGCTCGCGAAGCGCGCGGTGCGGCTGGTGGGCAGCACGTGGTTGGGCCCCGCGCCGTAGTCCCCGAAGGCCTCGGCGCTGCTGGCGCCGACGAAGAGGGCGCCCGCCGTGGTGAGGCGGGGGATCCAGGCCTCGGGGTCGGAGACGATGAGCTCCAGGTGCTCCGGCGCCCAGAGCTGCGCGAACGCGATGGCCAGCTCGCGCTCCGCGCGGATCAGGCGCCCGTGGCGGGCCAGGCTCTGCTCGAGGATGGCTCGGCGGGGCGAGGCCGCCACCCGGGCCTGCAGTTCGGCCTCGACCTTCGCGAGCAGGGCCGCGTCCTCGGAGACCAGCACGGCGGCGGCGTCGGGATCGTGCTCGGCCTGGGCGAGGAGGTCCTCGGCGAGCCAGGCGGGATGGGCCGATCCGTCGGCGAGGATGAGCAGCTCGGTGGGCCCCGCCACGCTGTCGATGCCGCAGCGGCCCACGAGCTGGCGCTTGGCCTCGGCCACGAAGCGGTTGCCGGGGCCCGCGATGAGGTCCACCGCGGGCTCGCCGTAGGCGAGCCAGGCCACCGCCTGGGCGCCGCCCAGGGTGACCAGCTCATCCACGCCCAGCAGGGCCGCGCAGGCCAGCACGAGGGGATCCACGCCTTCCGCCTTCGGCGGCGTCACCGCCACGATGCGTTTCACGCCCGCCACCTGGGCGGGGATCACCGTCATGGCGAGGGTGCTGGGGTAGAAGGCCCGGCCGCCGGGGACGTAGACGCCCACGCGCTCGAGGGGCACCCAGCGCTCGCCTACGGCGCCGCCGCCGCCGAGGGGCAGGTCGAGGTCCGACAGGCAGCGCCGCTGCCCCTCGGCGAAGCGGCGCACCTGGGCCTGCAAGGTCTCGAGGGCGGCCACCAGGCCGGGGTCCTCGCGCCGCAGCCGGGCCAGCGCGGCCTGCATCGCCTCCGCGGGCACCCGAAGGCCGCCGACCTCCAGCCTCAGCCCGTCGAAGGCCTCGGTGAAGCGCAGGGCCGCGGCGAGACCGTCCCTGCGGACCTCCGCCAGGATGCTTTCCACTTGGGTCCGGGTGTCTCGCTCAGCGTCCTCGTCGCGCGCCAGGGAAGCCACCCGTCCGGGCAGCTCGGCCCGGCTTTCAAGCGTGATGGACGTGATGAAGCAACACCTGTGCACCTCGAGGGCGAAAGGATGAGCCTAGCGGCCGGGGAGGGGGACCGCAAGGCCGAAGCCGCTGGACGGGCTCAGGCCGAGAGGGCGGTAGCGAAGTCCGGGCGCGGCGCGCGGCGCAGCGGCTGGGCTTCGGACCAGGTCCAGGCCGTCCCGTCGGCGAGCAGGGCCTGGGCCAGGGCGACGTGCAGGGCGTGGCCGGCGGCGTGGGCCTCCACGAGGCCCAGCATCGGCGCGCCGAGGAGGGCGAGGTCCCCGACCAGGTCGAGGATCTTGTGGCGCACGGCCTCGTCCTCGAAGCGCAGGGACTCGTTGAGGGGGCCCTCGAGGCCGAAGACCACGGCGTTGTCCAGGCTCCCACCCAGGGCGAGGCCGTGGGCGCGCATGAACTCGATCTCGTGCTCCAGGCAGAAGGTGCGGGCGAGGCCCACCTCCTGGGCGTAGCGGGCGGGGGTGATGCCGATCTCCCGGCACTGGCGGCCGATGGAGGGGTGGTCGAAGTCGATGGTGTAGCGCACCCGGAAGCCGTCGAAGGGCGTCACGCGGATCCACTTGTCGCCCTGGCGGACCTCCACGGGCTTGAGGACCCGGAGGAAGCGGCGGCGGCCCGGGAGGGGCTTCAATCCGGCGGAGAGGATGGCGTCCACCCAGGGCGCGGCGCTGCCGTCCAGGATGGGCAGCTCGACGCTGGTCACGCCGTCCGCGGAGACGCCCTCGGCGTCCACCTCGATGCGGAGGTGGTCCACGCCAAGGCCCGTGAGGGCGGAGAGGAGGTGCTCGATGGTCTGGAGCCGCAGGCCGTCCTTGACGAGGGTGGTCGCAAGGCGGGTGTCCCCGGCGTGGTCCGCGTGCACGGGGATGGCGATGCCGGTCTGCGCGTGGACGAAGTGGAGGCCGACGGGGGCGGCCACGGGCAGGAGGGTCACGGTGCAGGGAAGGGCCCCATGCAGGCCGTGACCCGTCAGTGTCACGGCCTGCATCATGGTTCGGGGCTGGAGGTCTTCGTGCATGTCTTCTCGTGTTCCAGGGGGCGAGAAGCTCGATTCATGCCAACAATACAAGTAGTCTGAAAACAAAACATGGCACTGGGATGGCCCGCGGGGCCCGTGGTCGCAACGGCTACACTGCGTGGTCCGCGCCGGGTCCCGGCGCCGGAGTCCAGTCCTCGGGCCGGGTGAGCTTCCGGTTCGTGCCCGGGGAGGGCACGAGCCTCACCCGCAACCCCATGGCCTCCAGCAGGGACGCGTCATCCGTCCCTTCGAAGCCCTGGGAGGCGGCCCAGGCGAAGGCCCCGCGCCACACCGAAAGCCTCGCGACCTGGGGCGTCTGGGCCCGGAAGATCGCCTCGCGGGGTTCCGTGCCCAGGATGCGCCCTTGATCGTCCACCCGCTTCAGCGTGTCGGTGGAGGGCTCGCCGAGCACCGCGGCGTCCCAGGCCCCGAGGGAACGCAGCGCCTCCCGGATGGGCTCCACCGGCGGGAAGGGACGGACTCCGTCGTGGATGAGAAGGGGGAGGTCCGGTCCCTCCGGCAGGGCCGCGAGGGCCGCGGCCACGCTGGACTGCCGAGTGGGACCGCCCGCGACGACGAAGAGCGGCGTGCCGAGTTCCCAGGCCTGGACTTCTTGGACGCGGTCCGCGGGGACGGCGAGGGCGATCCCCGCGAGACGGGGCATGCCCGGGGTTAGGAAGGCCTCCACCGTCACGCGCAGCAGGGGCTTGCCCCGCCACTCCCGGAACTGCTTCGGCACCCCGCCCCCCATCCGGAGGCCGCGGCCACCCGCGGGGATGACCAGCCAGGCCTCGAAGGCCGGCCCGGGGACCTCAGCGCTGCCGGGTGACGAAGGGCTCGACACCGCGGTCCTTGGCGAAGGCCTGGGTGATCTCTTGAAGGGCCTGCTGGGCATCCTCCAGCCTCGGGTAGGCCCCGACCCGCACCCGCTTCACCGCCACGCCGCCGCGGGTGAAGGCATCCCGGGTGGTCACGGGGCCGAAGCGCGCGAGGTCGGCGCTGAGCCGCCCGACGTTCTCGGGGTCGGCCAGGGCGGCGACCTGGATGGTGTAGGGATCCGATCGCTCGGCCTTCTCGTCCAGGGGGGCCGGCCGGCCCTCGGGATCCACGCTGCGGATCCTCACCCGAGCCACGCCCTGGTTGAGGAATCCCAGGTCCTTCGCGGCCTGGCGGCTGAGGTCGAGCATGCGGCCCCGGGCGAAGGGGCCCCGGTCGTTGACCTTCACGAGGACCTTCCGGCCGTTGGCCGTGTTCTCCACCTCCAGGAGGGTTCCGAGGGGCAGGGTGCGGTGGGCGCAGGTGTAGGCTTCGGGATCGAAGCGTTCGCCGCTGGCGGTGGGCTTCCCGGCGAAGCCGTCCCCGTTCCCGCCGTACCAGCTGCTTTCGCCCTCCTCGTGGTAGGCCAGGGCGTCGGCCGACAGGCGGCCCGTGGCCGGGCCGGTGGCGGGCGCGGAGACCGGCGGCCGGGTGCAGTGCACCGTGAAGGAGAGCGCCAGCAGGGGCGCGAGGGGGAGGATCCAGGCGCGCAGCCTGCGCACCGGGCCGCCGCCCCCCACCCGGACCGGCCGGAAGGGCCCCAGGCGCACCTGGACCGCCCCGAGGCTCACCTGGCAGGCCCGGGAAGGGTTCACGGGAAGGCCGGTCCGGCCCTCGGGATGCAGGAAGAATTCCGCCAAGTCGGGTCCTCGGAAGCGGTGCCGCTGGGATCCGGAGGCTTCCGGAGCCATCCCGATAGACTACCGCGCCCGGCCGTCAAGGCAAGCGGAAAAAGCCGCCTCGAACACTCAGAACCCCAGTGTTCACGGGCCTCGGCGGGCCGGGTCCCGGGGCTACTGCCGGGTGGGGATCTCCGAGACCTGGAAGGCCCGGGGCTTGTTGCCCCCCTCGCGGAAGGGTGGCGGGAGCTTCGCGATCTCCGCTTCGGCCTCCGCGCGGGATCCGAAGGAACCCAGGAAAAGCTGGTTGCAGGTCTGGCCGCTGCGCAGCTCCATGGGAAGGATGAAGAGGTCCTTGCTGCGGGGTTCCATCCAGAGCGCCGCGTTCCGGAGCGTCTCGGCCTGGCAGGCGATCTCGAGGCGCAGGATCCATCGGCTTGCGGGCAGTGTCTTGAGGTGGGCCCGCCCCTGGGCGAGCGCCTCCTCCACCTTCCCAGTCCGCAGGGTCGCCCAGCGGACGTCGGCCGGAGGCGCTCCCGCCCCGGGCGCGGCCGGCTTCGACACGGCCGGCACCGGCACGACGGGTTTCGGCGAAGCCGGCTCCTGCGCGGCCGGCTTCGGTACGTCCGGCGTCGGCGTGGCCGGCCCCGGCGCATCCGGCCGGGGCGTGGCCGGTTGCGGCGCGGCCGGTGCGGGCTCGGGGGCCCCGTCCCCGGGGACCGGGCCCGCGGGCAGGGCGGGCCCGGTGGCCTTGGGCTCGCCGGGGTGGGGCAGCGGCGAGGGCGAGGGCTCCACCGGAGGGGCAGCGCGGAAGACCCACCAGGCGAGGCCCAGGACCGCCAGGAAAGGGAGGCCGAGGAGGAGCAGGGAGTGCTTCCGGGGTCCCCGGCGGTACCGCGGCCGGAAGTCCGGCGCCTCGGCGGGGGGGGCGGGGGCGGGGAGCTCCGGGAACGGTTCGGGGCCTGGCTCCAGCGGTTCGAGGCGGAGGGGCAGGGGCGGTTCCTCCTCCGCTCCAGCCTCGGAGGGCTCGGGCAGAAGGGCCTGACCTTCCTCCACGTGCCAGGCGGCGTCCTCGTGGGTCTCCGGCAGGTCGGGCGGGACCGGGTTCTCCGCCGTGATCTCGTCGTCGTCCCGCAAGGGCGGTTCCCGTCGGCTCCGGGGCGCGCCGGCCGCGGGGTCGAGGACGAGGTCGAGCTGCTCGGCCATGCGGTCGAGGTTCGCGGTGGGCAGTTGGGCGGCCTGGATGTGCTCGATGAGCGAAGGGCGGCGGGCGGACTCCTCCCCGGGGGGGGGCTGGGCTTGGATGGGCCGGGTCTCGGTGAGCTCCGGCGGCTCCATGGGGGCGGGTGGCGCGAGCACCACCAGGGCCTCGGGGTCCCCGGCGGCGGGGAGGACGGCCGGGGGAACGGGCACGAGGTCCGGCGTGTCCTCGGCGGGCCGGGCCTCGGCCCAGCCCATCTCCTTGAGGAAGAGGGCCAGGGCGCCGACGCGGACGGGCTCGGCGCCCGCCTCCCGGGCCAGGTCCAGCAGGCTGCGGCGGCCGTCCAGCAGGGCGGGGAGCCTGGCCAGGTCCTGGGGAATGACGCCCTCCCGGGGGGCCGACCGCAGGGCGAGGACCTGGTCGAGGGGGCCGAGGACGTCCAGCAGACGCTCCCGGTCCCGGAGGTTCAGGAGACCCCCCAGCAGCAGGGCGGGGGTATCCAGGGCCAGACGGACCACGGTGGCGTCCAGCTCCTGGGGCTCGAAGCGGGCGTCCGCCCCGTCGGAGCCCAGGGCGCCCCAGACCACGCGCTCCACCTGGAACCGCGCGATGTCCAGCAGGTCCCGCTGGGTGATGAACCCCATCTGGATGAGGTTCCGCCCGATGGACAGCCCCGGGGCGAGGTTGTCCATGGCGTAGTCCATCTGGGCCTGGGTGAGCTTGCCCTTCTCCACCAGAAGGTGGGTGAGCCGGTCCAGGGGGTGCGTGCTCTGTGCGAAGACGATCTGGCCGCGTTCCAGGTAGAGGGTCCGGTGGGGATCCAGGCCCAGCTTCCAGACCCCGGTCTGGCCGGCGCGGACCCGGGCGAAGAGGTCCTGGAGCGCGGCGAGGCTCACCGAACCACCCACCGCTCGAGCTTGAGCTTGCCCACCTTCACCAGCAGTTTCATGGAGGCCTTCAGCGCGAGCCGGAAGCTCGGGTCGGTGACCTTCTCGCCGTCGAGGCTCACGGCGCCCTGGCCGATGAGACGCTCGGCCTCCTTGCGGGAGGAGGCGAGGCCGCGCTCCACCAGCAGCTTCACCAGCATCGCCTCGCCCTCGGTGGGGTCCACCGCGACCTCCGGCGCGTCATCGGCCTTCCGCTCGGAGAAGCGGCGGGTCCAGCGCTCCAGGGCGGCCTGCGCCTCGGCGGCGCCGTGGAACTGCTTCACGATCTCGCCCGCCAGGGCCTTCTTGGCGTCCATGGGATGGCCCGCCTTCAGGGCCTCGATCTCGGCGGGCAGCCGGTCCGTGAGCAGCAGCCACCAGTCCCACATGGTGGCGTCGCTGACGCTCATGGCCTTGCCGAACTGGGTGTCGGCGTCCTCGGTGAAACCGATGTAGTTGCCCAGGGACTTGGACATCTTCTCCACGCCGTCGAGGCCCAGCAGCAGGGGCACGGTGAGCACCACCTGGGGCGCCTGCCCGTAGGTCCCCTGAAGGATCCGGCCCTGCATGAGGTTGAAGAGCTGGTCGTTGCCCCCCAGCTCCACGTCTGCCCGCAGCGCCACCGAGTCGTAGGCCTGGGTGATGGGGTAGAGCAGCTCGTGCACCGCGATGGGCTCGCTGGCCCCCATGCGCTTCTGGAAATCGTTGCGCTCGAGCATCTGGGCCAGGGTGAAGCGGGCCGTGAGGCGCACCCAGTCCTCGCCCACCAGGGCGCCCAGCCACTCGCTGTTGAACCGGATGCGGGTGCGCTCCGGATCGAGCACCTTGAAGACCTGGGCCTTGTAGGTCTCGGCGTTGGCCAGGACCTCCTCGCGGGTCAGGGGCGGGCGGGTGGCCTTCTTGCCGGTGGGGTCGCCGATCATCCCGGTGAAGTCGCCGATGAGGAAGGTGACCTCGTGGCCGAGCTGCTGGAACTGGGCCATCTTGCGCAGCAGGACCCCATGGCCGAGGTGCAGGTCCGGGGCCGTGGGATCGAAGCCGGCCTTGATGCGAAGGGGGCGGCCCTCCGCCAGCTTGGCCACGAGGCCTTCCCTCGTGTGGCAGGTGACGGTGCCCTTGAGGAGCAGCTCAAGGGCCTGGGACGCGGCGCTGGAAACCATCCTCGAATCTTGGCGGAAAAGCGCCTCCGGACCAAGGGCCGCGGGGCTACTGGACGTCGAGGTCCACCACCTTGCTGTCGCCGTACTCCACGGTGAAGGTCGGCCCGCCCGGGGGAGCGTAACGGATCCAGGTGCGGGGCTGGCCCTTCACGGGCTCGGTGCGGATGCGGAAGCGCGAGCCGTCCGGGCCGAGGAGGTCGCGCAGGCGGGGGCGCTGGCGAGGGAGCCTCTCCAGCCTGGATATCCAGGTCCGGGCCTGTCCGACGAAGCCCTCCTCGGAACCGTAGCGGGACTGCAGGCCGGGGGATTCGCGGTAGAGGCGGCGGGCGCCCTCCTCCGAGAGCACCCGGTCGAAGGGCCCCCGGAGCTGGGCCCAGCCCAAGTCGGCGGCGGCCTCGGCCTGGCGCTTCGCCATCCAGGTGAAGGAGCCGCAGGTGACCAGGAAGAGGAGCAGGAGGACCCCGCAGCCCAGGGAGACCTTCATCCCGAAGGAGGCCCGCACCCGCGCGTCCCGCGCCGGGAGGTCGCCCGGGAGGCCCATCATTCCACCCGCAGGTCCTCGAGCCGGCCGTCGGCCCACAGGGTCGAGAGCCTCGCGCCCTTGCCGTTGACGTAGGTGAGCTCCACCCGTCGATGCCCGTTGTTGATGGAGAGGTTCATGTCCACCCGGCCGGAGGTGAGGCCCGGCTTCTGCTCGGGGAGGGGCTCCAGCCGGGGCCGCCAGCCCCGCACGGCCTGCAGGAAGGCGTCCGCGTCGGGGTAGCGTCCCGCGAGCCCGGGATTGGCCGCGTAGACCGCGCGGGCGCCCTCGTCGGTGCCGAGCTGGGCCACCGTGGCCCGGGCCGCGGTCCACTCCGCGTCCGCGGCCTTGCTGACGGCCCCGGCGCAGGTGGCGATGCCCCCCACGCAGGCGGCCAGGCCCACCAGCACCATCACGCCGCAGCCCGCCAGAACCTTCCCCCAGACGGGCCAGCCCCGCTTCGGGGGGCGCCCCTGGCCGCCGTTGTCCCAGGAGGCGTCGGTCATCGGGGCTCCCCGTCCCGGCTCCTGGCGCCGACCGTGCACTCGAGGGACGTCAGCGCGTGGCTGGAAGGGTCCCAGCTCATGCGGATCCGGGACCCGTCGTCCATGCGGTACCCGAAGCGCACGCCGGTGAACATGTCCTTCTGGAGCTCCAGCCGGTTCTTCTCCAGGTGGTCCGCCTCGAGGGGTGGGAGCCGGTGGAGGTGGGGCCGCCATTCCGCGACGGCCCTGAGGAAGGCCGCCTCGTCGCCGTAGGCGGCGTGGATGCCGGGCTGCTGCGCCCACAGGCTGCGGGTCCCCCCTTCGCTGAGGAGCTGGTCCACGAAACCGGCGCCGCGGTCGTACTCGGGCCGGATGGCGGCCACGGCGAGGCCGAGGGCGCCGCGCTTGAAGCCCTCGGGATCCTTCTTCGCCTTCTGGCCGAGCCAGAATCCGGCGCCCACGCAGGCGCCAAGCCCGAGCAGCATCACGACGCCACAGCCCAGCAGCACCTTGGCCCAGGTGGGCCAGCCGCCGCGTTGGGGAGCCATGCCCTGGCCGCCGTTGTCCCAGGAGGAGTCCATGGAAACTCCCTTCAGAGCAGGTTGCTCGCGAGCTCGGCCAGCTGGGAGCGCTCGCCCTTGTTCAGGGTCACGTGCCCCGCGATGGCCTGGTGCTTGAAGTGCTCGGCGAGGAAGGAGAGGCCGTTGGTGCTGGCGTCCACGTAGGGGTTGTCGATCTGGTGGGGATCGCCGGTGAGCACCACCTTCGTGCCGTCGCCGGCGCGGGTTAGGATGGTCTTCACTTCGTGGGGCGTGAGGTTCTGGGCCTCGTCCACGATGAGGTACTGGTTGGGGATGCTCCGGCCGCGGATGTAGGTCAGGGGCTCGACGCTGAGGTAGCCGCCCTCCTCCAGCTGGCCCGCGGTCATGGTGGTGCGCCGGCGCTGTTCCATGTTGGCGGTGACGATGAAGTCCAGGTTGTCGTAGATGGGCTGCATGTAGGGCCGCAGCTTCTCGTCCACGTCCCCGGGGAGGTAGCCGAGGTCGCGGCCCATGGGCATGACGGGCCGGCTCACCAGCAGCTTGTGGTAGCGCTCCTCGTCCACCACCTGCTGGAGGCCCGCCGCGATGGCCAGCAGCGTCTTGCCGGTGCCCGCCTTCCCGAGCAAGGTCACCACCTGCACGCTGTCGTCCAGGAGCAGCTCGAAGACGAACTGCTGCTCGCGGTTGCGCGGCTTGATGCCCCAGGGCGGGGCCTCGAGGCGCCGCAGGGGCCGCAGGACGCCCGCGTCGCCGTGGAAGCGGGCCAGGGCCGTGTGGCTGGGGTTCGCGCGGTCCACCAGGGTCGCGAACTCGTTGGGGAGCATCGGATTGTCGGCGAAGTTCGGCAGCCCGCCGTCGAAGAGGCGGTCCAGGTCCCCGGCGTCCACCTCCACCTGCCGCGCGCCGGTGAAGAGCTCCTCCATCTCCACCATGTCGGTGGTGTAGTCCTCGGCCTGCAGCCCGGCCGCGTCGGCCTTGATGCGCAGGTTGGTGTCCTTGGTGACCAGGACCACCTTTTCCTTGCGGGTCTTCAGCAGGGCGAAGGCGCAGGCGAGGATCTGGTTGTCGGCGTGGTGCTTGTCCAGGCTGGGGATGCCGATGTCGAGGGGGTGCACCGCCACGTCCACCTTCAGCGTTCCGCCGTTCTCCAGCTTCACGCCCTGGTTCAGGCTGCCGCTCTCGCGGAGGCGGTCCAGGTGGCGGGAGACGGTGCGCGCGTTGCGCCCGATCTCGGACTGGTCCTTCTTGAAATGATCCACCTCCTCGATCACGACGATCGGGATGGTCACGTCATGTTCCTGGAAGTGAAAGATGGCCTTGGGGTCGTGGAGAAGGACGTTGGTGTCCAGAACGAACACCTTCTTGCTGGATGCGGCCAATTCGTGCCTCCCGGGGTGCTGGGGCGAATCTATCACCACGGCCTCGCGGGCGCATCCGTTCTTGCCTCAAGAAACGATGCTGGGACAATGGAGCTCCCTCCGGAGGATGGATGAGGTTCCTGCTCATGGCCGCGCTCGCCGCTTCGACCCTTGCTTCCCAGACGCCCTTCAAGGCCCCGCCCACCCGCAAGGCCGACGTGGTGGACGACTACTTCGGCACGAAGGTGCCCGATCCCTACCGTTGGCTCGAGGACGACAACTCAGAGGAGACCAAGGCCTGGGTGAAGGCCCAGAACAAGGTCACCTTCGCCTTCCTGGAGTCCATCCCCGGCCGGGACGCGATCCGCCGGCGCATACGCGCCCTCTTCGACTTCGAGCGCTTCGACGCTCCTTCCCGGCACGGCGGGCGCTACTTCTACAGCCACAATACGGGCCTCCAGAACCAGTCGGTGCTCTTCGTGACGGAATCCCTGGAGGACAAGGGCCGGGTGCTGCTCGATCCCAACACCCTGAGCAAGGACGGGACGGTGGCCCTGTCAAGCGCCTCCGTGAGCGAGGACGGCAAGCGGCTCGCCTACGCGGTCTCCGCCGCGGGCAGCGACTGGCAGACCTGGAAGGTCCGCGACGTGGACACCGGGCAGGACCTCGCCGACGAGGTCCGGTGGTCCAAGGCCAGCGGCGCGAGCTGGCGCAAGGACGGCTCGGGCTTCTACTACAGCCGCTTCCCGGAGCCCAAGGCCGGCGACGCCCTCAAGGGCCTGAACCAGGGGCACCAGGTCTTCTTCCACCAGCTGGGCACGGCCCAGGAGAAGGATGTCCTCGTCTACGAGCGGCCCGACCAGCCCGAGTGGTACCTGGGCACCGCCGTGAGCGAGGACGGTCGCTGGCTCGCCCTCTACGCGGGGAAGGGGACGGACCCCAAGACCCGCATCTACCTCCAGGACCTTTCGAAGCCCGGCTCGAAGGTGGAGCCCTTCCTGGACGCCATGGACGCCGCCTACAGCATCGTCGGCAACGACGGCGACACCTTCTACGTGCTGACGGATAGGGACGCCCCCCGCTTCCGCCTGGTGGCCATCACCCGGGACCATCCGGACCCGAAGGATTGGAAGACGCTGATCCCCGAGTCCAAGGGCCGGGACGTGCTCTCGGGCGTCTCCCTCGTGGGCGGCCGCTTCGTGGCCAACTGGATGCGCGACGCCCACACGGTGATCGAGCTTTTCGGCAAGGACGGGAAGCGCCAGAAGGAGCTGAAGCTGCCCACCCTGGGCACCGCCGGCGGTTTCGACGGGAAGGCCGCCGATCTGGAGACCTTCTACACCTTCACCAGCTTCACGCACCCCGGCGCGGTGTACCGCTACGACTTCCGCGCCGGCCGCAGCAGCCTGTGGAAGGCGCCGAAGGTGGCCTTCGATCCAACGGCTTTCGAGACGCGGCAGGTCTTCTACGCCAGCAAGGACGGCACGAAGATCCCCATGTTCCTGGTGCATCGGAAGGGCCTGAAGCTGGACGGGAAGAACCCCACGCTGCTCTACGGCTACGGCGGCTTCAACATCAGCCTCACGCCCTCCTACTCGTCGAGCCGCGTCGCCTGGCTGGAGATGGGCGGCGTCTTCGCCATGCCCAACCTGCGGGGCGGCGGCGAGTACGGCATGGCCTGGTACGAGGCCGGCCGCCTCGGGAAGAAGCAGAACGTCTTCGACGACTTCATCGCCGCCGCCGAGTGGCTCGTCGCGAACAAGGTGACCTCCACCCCGAAGCTCGCCATCAACGGCGGCAGCAATGGCGGCCTGCTGGTGGGGGCCTGCCTCACCCAGCGGCCCGACCTCTTCGGCGCCGCGGTGCCGGAGGTCGGCGTCATGGACATGCTGCGCTTCCACAAGTTCACCCTTGGCTGGGGCTGGAAGAGCGACTTCGGGAGCAGCGAGACGAAGGAGGGCTTCGACGTCCTCATGAGGTACTCGCCGATCCACACCATCAAGCCTCAGACCCAGTACCCTCCGACCCTCATCACGACCGGCGACCACGACGACCGCGTGGTGCCGGCCCACAGCCACAAGTTCACCGCCACCCTCCAGGCCGCCCAGGCGGGCCCGGCGCCCATCCTCACCCGCATCGAGACCGACGCGGGCCACGGCGCCGGCAAGCCCACCGACAAGGCCATCGCCGAGCGGGCCGACGTCTTCGCCTTCCTGGTCAAGGTCCTCGGGATGAAGGTCCCGGCCTCGTTCAAGTGAGCCTCTAGGAGTTCCCCATGCGCACCCTCCGCACCCCGATCCTCCTCGCCCTCGCGGCGGGTCTCCTCGCGGCCCAGCAGCCCTTCAAGGCCCCGCCGACCCGTAAGCTGGACGTGGTGGACACCTATTTCGGCGTGAACGTCCCCGACCCCTACCGCTGGCTCGAGGACGACCACAGCCTCGACACCCAGGCCTGGGTGAAGGCCCAGAACGAGGTGACCTTCGCCTACCTCGCCGCCATCCCCGAGCGGGAGCGCATCCGCGAGCGCATGACGAAGCTGTGGAACTACGAGAAGTTCGGCGCGCCCAGCAAGCACGGCCCGCACTACGTGTACTCCCACAACACCGGGCTCCAGAACCAGTCGGTGGTCTACATCACGGACAAGCTGGAGGAGCAGGGCCGCGTCCTGTTCGACCCCAACGCCCTCAGCAAGGACGGCACCGTCTCCCTGGGCGGGATGCGCTTCAGCGAGGACGGATCCAAGGTGGCCTACGCCCTCTCGAAGGGTGGCTCGGACGTGAGCACCTGGAAGGTGCGGGACGTGGCCACGGGCCAGGACCTGCCCGACACGATGCCCGCGGGGCGCCTGCGGGTGAACGACTGGGCGAAGGACGGCAGCGGCTTCTACTACACCGACTACCCGAAGGTGGAGGCCGGCAAGGCCCTCACCGCGGTGTACAAGAACCAGAAGCTCTTCTTCCACCGGCTCGGCGACCCTGTCGAGAAGGACGTCGTGGTCTACGAGCGCCCCGACCAGCCCGACTGGGGCTTCGGGGCCTCCGTGTCCGACGACGGGCGCTGGCTGGTGATCTTCCAGAGCCAGGGAACCGAACGGAAGAACCGCGTGTTCCTCAAGGACCTTTCCCGGGCCGATTCGAAGGTGGAGCCCCTCTTCGACAAGTACGACGGTTCCTACTCCGTGCTCGGGAACGACGGCGACACCTTCTACGTGCACACGGATTTCGGGGCCCCCCGGCACCGCATCGTGGCCGTGGACCGCCGCGATCCGCGCCCTGAGGCCTGGAAGGCGCTGGTTCCGGAGGGTCCGGGCCGGGACGTGATGGCCGGGGCGGACCTGCTGGGCAACACCTTGGCGGTGACCTGGTCCGTGGACGCCCTGAACACGGTGAAGCTCTACGACCTGAAGGGCAGGTTCCAGAAGGAGATCAAGCCCGAGGGGTTGGGGAACCTCAGCGGCTTCGGCGGCAAGCGGAAGGACACGGAGGTCTTTTACACCTTCACGTCCTACAACCAGCCGCCGACGCTGTACCGCTACGACCTCAAGAAGGGGAAGACGACCGTCTTCCGCCAGCCCAAGGTGGACATCCGCCCCGCGGACTTCGAGGTGAAGGAGGTCTTCTACACCAGCAAGGACGGCACGAAGGTGCCGATGTTCCTCGCCCACAAGAAGGGCCTCAGGCTCGACGGCACCAATCCCACGCTGCTCTACGGCTACGGCGGCTTCAACATCGCCATGTCCCCGGCCTACAGCCCCGTGAACCAGGTGTGGATGGAGATGGGCGGCGTCTACGCGGTGGCCTGCCTGCGGGGCGGCAGCGAGTACGGCAAGGACTGGTGGGAGGCCGGCAAGCGGGAGAAGAAGCAGAACGTCTTCGACGACTTCATCGCCGCCGCGGAATACCTCATCGCGGAGAAGGTGACCTCCACGCCCAGGCTGGCGATCTTCGGAGGGTCGAACGGGGGCCTGCTGGTGGGCGCCTGCCTCGCCCAGCGCCCGGACCTCTTCGGGGCGGCCATCCCCGCCGTGGGCGTGATGGACATGCTGCGCTACCACAAGTTCACCATCGGCTGGATGTGGAAGAGCGACTACATGAGCAGCGACACGAAGGAGGGCTTCGAGAACCTCATCAAGTACTCCCCGCTTCACACCCTCAAACCCGGCACGGCGTATCCCCCGACGCTCGTCACCACCGGCGACCATGACGACCGCGTGGTGCCCGCCCACAGCCACAAGTTCACCGCCACGCTGCAGGCGGCCCAGGTGGGCCCCGCGCCCATCCTCACCCGCATCGAGACCGACGCGGGCCACGGCGCCGGCAAGCCCACCGCCAAGCTCATCGCCGAGCGCACGGACATGTGGGCCTTCCTCGTCAAGAATCTCGGCATGACCCTTCCGGAGGGATTCGGGAAGTGACCCCGCCCCCGGCCGGTCGGGCCGGCCTCAGCGCAGGCTGAAGTAGGCCCGGCTGCCCCCTTCCTTCCGGGGCCGCTCGCCGCCGGTGGTCTCGAAGACCCGGGCGGCTTCCACCTTCCCCCCCTTCGCCAGGGCCTTCACGACGGCCTTGCCGCGCGCATCGGCGAGCTGCTGCAGGTCGCCGGGCAGGACCGTCAGGGTCCCGAGGAGGCGCTGCTCCATCTCCGCCGGTGGGGGCGGCGGCTGGGCGGCCTCCTGGGTCTTCTCCTTCAGGAGCGCGGGGGCCGGGAAGGCCGCCTGGTAGGCCTCCCGGATCCACCGCTCCCGCTCCTCCGGAGGCATGGCCAGGCTGTCCTCGTCCAGGTCCGGCTGGCGCGCCCGCAGGGCCCGGGCCTTGGCCTGCCGCAGGAGCCGGTCGAGGGCCGCCTTCTTCAGCGCGGCGCCGTCGGAGGCCGGGTCCGCCGTGGCCTCCACCTCGAGGGCGAGGTCCGGCCGCTCCACCATGGACGTCTCCAGCACGCCGACGGTGCGGAGCGCGGCCTCGTCCAGCGCGGCGCTGCCGGGGGCGAAGGCCACGACGCTGAGGTCCCGGTCGCCCCCGCCGAAGAGCTTGCCCAGGAGGGTGAAGGGCGAGGCCACCAGCTTGCCCAGCACGTTGACGATGGCCTTCCAGACCAGTTTGCCGTAGCGGAAGTCCGGGTCGTCCAGGCTGCCCTCGATGGGCAGTTCGAGGTCCATCACGCCCTTGCGGTCCCGCAGCAGCGCCAGGCCCAGCCGCACCGGAAGCCGGGTCGCGTCCGGGCTCTCCACGCGGTCCCCGAGGAAGAACTGGTCCATGCGCACCTTGTCCTGCACCTCCAGCCGCCGTTGCCGTATGCGGATCCGGGCGTCGAGGTCGAGCTTTCCCTTCCGGATGGAGTAGCCGAGGAACTTCCCGGCGTAGGGGCTGAAGTCGCTCAGCTCCGCGCCGTGGATGGCCAGGCTCAGGTCCGTGTCCAGGTCGTGGCGCAGGGGCGTGGCGTGTCCCTGGATGCGCAGGGGTGCGAGGCCCCCGGCCAGGCCTTTGAGGTCCACGGCGCTCGCGGTCTCGGGCTCCGTGGACAGCCCCGTGTAGGTGCCTTCCAGGTCCGACAGGAAGAGCGCGGCGTTGGGCTCCAGGCTGCGGTCCACGTACGAGAGGCGGCCGCCTTGGATGCGGATGCTGGCGATGGCGATCCGGAAGGGCTGCCCGGCGGGAGGCGCGGGTGTCGGCGGCACGGCGGAGGCGAGGGCGCCGCCGGAGGGCGCCGGGGCCAGCTTCAGGGCCCGGGCCACGTTCGTGGTGCCGTCCGCCGCCACCACCAGGCGGTTCTCGGGCTCCGTCAGCTCCACGGAGCGGATCGACAGGCTCCGGGGCGAGGAGCGCACGTCCACGCCCTGGAGGCGGAAGCTCCGGTAGCGCAGGAAGGGCTCGCTCCGCGCCCCGTCCATGGCCTCGAAGCCGTCGAGGCGCAGGTCGCCCTGGTAGGCCGACTGGTCCGTGGGCCGGCCTTCGAAGACGCCCCGGAAGCGGCCTTCGAGGCCCAGCACGCCGCGGGTCAAGCGCACGTCCAGGGCGGGCTCCAGGTAGGGGTCGAAGGGCGCGAGGTCCAGGCCCGACGCCTTCACCTTGAGATCCAGGGCGGGTTTCAGCAGGGCGGCCGTGCCCTCCAGGCCCAGGCGCCCCCGGCCGTTGACCCGCGCCTCCAGGGCGAGGCGGGCCAGGGTGGCGGGCGCGAGATCGAAGCCGTCGAGGCTGAGGTTCACGCCGTCCAGGTCCAGCTTGACGGGTCGGGGAGTGGCCTGATCCCGGAAGCCCAGGCGGAAGTTCTGGAGCCGCAGCTCCTTCAGGGACAGCTTGAGGGGCGCGGCCTTCGGGTCCTCCGGCCGGGGCTTCGGCGTGAAGAGGCGGGCCAGGTCGACGGTCCCGTCTTTGTGGCGGACCACGTCCACGCGGCCGTCGGAGAGAACCACGGAGGCCAGGTCCACCGCGGGCGCCAGGAGGTCCACCGATCCCCGGACTTCCACGGAGGGCAGGGCCACGGGGACGGCGCCGGAGGCAGGGTCGCCGAACCGGAGGTCGCGGAGGGAGAGGGCGAGGTCCGTCAGCCCCGCGGCGTGCCGCCCCTCCGACCACTCGAAGCGGTAGGCGGCCCGGGCCGTGGCGAGCCCCTCCTTCAGGTCGAAGGCGACGCGGTCGTGGAAGTAGGGGTGGTACCGGGGCAGCCGCACGTTCTCGAGGACCAGGGTCCCTTCGGACCGGAGGGGAGTCACCGAGAAGGCGCCGCTCCAGGCGAAGGATTCGCCGGCCTCCGTGCGCCCGGACAGGGCGTAGGGATTGCGCCGGTCGTAGGTGGTGTGGAAATCCTTCAGTTCGACGGTGAGGGGACCGAGGGTCGTGGCGAAGGGCTCGCCCTGGGACTGGTCGGCGAGGGTGAGGCGGGCGTCGGAGACCAGGAGGTGCTGGATGGCCACGTCCCTGGGGCGCTCCGGTGCGGCGGCCGCCGGGGCCTGGGACGGGCCCTCGAGGCGCTCCAGGATGTCGCTGAAGTTGAGCCGGCCGCCCTTCGCGACGACCACGTTCCCGAAGGGCTTCCGCAGTTCGATGGCCTTGAAGTCGAGGGTGCGCGTGACCAGGCTGGAGGCCTGCACGTTGACATAGAGGCGCTCCCAGCCGAGGAAGGCGCTCCCGTCGCGGTCCTTCACCTCGAAGCCTTCCAGGGTCACCGAAAGGGTGAAGGGATTGGCGCGGGCCCGCTGAAGCTGGACCTCCCGGCCCAGGAGCTGGCCGAGCCTCGCGGGCAGCTTCGCCTCGAGGAGGGCGGGCACCGCGAAGAAGCCCAGCAGCGCGTAGGCCAGCAGCAGGCCGGCCGCCGCTAGGAGCCGGCGACGCCATCGGAGGAGGCCCGAGGTCAGCAGGGAGGCGAAGGTCATGGTCGTGGGGGCTGGAGGAGAGATCCGCAGGCCAGGCAAGGAACCCGGCGGCGGTCCCGCTTCCGAAGCATAGGCGTTCACCCCCGGCCCAGGACGGAAAACCCCGGGGCCCACCCGTGTCCGGGATCATACTTCACCCCGAGCCATGCCTTCGGGAGGTGTCCCATGATCCGCTCCGCCTTGCTGTCCGCCTGCGTCGTCTCGAGCTGCCTGGGGGCCCAGGACCTGGCCTCCCTCAGCGACAGCACCGCGGGGAAGGGGCTGAAGGAGGCGCTGGCAAAAGGTGCCGAGGTCGCGGTCGCCAAGCTCTCCGCCCAGGACGGATTCCTCGGCAACGACAGGGTGAAGATCCCGCTGCCGCCGACGCTGGCGAAGGCCGAGAAGCTCATGCGGAACCTCGGCATGGGACGCCAGGCCGACCAGCTCGTGACCACCATGAACCGCGCCGCGGAATCGGCGGTGGTCGAGGCCAAGCCCATCCTCCTGGATTCGATCAAACGGATGACCCTGGTGGACGCGAAGGCGATCCTCACGGGGCCCGAGGACAGCGCCACCCAGTACTTCCGGCGGACCAGCGGCGAAGCCATCGCCCTCAAGTTCAAGCCCAAGGTGTCCGGAGCGACCCGCAAGGTGAAGCTCGCCGAGGACTACGACCGTTTCGCCGGGAAGGCGGTCCAGTTCGGCCTGCTCGACAAGTCCGACGCGAACCTCGACGACTACGTGACCCGCAAGGCCGTGGACGGCCTGTTCCTGATGATGGCGGAGCAGGAGAAGGCCATCCGGGCCGACCCCATGGGCCAGACCAGCAAGCTGCTGAAAAGCGTCTTCGGCGCCTTGAAGCGCTGAACCGGGGCCGGGTCCGGCCCCAACGCTCGAAGCGGCGGGTGGGAAGGATCCCCCCGCCGCTTCTGTCTGGAGCCGGCGGAGGGATTTGAACCCCCGACCTGCTGATTACGAATCAGCTGCTCTACCCCTGAGCTACGCCGGCACGAAGGGAGATTCTCCCAGGAGGTGGGCGCGGGGGCAAGTCTGAATGCGCGGGGGCGCGGGTCCGCTCAGGCTTCCGGGGCCTCGGCCTCGGCCTCGGTCCCGGTCTCGCCGGCGGTGCCCTCTTCGCCGTCGACCATATCCTCCCCTTCGACGCCCTTGGCTTTCGCCTCGAGCTTCTTCTGCCGCTTCTCTTCCTTCGCCTGCTTCTTGGCGAGGTCCCGCTGGCGTTTGGCGAAGGCGTAGTTGGGTTTGGCCATGACTGATCCTAGCGCGATCAGTCCCAGGCGCCGCGTCGGGCCTTCTTCTTCTCGCCTTCGCGCTTCTTGCCCTCCACCCGGCGGACCTGGCTGGCCCGGGTGGGCCGGGTCTTCGTCCTGGGCTTCGGGGCCTCGAGGGACTTCAGGACGATGGTGGCGGCCTTGGCGCGGGCGTCCTCCAGGTTCTTGGGCTGGTCCCGGGTGCGGTCACTGGTGAGGAGCCAGGCTCCGTCGGCGGCGCGCTGGTTGCGGATGAGGTGCACGAGGCGGGCGCGGGCGTCTTCGCCCAGGCCCTCGATGCGGGAGACATCGATGCGCA
>JBDIBF010000028.1:0-34133 GCA_039812765.1 Holophagaceae bacterium
CGGGAACCGCGGCGGATCCCCCCAGCTGCCGTCGTTGCGCAGCAGCGCCTCGTGGAAGAAGCCCCAGTGCACGAGTCCGTCGGGGCTGCGGGGGTCGAGGAGGTAGAAGGCCACGCGGCCGTGGCGCTGCTTCAGCGGGACGTAGAGCGCCGCGTCCTGGGCCTTCGCGTCCCAGGGCAGCAGCCGCGGTTTGGCGGGCGCCTCGGCGGTCCAGGCGCCCTGGAGGTCCAGGGACCACACGCCCTGGAAGGGCTGCTTGGCCAGCGTGCGGCCGGACTCCTTGAAGTGGAACACCGGCGCCTTCGGCCGCGCCGAGCCCGGCAGCACCGCGAGGCCGTGGGCCTCCAGCACGGGTTTCACGCGATCGGCATAGGCGGCGTCCACCAGGTAGCCCTCGGGCAGATCCTGGAAATCCTTCCCGGCGAAGGTGACGAAGCTGGGCAGCGTCACCGTGCGGCGGGACTTCTCGCCCGTGACCCGGCCCTGGGCGTCCTTCTCGGGATCCACCAGGTCGAAGGCGGCGCGTTCCGTCTCCTTCATGTCCGCGGCGAGGGGCAGTTGCGCAGGCAGCTTGGCCGCCTGGGCCACCACCTGCTTAACCTCGTCCCGGTGCCCCGCGATCCAGCCCAGGCAGGCCGTCACGAAGCGGCGCATGTCCGTGATGCGCTCCGGGTAGCCCCGGTAGACGTACTCCTCGCAGAGGATGCCGAGGCGCCCCTGCAGGCCCGGATAGTTGCTGAGGTAGCGGGGCAGGGCGTCGAAGGTCTCCCATCGCTCAGGGGCCGTGTCCGCCTTTCCCGGCGCCCAGGCGCCGCCGCCCCGCTCCTCGGGGGCGAAGTTGCCGTAGTCGTAGGTGGGCAGGCCTTCCGGCTTCAACCCGTCGCGCACCTCGGTCAGCATCCGCCGGTTGAAGGCCAGCAGCCCCGGGTCGGCCCCCAGGGCCAGGGCCGGGGAATAGGTGAGGTGGAAGCCGTGGTAGCTGCCGTTGGTGGTGTGCAGGTCGAAGACCGCCGCCGGGTCGAAGTCCCGCAGCATCGCGAGGAACCAGCGCGTGTTGGCCGTCTGGACCTTCATGAGGTCGCGATTGAGGTCCAGGCCCCGGGCGTTCTCCCGCCGGCCCACGCCCGAGGCCGGGTTGGGCTGGTGGCGCCGGATCGCGGGGTCCAGGCCGTCGGTGCCGTCGGCGTTGTAGGCCGGGCAGACCACCAGGTCCACGTGCGCTCGGACCTCCGGGTGCAGGCCCTGCAGCAGCTCCCGGACGATCTGCTGGATGGCCTCCTTGCCCTCCACCTCCCCGGCGTGGATGTTGGCGTTGACGTAGACGCGCACCGCGTCCTTCGACGTCGCCGGAAGTCGCCAGGCGAGGAGTGGCGCGCCCGCTTCGGTGGTGCGCGGCGCGCCCTTCGGCTGGTAGGGGACCAGGGCCGGATCGCGCCGGCGCAGGGCGTCCATGAAGGCCTTCACCTCGGCCACGGTGCTGGTGCGGGCGTGGCCCGTGGCCTCGGGGACCGTCTTCGGCCAGGGGCGGTCGGTCGAAGCGAGGGGAAGGGCAGCCAGGAGGAGGAGGCTCGCGGGGCGCATCGGTCAAGGATGCCAGCGCCGCAGCGTCCAGCCTCCTTCGAGATCCTTCAGGCCCTCGGCGCCTGCCGGGAGGTCCAGCTCGGTGCCCCGCGCCTGGGCCCAGGCCGGCTCGCCGTGGCGGCTCAGGGCCTCCCAGCGCTCGCCACCGGAGGGCGTGCAGACCCAGCGCTCCACCTTCCCCTTCTGGGGCTTCGGCACGCCGACGATACGCGCCCTTGAAGGCGGGGGCGGCGCGTCCCGGCGCGCCACGAGGTACGCGAAGGCCAGGTGGCGCCGGTCCAGGCCCGCGGCGGCGTCCAGGGCGCGGAACCAGGGCGGCGGATCCCAGGGCAGCTCGGCCACGCACCACGGCTTCGGCAGCGCGAGCATCGGACAGGGGCCCGGGCAGGGGCAGGGCGCCGCGAGGCTCCAGGGCGCCTCCCGGAAGGCCTCCCGCAGTTCCATCAGGCGCCGGGTGGGGCCGGGCAGGGCGGGCTCGAGGATCGCCACGGAACCGCCCGGCGCGAGGCGCGCCTTCAGGTTCGCGAGCAGGCGTTCCTGGTCCCGCGGCGCGAGCTCGTTGAGGGCGTGGCCCAGGAGCACCAGGTCCGGCCTGCCCTCGGGCAGGTCGGGCAGCCGCAGGCGGTGGGCGCGGACGTCGGCGCCGGCGCTCCGCAGCGCGGCGGCGGCGAAGGCCAGGGCCTCCTCCCGCAGGTCCGTGAGGGTGTAGCGCGCGGCGGGCAGGAAGACGCTCGCCGCCAGGCTGAAGGGTCCGGGCCCCGCGCCCAGGTCCCAGACCTCCCGGGCCGAGTCGAAGACTTCGGGCGTCTCGGCGGCGAGGGCGGCGAGGGCGTGGGCCTGGGCCCAGCCGTGGTGGGCGAAGTAGGGCGCGAGGTTCTCCGGGGCGAAGTAGTCGCCCTTCGGCGACCCCTCGAGGCGGTTGAAGCGGTCCGAGAGGCCGCGGAGCGCGGCGCCCCAGGCCGGCGGAAGGGAGGCCTGCCGGAGCGCGGGAAGCGCCGCCTCCCACCGGGCCCGAAGCTCTTCCAGCCGCGCGGGCTCCGGCGCGAGGCGGAGGACCACGGCCTTGCCGCCCGGCGCTTCAGCTCCCCGGGGTCAGCACCACCGAGGGCGCCGGCGCCACGGGGCGCATCCGGTACCCGAAGACCGCCTGGTTGAACATCACGAAGGTGGTCAGGAGGAAGGCCAGGAGGCCCAGCAGGGCCGCGCCGCGCTTGCCCTGGGCCAGGTGGCGCGGGGCCATCTCGGAGGCCGCGAGCAGGATCACCACCAGCACCATCTTCACGTGCATGAAGTAGGCGTCGAAGGGGTTGATGCCCTGCTTGAAGCGGTAGGCCACCAGGCCGAGGCCCAGCAGCACGCCCAGGCGGGCGCCCCAGCCCACGGTGCGCTTCCAGATGGAGGCCGCCAGGCCCCGCAGGTCCTCGCGCTCCTCCTCGAAGCCCGAGAGCAGCAGGGCCACGATGGCGCCGCCGCCGATGATGGAGATGGCGACGAAGTGGATCCACTTCAGCAGGAGGTAGGTGTCGAACTTGCCCATGGAAGCCTCGAAGGATGCCTTGAAGGTAGCGGGAAGGGCCCGGCCTTGGATAGCCGTGCCCGGGATCCCCGCGCCGCCGCGCTACCCTGGCCCCGGGAGGCTCCCATGACCAAGCTCCGCATCGCCGTGGTGGGCGCCGGCCACCTGGGCCAGCACCACGTCCGCATCGCCGCCGCCAGCCCCCGCGCCGCCTCGGTGGTGGTGGTGGAGCCCTCGGAGGAACGGGGCCGGGAGATCGCCGCGAAGCACGGCGCCGAATGGGCCCCCGACCTGGCCTCCGTCCTGGGTCGCATCGATGTTGTCCAGATCGCCGCCCCCACGGGCTTCCACCGCGACCTCGGCGCCCAGGCCCTGGGGGCGGGGAAGCACGTGCTGATGGAGAAGCCCCTGGCGGCCAGTCTCGCCGAGGGCGAGGCGCTGCTCGGTGCCCTCGCCGAGGCCCGCAAGGCCAGGCCGGACCTCGTGGCCGCCGTGGGCCATCTGGAGCGCTTCAACCCGGCGGTCCAGGCCCTGCGGGCCGCGAAGTTCCGCCCCCGCTTCGTGGAGGCCATCCGCGTCTCGCCCTTCCCCATGCGATCCCTGGAAGTGGACGTGGTGATGGACGTAATGATCCACGACCTGGACCTGCTCCTGGCCCTCATGGGCCGGCCCGTCACCGGCGTGGAGGCCTTCGGCGTGCCCGTGCTCACCCCGCATCCGGACCTGGTGAACGCCCGGCTGAAGTTCGAGGGCGGCGCCTTCGCCACCGTCACCGCCAGCCGCGTGGCCCAGAAGAAGGAGCGGACGCTTCGCGCCTTCGCCGACAAGGCCTACGCCAAGCTGGACTTCGCCGCCCAGAAGCTGGAGATCCTGCGCCTCGTGATGAAGGAGACGGGCCCCGAGGTGGCGCCGGAGGTGGTGGACATCGAGGAGGGCGAGCCGCTGAAGCTGGAGATCGAGGCCTTCCACGCGGCCTGCCTGGGGGAAGGGGACGAGGTGGTCACCTGGGCCGAGGGCCTGGAGGCCATGCGCGTGGCGGACCAGGTGCAGCGCGCGGTGGCCGCGAGCCTGGCGGAGGCGGGGATCCGGCCGTGAGCGGCGCCCTGGAGTACCGCGCGTCGGACCTGCCGGACCCGGCGGTGATCGCCGGCCTCTACGCCGCCGCCGGCCTGCGGCTGCCGGACTTCAACCCGGCGCGAGTGGGCCGGGCGGTGCAGGGCTCCAACATCACCCTCGCCTGCTTCGAGCGCCTCGAGGACGGCGAGGAGCGCCTCGCCGGCTTCCTCCGCGGCTGGACCGACTATGAGTACGACGGCTACCTCTGCGACCTGGCGGTTCACCCCGACCTGCGGCACCGCGGCATCGGCCGGGAGCTGGTGCGCCGCGCCACCTCCCTGGGCGCGCCGGGCATCCGCTGGGTGCTGCTGGCCTCGCCGGAGGCGAAGGACTTCTACGCGGGGCTGGGCTGGCAGCAGCTGGACGTGGTGTGGACGTGGCCGCCGGACGATGCCAGCGAGGGCGTCCATCGATGATGAGCCAGGATGGCCATTATCTTTCCGACAAGATCCCGCTCGTATTCCTGGATGAGAGCGGGGACCACGGTCTGGTGCGGGTGGACCCAGCTTCGCCGGTCTTTGTCCTTTGCGGTGTCTGCACCACGCTTGGGCAGTACCGGAACGACATCGTCCCGGCATGGAATGAACTGAAGGTCAGGACCTTCGGTCATGAAGGCCCGATCCTGCACTCCACGGACATCCGAAAGCGGCAAGGCCCCTTCGTCCGGCTCAACGACCCCGTGCTTCGGAAGGAGTGGATGGAGCAGCTGACCCGGCTGCTTGCCAGCCTGCCGTATACCCTGATCGCCGTCGCGATCCACAAGGTGGAGCATGCCTCGAGATACAGGGATCCCGCCCATCCCTATCACTACGCCCTCGAGATACTGATGGAGCGGGTTTTGATCTGGCTGGAGATGTCGGGAATGCGGCACGCAAGGTTCATCGCCGAAGCCCGGGGCAAGGCGGAGGATCGACAGCTCCTGGCCGAATTCGGGAAGCTGCTTTCCTCTGGAACGGAATACCGGGATTTCAGGGGGCTGAAGCTGGATCTCGAGTTCGTTCCGAAAAGCGCCAACGTGATCGGATGCCAGATCGCCGACTTGGCCGCCTATCCGGTCGCTCGCCACGTCGGTGATCCCGAGACAACCTACCCCGCGTTTGAAACCCTGGCCGGCCGTTGGCTATTCAACGCGAAAGGGCGGAACATCGGGTTGAAACGGTTGCCCTGAATGACGAAGGGGGATCCAGCCGAAGCCAAACCCCCCAAGGCGACCGGGAATCCCCAATCCAGGATCCAGTGTAGTCCAGCCCCGCTCGAACACAATGCCATCGCCATCGACCTTCCACGACCTCGCCTCCCTGGCCAAGCCGCTGGTCACGGCCACCCTGGCGCACGCCTTCCTCGACCTGGACGCGGACCGGCGCTGGGTGCTGGGCTTCCACGACCGGGCGGAGCCGCTGACCGCGCGGATGCTGCTCTGCCACGCCTCGGGCCTGCCGGCCTGGCGGCCCTTCACGGGCGAGCCGCTGGCCGCGCAGCTCCGGCGGCCCGTGGACGAGGCAGGGCATCCCCTGCTCGGACGGCGTCCCGTCGGCGAGGCCCACTACTCGGACCTCAACTACCGGCTGCTGGGGGAGCTGCTGGAGCTGGACCTCGGGGTCCCCTGGAGGCAGCTCGGCGCGGCGATGGGGCTCTCGTCTTCACCGTGGCAGGAACTCCCGATCGAGGTGCCGCCGGGTCCCGACCGCGAGGCCTGGGCCCTCGCCACGGACGCGCCCTTCCCCGAGCCCGACCCGGCGCAGCCCCACGATGCCAACGCCCGGGCCGGCATGCTCGGCCATGCGGGCTTCGGCGCGACGGCGGCGCAGCTGGAGGCCTTCCTCGCGCGCTGGGTGTCCGCGGGCTGGCCCGCGCGCATGGCGGTGGACGCTGCGAAGGCGCCGGACGGCACGGTCTGGGGCCTCGGCCTCCAGCGGGTGATGGCGGGGCCGGGCCGCTTCAGCGCGCTCCTGGAGACGCTGCCCCTGGGCGCCCTTGGGGTGCGCATCGTCGAGGACACCCCCGACGCTGCGCCGCCGGCCGCGCCGCGCCTCGACGGCCCGCCGGGGCCGCCTTCGAGCTGGTGGATGCACACGGGCTTCACGGGGCCGGCGATCTTCTTCCGGCCCGCCGACGGCGCCTGCCTCGCCCTGCTCTGCCACCGGCGCGGCCCGGACGGCGCGCTGCTGGACCTGGAGGCCATGCGCGCCCGGCGCTGGCGGGTGCTGGAGGGCCTCCGGGATAGACTGGGGGGATGATCCGCCCTCCGGCCCTCCTGGTCTGCCTCGCCGCGCTGCCGCTGCCTGCCGCCGCGACGCGCCGGCAGGACATCCCGCCCATGCGCGTGGGCCTCGACACCCAGGGCACCGAGTGGCAGGTGTCCATGGACGGGGGGGGCGAGGTGCGCAGCCGCTCGGGCCGGCCGCTGATGAAACTGCGGGAGGGCGAGAAGCTGCGCCTGTGGTGGGACAGCCGGGGCGAAGCGGATCCTTCCGACGAGTTCCGGATCCAGGTGGGCCGCCCCACCACCGCGAAGGACGCCGACGCGCTGATGGCGAAGCTGAAGGCCGCCGGCGAGTCCCCCGAGCGCAAGTTCGTGGCGGACGGCGGCAATTGGCGGGTGGTGACGGGGCACTTCGAGACCGTGGAGGCGGCGGAGCCCATCCTCGAGAAGCTCCAGGCGGCGGGCTACGAGGAGCTGTGGGTGAGCAGCGAATCCCGGGCCGGCCGGCCGCGCAAGGGGCGGGCCCTCTACGCCATCACCGACCGCTACGAGCGCCGGCCCCTGCCCGCCGAGGGCGTGCAGCTCGTGGCCCGGGGGGAGACCATCGCCCTCAACGGCAAGGGCCGCTACCGGGGCCGCCTGGAGATCTTCCCCAACGCCCAGGGCCGCCTCACGGTGGTCAACGAGCTGGACATGGAGAGCTACGTGCGCGGCGTGGTGCCCCGGGAGATGGGCGCCAACGAGTTCCCGGCCCTGGAGGCCCTGAAGGCCCAGGCGGTGGCGGCGCGCACCTACGCCGTGGCCAACAAGGGCAAGCGCGCCTCCGAGGGCTTCGACCTGGTGGACACGCCCCTGGACCAGGTCTACGGCGGCGCCGGCGGCGAGCAGCCCCTCACCGACCAGGCCACGCGGGAGACCGCGGGGCTGGTGGCCACCTTCGAAGGGAAGCCGATCCAGGCCCTGTTCACGGCCAACGCCGGTGGCGCCACGGTGGACAACACCCACGTCTTCGGCGGGCCCCAGCCCTACCTGAAGGGCGTCTCCAACTACGCCACGAAGCCCCAGACGCTGCCCTTCAAGGGCCTGGTGGATCCCGGGCCGGACCAAGCCTGGCTGAGCCCGGAGATCCTGCGGCTGGCGGGCTTCGGCATCGTGCAGCATTCCTGGCTGAACGCCGGGGCCATGGGGAACCCCGCGAAGGGCGGCGACCTGCAGGGGCCGCTCTCGCGCCTCGCCGCGCGGTTGTGGCTGACACCCCCGGCGACCACCCTGGACCAGGGCCCCAAGCTCTACCTCTGGATGGCCCGTACGTTCGGCTTCGACCAGGTGGTCGAGGGCCTCGAGCAGCCCCAGGACGCGGCCTACTTCCTGGGGGACGCGGCGGTGGACGCGAAGGACCGCCTGCTGGCCGCCTTCCTGGTGCGGCGGGGCCTCGTGCCAGCCTCGGCCTGGAAGCAGGGGCCGCCCAGCCAGGCCCAGGCCCTCACGGCGCTGGGCCGGATGTGGGCGGAGGTGGAGCCCGCCGAGGTCCTGGAGGGGACGCTGCTGCGGGACGGGACCGTCCGCCGCAAGAACAGCACGCCGGAGCCGCTGCTCCTGGCGCCTCAGATCCTGCTCGCGGAAGAGGCCCCCGGCGGCTTCCTGAAGCTCGTGGGCGAGTCCTCCGTCCAGGTGGGCGACCGCGTGCGCTGGATGCCGAGGAGCGAGGAGGGCAGCAGCAAGGTGCTCATCCGCAGGCTCGACCCCGACGGCGCGAGCCTGGACCGCTACAACCCCACCGCCCACTGGAAGGAGCTCGTGAAGGATGGCGAGCTGGTGGCGCGGCTGCAGAAGCGCGTGAGCCTCCAGGGCGTGCGGGAGCTACGCCTCCAGCACAACGCCAACGGCCGCGTGCTGGAGCTGCAGGTGATCGACGGCGCCGGGCGGGCCCACACCTTCACCGGCATGCGCATCCGCCAGGCCCTGGGCCTCAAGGACAACCCCTTCCGGGTGATGACCGTGGGCACCGGCGTGAAGAAGACCTGGATCTTCTACGGCCGCGGCTGGGGGCACGGCGTGGGCATGGACCAGACCGGCGCCTACGGCCTCGCGCTGGAGGGCTGGACCTTCGACGCCATCCTCAAGCGCTACTACCGGGGCATCGAGCTCACGAAGGCCTACTGAGGGCGCGATGCCCGTCTTCCAGCTCGACCATCGCATCGCCTTTCCGGATCCCGACTTCGCGGAACCAGACGGGCTCCTGGCGGTGGGCGGGGACCTCAGCCCCGCGCGGCTGCTGCTGGCCTACAGCCACGGGATCTTCCCCTGGTTCAACGAGGGCGATCCCATCCTCTGGTGGAGTCCGGACCCGCGCTGCGTGGTGCTGCGGGGCGAGGAGCACATCCCGCGTTCGACCCTCCGGAAGCTGCGGAGGGGCGACTTCGAGATCCGCCTGGACACGGCCTTCGAGGCCGTGGTGCGGGCCTGCGCCGAGGCGCCGCGGAAGGGCCAGGCCGGCACCTGGATCACGGAGGCCATGGCCGAGGCCTATCTCGTCCTCCACCGGGCGGGCTGCGCCCACAGCCTCGAGGCCTGGAAGGGCGGCGAGCTGGCGGGGGGGATCTACGGCGTGAGCCTCGGCGCGGCCTTCTTCGGCGAGAGCATGTTCGCCCGCGTGCCAGACGCGTCGAAGGTGGCTTTCGCCGCGCTGTGCGAGCGGGCCTGGAGCTGGGGCTTCCACTTCATCGACGCGCAGGTGCCGACGGAGCACCTGGCGCGGCTGGGGGCGCGGCTCGTGCCCCGGGACGAGTTCAGGGCGCGGCTGCAGCGGGCGATGGAGGTGCCGGGTCGGGTGGGCCCCTGGACCTGAGGCCGGGCCCGATTCATCCGAGGGCGCCCCTGGCGCTCACCCCATGAAGTCGCGGATCGAACCGCACAGGCTGCGCAGCTGCGTCCCGTCCATGCGCCCGATGACGTTCCGGATCACCGAGCCCATCACCTGCCGGACGCCGGCGAGGCCGAGCTTCGCGGACTGCTGGGTCATGAAGCCGGCCTCGGCGGCCTTCAGGGGCTCCAGGAAGTAGGCGTCCAGCCCGCGTTCCGTCAGGGTCGCGACGACCTCCGCGAGCGCCTCCCGGTGCTCGGTGGGGTCCTCCGCGCCTTCCACGGCCTTCAGGGTCGCGAGGATGCGCTTGTGCAGCGCCTCCGGGTAGCGGAAGCGCAGGGATGGGCCGCCTCCCTTGGCGGAAGAGGCCGGCTTGGGCTTCGCGGGGCCGGGCATGGCGCGGGTGCCGTCGCGCCTAGCCCTTCCGCGGGCAGGTGGAGATCCCCAGCAGCGTGTACAGCGGGCAGAGCCCCGTGGCGCCCGTGAGGACCGGGATCACGCCGAGCCACGCCCAGGGCGTCTTCGGCCCGACGAAGGCGAGGCTGATCACGCCAAGTCCGACGAGGACGCGGAGCACGCGCTCCGCGGGGTGCTCGGTGACTTGCAGGAAATCCTTCATGGGGTTCCCCCGGGGGGCCAGGACCTGCGCCCGGCCCAGCGTACGCCCAGACGCGGCGCGCAAGGGCCCGAATTCAGGGATGCGGAGGCCTGGTGGTCAAGAACCTGCCCTGCCCGGGCCGCATCGGGCGGAAGGCTTCCTCCCCGAACGGCTCTGCCCCTACACTGGGGCCCCAACCCACAATCCGCGACGACCGCCCGGAGGCCCCATGGCCGATCCCCTGAACCCTGGACGCTGGAGGCTCGTGATCGTCATGTCGGTCATCGGCATGGTGGGGGCGGGCGTCGCCGCCAAGTGGGTCCTCGGCTGGAAGGCCGCCGCCGTGATGACCTTCGCGGAGCTGGCGGCGGTGCTCGTCTACGGCGCGTGGACGAAGGACCCCATCATCCCGAAGCTCCTCGTCTTCGGGCTGATCGTGGGCTTCGGGGAGCTGGCCTCCGACGCGTATTCGGTCGTCGCCAAGGGCACCCTCGTCTATCCGTCAGGCGAGCCCATGATCTGGGCCAGCCCCTTCTACATGCCCGTGAGCTGGCTGGCCATCATGGTGCAGGGCGGCTTCATGGCCTGGGCCTTCCGCCAGCGCTTCGGCCTCGTCAAGACCGTGCTCATCCTCGTGGCCGTGGGCGGCAGCTACGTGCCCCTCTACGAGTACCTCGCCCGCAACGCGAACTTCTGGTACTACCAGAACTGCCGGATGCTGCTGGGCCACACGCCGTACTACGTGATCCTGGCCGAGGCGCTCCTCTGCGGCGCGCTGCCCTTCCTGATGGAGGACCTGCCGGGCCTGACCTGGGGCCGGACGGTGCTCTTCGCGGTCATCGAAAGCGCGGTGATCCTCGGCGCCTCGGTGCTGGCCTTCGCCCTGGTGGGCTGAAGGCCCGGGTCACCGGGGGAGCGCGGCCAGGACCGGCCGAGGGTCGAAGGCCATGAGCCTCCGTTCGACCTCCGCGCCGTGCCGGGAGACCCAGGGTCCGAGGTCCGGCTTCGCCGGCTTGCCGTAGGCGCGGCGGGAATAGATCACCGCCGCGCCCTGGCCGTCCACGAGGACGAAGCGGGCGGCGGTGAACTCCACCATGGAGGCGTTCCCCAGGAAGGCGGCGATGAAGTGCTCGGCGGGCTTCGAAGGCGTGCGAGGCGCGGAGTTCGTGCGGAGGATCCTCCCCTGGGCGCCCTTGTAGGCGTTCAGGGTGCCGTTCGCCTGCCGCGCCAGACCTTCCCCGTCCTTGATGCCCGCATATCGCCACACCGTCACCATCTCGGACCACTTCTGGAGGTCCTCCTGTCCCGCCGGGGTGAACTCGAACTGGCCGTCCTTGGCCCAGCGCAGGTGGAAGGTCGTGCCCTGGAAGGTGAGGGTGGCGGGCTTCGCGGAGGGAGATTTGGGAGCTTGAGCCTGGCTCCCAAGGCTGGCACAGGCGAGGATGCACAAGGCGGACGACCGAGGGCGGAGCAAGAAACCTCCTGGGGGATAAAGGGCCGGGACGAACAGGGGAGTGGGGGAATCATACGGCGCCCACCCGTCCACAGGGCGATCTTCCTATTCCCTTGGCCACGAGGCCGCTCCGGGCTCTGATGAGCTAGAACGGTGGGGCCGGAAATCCCGATCGCGACCGAACAAAAATCGGATGTGGAGGCTCCTCGCTTGTCACGATGGGTGCATCCCGGGTCGTGATTCTGTCTTGATGGAGCACGTCCCGTGGACACTCGAGGGAGGCATTCGATGGGGAAGAAGTTCCTGCTCGGCTGCGGAGCAGCGATCCTGCTGATTGCCGCGATCCTGGCGCTCAGCGTCGCGGGAAGCTACAACACCCTTGTCCAACTTGACCAGGCGACCCAATCCCAGTGGGCCCAGGTCGAGAACGCCTACCAGCGCCGTGCCGACCTCGTGCCGAACCTGGTGGAGACCGTGAAGGGCGCGGCGGCTTTCGAGCGGGAGACCCTCCAGGCCGTGACGGAGGCCAGGGCCAGCGTAGGCCAGGTCAGCGCGGGAGCCGTGAAGGCCCTGGCCAACGACCCCGAAGGGCTCGCGAAGTTCCAGAAGGCCCAGGATGGGCTTTCATCGGCGCTCTCACGTCTGATGGTGGTGGTCGAACGATATCCCGACCTGAAGGCCACGGCGTCGTTCCGGGATCTCCAGGCCCAGCTTGAAGGCACGGAGAACCGGATCACGGTGGAGCGAATGCGCTTCAACGACGCTGCCCGGGCCTTCAATACGAAGCGGGACTCCTTCCCCACGGTCCTGGTCGCTGGCTTCTTCGGCGACCGATTCCGGGCGAAGCCGTACTTCAAGGCCTCCGAAGGGTCGGCTCAACCTCCCAAGGTGAAGTTCTAGGTCCATGCGCTTCCTGCTCAGGGTCCTCCTCGGGCTGTTCCTCGGCCTCAGGCTGCTGTCCGCGGCGGGGCCTGGGCTGGAGGCCGCGCCCACCCGCTGGGCGACGGACCACGCGGGGTTCATCCGGGAAGATACGCGTGCGAGGCTTGACGCGGAATTGCAGGCTTATGAACGCGCCACGGGGCACCAAGTCATCCTCTGGATCGGCGACAGTCTGGATGGCGCTCCCCTTGAGGACTTCGCGGCCCGGGCGATGAAGGCCTGGGGCATCGGTCGCAAGGACCTCCACGACGGTGTCGTCGTGTTCGTGTTCGCGCGGGACCACAAGGTCCGGATCGAAGTCGGATACGGGCTGGAGGACAAGCTCCCTGACGCCTTGGCGAACCGCATCATTCAGGAGCGCATGGTTCCGTCCTTGAAGGCCGGGGATGCGGATGGCGCGATGACCTCCGGCCTCCAAGCCATCCTCGACGTCTTGGGTGGAGGCTCCGGCAGGGCGGCAGTCGCGCCTGATGACGGCCCTCCCGTCTGGCTCATCGTGCTCCTGGCCGTGGGGATCCCCCTGGCCCTCATCCTCCTGCTCCTGGCCGCCAACAAGGCGAATTCCAGCGGCAGGGGCGGGACTCATTGGGGAGGTGGCGGTCCCTGGGATGGCGGCTCCTCCTCCGGATGGGGCGGCTGGGGCTCGGGCGGCGGGGGCAGTTCTGGCGGAGGTGGATTCTTCGGGGGGGGCGGCGGCTTCTCCGGAGGTGGCGGGTTTTCTGGAGGCGGTGGCGCCTCGGGTTCCTGGTAGGAGGCAGAATGCCTAGCCAGCGTGCGCTCCTGGAGCAGATTGATGCGGACCGGGTCAGGGCGGCCATCGCCCGGGCCGAGCAGGGCACCAGCGGCGAAATCCGTGTGAGCGTTTCGCGCTTCTTCCTGGGCGATCTGGACACGGCCTCCCGCAGGACCTTCGTCAGGCTCGGGATGGCCCGTACGACGGATCGCAATGGCGTCCTGATCTTCGTGGTCCCTTCCCGGCGCCGGGTCCGTGTGCTCGGAGACCAGGGGATTCACGAACGCGTCGGCCAGTCATTCTGGGATGACGTAGCCCGTGAGATCGCTGACAACTTCCGGGCGGGCCGGTTCACCGAGGGGCTGGAGGCCGGCGTACAAACTATCGGCAGAGCCCTCGCGGTCCACTTCCCGTCCGCGGACACCAACCCGAATGAACTAGCCGATGAGGTTGATCTGGCCTGACGAGGGCCGCGGTCGGTGGCCTCGCTCTCCCTCAGGGAAAACCGATCACCAGCCCCCCGTCCTTCACCTCCACCTTCGCCCTCCCGCCCTTCCGCAGCGCCCCGAACAGGATGGCCTCCGACAGCGGGTGCTTGAGCTGTTCCTCGATGAGCCGTGCCATGGGCCGGGCGCCGAGGGCGGGATCGAAGCCCTTTTCGGCGAGCCACTGCCTGGCCTCGTCGCTCACCTCGAGGACCACCTGCTTCTCCGCCAGCAGCGCGTTCAGCTCGGCGAGGTTCTTGTCCACGACCTTCAGGATCTCGGCGGGGCCCAGGGCCGCGAAGGTGAGGATGGCGTCGAGGCGGTTGCGGAACTCGGGGCTGAAGGTCTTCTCGATCATGCCCCGCGCGCTGCCCCCGCTGCCGTCCGCGGCGAAGCCCACCTTCCTCGCGCTGAGGTCCCGCGCGCCGGCGTTGGTGGTGAGGATGAGGGTCACGTGGCGGAAGTCCGCCTTCCGGCCGTGGTTGTCCGTCAGCGTGGCGTGGTCCATGACCTGGAGCAGGATGGCGAAGAGGTCGGGGTGGGCCTTCTCGAGCTCGTCGAGCAGCACCACCGCATGGGGGCTCTTGCGCACCGCGTCGGTGAGCAGGCCGCCCTCCTCGAAGCCCACGTAGCCCGGCGGCGAGCCCACCAGCCGCGCCACGGCGTGCTTCTCCATGTACTCGCTCATGTCGAAGCGCAGGAGGGGCACGCCGGTGAGCTTCGCCAGCTGCCGGGCCAGCTCGGTCTTGCCCACGCCCGTGGGACCCGCGAAGAGGAAGGCGCCCTGGATCCTGTCGGGACCGCGCAGGCCCGCGCGGCCCAGCTTCAGGGTCGAGACCACCTTGCGGATGGCCGCGTCCTGGCCGAAGACCACGGCGCGCAGGTCCGCCTCGAGGCTCTCCAGCTTCTCCCGCTCGCCGCCCTGGAGGGAGGCCACCGGCACCCGCGCCATGCGCGCCACCACCACCTCGATGTCGGGCCCGGTGATCCGCTTCGACTTCGGCCTCTCCTTGAGGAGCTTGCGCGCGGCGCCGGCCTCGTCCAACACGTCGAGGGCCTTGTCCGGGAGGTGCTGCTCCCGCAGGTGGCGCTCGGAGAGGCGCACGGCGGCCTCCAGGGCCTCCGGTGAATACTTCACGCCATGGTGGGCCTCGAAGGTGTCCTTCAGGCCCTTGAGGATCTCCAGGGCCTCCGCCTCGCTGGGGGCCATCACCTCCACCGGCTGGAAGCGCCGGGCCAGGGCCCGGTCCTTGTCGAAGGTGCCCTTGGCGTCCTGGAAGGTGGTGGCGCCGATGCAGCGCAAGTCGCCCCGCTGGAGGGCCGGCTTGAGCAGCGAGCCCGCGTCCATGGCGCCGCCGCCCACGGCCCCGGCGCCCACCAGCATGTGGATCTCGTCGATGAAGAGCAGGGCCTTCGGCTCCTTGGCCAGGGCCGCCAGCACCGCCTTGATGCGCTCCTCGAAGTCGCCGCGGTAGCGGGTGCCCGCCACCAGGGCGCCCAGGTCCAGGGCGTAGAGCTTCGCGCCCTTCAGCGGCTCCGGCACGTCGCCTTTCTGGAGCCGCTGGGCGAGGCCTTCCGCCAGGGCCGTCTTGCCCACCCCGGGCTCGCCGACCAGCAGCGGGTTGTTCTTCCGGCGCCGGCAGAGCACGTGGACCATCCGCTCCAGCTCGCCTTCCCGCCCCACGAGGGGGTCCAGCTTGCCGTCCGCGGCGAGGGCGACCAGGTCCACCGCGTAGGCCTGCAGCGGATCGACGACCGTAGGTGCAGGCTCCCCTTCGGCGGGCGGCGCGGAAGGGGCCGGGCCGCCCGGGGCCGGCGTTCCGGGGATGCCGGCGCCGCCGTGGCTGAGGACCCGCAGCAGGGGCAGCCGGGAGACGCCATGCCGCCCGAGGAGATAGGCCGCGTGGCTGCGCCGTTCCTCCAGCAGGGCCACCAGCACGTCCCCGCTGCGCACCTGGGCCTGCTCGCTGGACATGGCGTGGAGCACCGCCTTCTCCAGCACCCGCTGGGCGCCCAGGGTCAGGGTGGTGTCCGCCGAGACGTCCATGGACAGGGGTTCGGTGTGTTCCAGGAGGAAGGCCGACAGCTCCCGGCCCAGCTTCACGGGGTCGCCGCCGCAGGCGGTCACCGCGCCGCTCACCGTGGGGTCCTCCAGCAGGGCCGCCAGCAGGTGCTCCACGCTCACCAGCTCGTGCCGGGCCGAGGCCGCCCGCTCGAAGGCCACCTGGATGCAGCGCTGGAGCCCCGGGGACAGGGGCGGCGGCGTGCGGAGGACGGGCTCGCCGCTCATGCGTCCACCTCCAGGGTGCAGAGCAGGGGATACTCCCGCTGTTCCGCCAGGGCCTTCACCTGGTGCAGCTTCGTCTCCGCCACGTCGAAGGGGTAGACCCCCGCCACGCCCCGGCCCGCCTTATGCACCGCGAGCATGATGCGCACCGCCTCGGCCTCGGGCTTGCGGAAGATGGTCCTCAGCACCATCACCACGAAATCCTGGGTGGTGTAGTCGTCGTTGTGCAGGACGACCCGCCAGAGGGGCGGCGCCTGTCGCGACGCCCGCTCCCGGGTCTCGACGCCCTCCTGGCGCTGGGTGCGGGGTCCGGCCATGGAGGGATTCTAGCGCCAGGGCAGCATCTCCAGCCTGGGGCGTGGATGGTCCAGGTTCCTTCCGGCCTCACCGCGCCAGGCTGGGCCATCTCCCCCCCGGCACCAGCATCGTGGCCTTCCCGGTCCCGAGGTCCACCCGCACCAGGCTGGCCTTCTTCCCCTCGGCGCGCTGGGCGACGAAGGCGCTGCCGTCGGGCAGCCACTCGGGGGCGGTGAGCATCATGCCCTTGGGGGAGACGCGGACGGCCTTCTTCGACGCGAGGTCGAGGACGAAGCAGACCGGCGAGGGGTAGTCGTCGTTCTTCAGGTCCGGCACCTCGATCTCCGCCTGCACCAGCATCCGCTGGCCGTCCGGGGAGAGGCGGAACTGGCAGGAGGAGCTGCCGATCTCCAGGCCGCAGTCCGTCCAGGCCAGGCGGCTGAGCTCCTTGCCCTCCAGGTCGAAGCGGTAGAGGAACTCGAAGTCGAAGGCGTAGAAGGAGCGGCCGTCCGAGGCCCAGCAGGCGTGGGACAGGAAGGCGGTCTCGCGCTCGGGGCCGCGGACGTCCTTGAAGCCGCGGCCGTCGCGCCCGATCACGGCGATCTTCCACTGCCTGCCCACGTAGTGCTGGAAGAGGAGCCGCGTCCCGTCCGGGGACCAGGTCGGCCCGAAGCTGTTGTTCCCCGGGATGGCGTCCAGCACCCGCGGCGTCGCGCCCTTCCCGTCGATCACGGCGATGTGCCGCACCGGGCCGCCCTTGAAGTCCTTCCCGGTGGTGTCCCAGGTGCAGGCCAGGGCGTCGCCGGCGGGGGAGATGCGCACGTCCACGGCATGGTCGGCGGCGACCCAGCGCTCGGCCTTGGGCTCGTTCGGCGCCTGCACGAAGACGCCGGTCCCCTGGGTGTAGGCCAGGGCGACGGGCAGGGCGACCGCTTTGGCGGAGCTGCCGGCCTTGGGCTGGGCCGGGGCCGGGAGCAGGGAGGCCCCGACCAGGGCGGCCGCCAGGAATGGGGAAGGGAAGGACCTGGTCACGGCGCACCTCATGGGCATCGGAAGGATGGACCCTACCCTACTTGATCCCCAGCGCCCCCCTCCAGGCGCACCGGGAACTTTCCGCGGGGACCGCCGGTCCTAGGGAGAGCCGCGAAAGGAAAATCCCATGTCCCCGCTTGAATCGACCGCCCGGGCCCAGGCCCTCCTGAACCAGGCCAGCGTGGCCTCCCCCTGCGACGTGGCCTGGGAGTCCATGACCGGCGACGAGCGCGTGCGCCACTGCGCCCAGTGCCGGAAGAACGTCTACGACCTCTCCAGCCTCACGGCCCTGGAGGCCCTGGCCCTGGTCCAGGCGCAGGAAGGCGGCCTCTGCGTCCGCTTCTGGCGCCGGGAGGACGGCACCGTGCTCACCGCGGACTGCCCGGTGGGCGCGCGCCGCGCGCGACGGCGACGGATGCACCAGGTCGCCCGCGCCGCCGCGGCGATGCTGACCCTCGCCCTGGGCGCGGCGGCCTCCCGGCCCTCGAAGCCGAAAAAGCCCCCCATCCTGCTCCAGGGGGAAGTGCAGTGTCCCCCCAGGCCCGTGATGGGCAAGGTGGCCGTGCCCGCCAAGGGCTAGGCCCGGCCGGGCCCTACCGGAGCGGCCGCGGCTGGGTCATGGCCTCCAGGCTGAAGGCCTCCTCCAGCTCGGCCTCGTTCAGCCAGCCCTTCTCGATGATGAGCTCCCGCACGGGCCGTCCGGTCTGCAGGGCCTCCTTGGCCACCTCGGTGGCCCGCTTGTAGCCGATGGCGGGCATGACGGCGGTGACGATGCCGATGCTCTTCTCCACGCTCTCCCGGCACCTCGCCTCGTTGGCGGTGATGCCGGTGATGCACTTGGTCGTGAGCACGTTCACCGCCGCCGTGAGGGTGCGCAGGCTGGTGGCGAGGCTGTAGGCGAGGATGGGCTCCATCACGTTGAGCTGGAGCTGGCCCGCCTCGGCGGCCAGGGTCACCGTGAGGTCGTTGCCGATGACCTGGTAGGCCACCTGGTTCACCACCTCGGGGATCACGGGGTTCACCTTGCCGGGCATGATGCTGCTGCCGGGCTGCATGGGGGGCAGGTTGATCTCGCCCAGGCCGCAGCGGGGGCCGCTGCTGAGCAGGCGCAGGTCGTTGCAGAGCTTGCTCAGCTTCACCGCCGCGCGCTTGACCACCCCGGAGAACATCACGAAGGCGCCGGTGTCCGGGGTGGCCTCCACGAGGTTCTCCGCCAGCACGATCTCCAGGCCGGTGACGCGCCGCAGCTCCTCCACCACCGCCTCGGGGTAGCGGGGATCCGCGCAGATGCCCGTGCCGATGGCGGTGCCGCCCATGTTCACCTCCAGGAAGAGGCGGGCGGTCTCCCGCAGCCGGGCGATGTCCTCGCCGGTGGTCACCGCGAAGGCCTCGAACTCCTGGCCCAGGGTCATGGGCACCGCGTCCTGGAGCTGGGTGCGGCCCATCTTGATGACCGGGGCGAACTCCCGGCCCTTGGCGTGCAGGGCCGCCTTCAGGCGCTCCATGGCGGCCAGCAGCCCCTGGAGCATGAAGATGGTCGAGAGGCGCAGGGCGGTGGGGTAGACGTCGTTGGTGCTCTGGCCCAGGTTCACGTGGTCGTTGGGGTGGCAGTGGGCGTAGGCGCCGCGCCGCCGTCCCAGCAGCTCCAGGGCGCGGTTGGCGATCACCTCGTTGGCGTTCATGTTGGTGCTGGTGCCCGCGCCGCCCTGCACCATGTCCGTGGGGAAGTGGCCGTGCCAGTGGCCGTCGATGATCTCCTGGGCCGCGGTGTCGATGGCCTGGGCGATGGCGCCGTCCAGGAGACCCAGGCGCGCGTTGGCCCGGGCGGCGGCCTGCTTCACCATGGCCAGGGCCCGGATCATGGCCGGGAAGTGGCTGGTGGGCGTGCCGGTGATGGGGAAGTTGTGCACGGCCCGCAGGGTCTGCACGCCGAAGAGGGCGTCCTCGGGCACCTCCAGGGGGCCGAGCAGGTCGGACTCCGTGCGCGTGTGCCCGCTGGCGTAGGCCTGCTCCCGGCCGGTGCGCGGGCTCGCGGCGTAGAGGATCCGCTGGTGCAGCACCGCCGCCACCTTGCTGAGCACGGCGATGGCCGCCGCGCCGTCCCGGGCCAGGGCCTCGAGCACGGACGCGCGCTCCAGGTCGAGGAGCACGAGGGGCGTCCGGGCCACGGCGGAGGCGGTGTGCACGCCGTCGGCGAGGAAGGCGTGCTCCCCCATGACGTTGCCGGGCCCGAGGATGATCACCGGCTCGGGGCCGTCGCCGTTGTCCCGCAGCACCTCCACGCGCCCCTCGGCGATGACCGTCGCGCCCTTCCGCGCCTGGCCCTGCTCGAAGAGCCGCGTGCCCGGCGGCACCTCGCGGCGCCGGGCCACGCCCGCGACGAGGCCGAGGTCCGCGTCCGACAGGCCGGAGAAGATTTCGCAGCGCCGCAGCGCGGTGGCGATGGCATCCATGGGGTGCTCCTGGGTCGGGAAGGGAGACGCGCGCCGGTCCTGGTGCCCCCACCCGGACTCGAACCGGGACGTCCTTGCGGACAGCGGATTTTAAGTCCGCGGCGTCTGCCGTTCCGCCATGGGGGCTGGAAGCGCGCGGGCTTGATTCTACAGCCTGAGCTGCTTGAACACGCCCTCGGGAATGCCGCGGATCACGAGCAGGATCCAGCGCCAGAAGCCGGGCAGGTAGACGATGTCGCGGCCGTCCTCGAGGGCATCGGCGATCCACTCGCCCATGGCCTTGGGATCGGCCGCGAGGAAGACGCCGGGCCTGCCCCAGGTCATGGCGGTGTCGGTGAAGCCGGGCTTCACGGTGAGCACGCGCACGCCGGCCGGCGTCATGCGGTTGCGCAGCCCCTGGAGCCAGAGGGCGAAGCCTCCCTTGGCGGAACCGTAGACGAAATTGCTCTGGCGTCCCCGGTCCCCCGCCACCGAGGCGACGCCGACCACGAAGCCCCGGCCCCGCGCCGCGAAGGCCGCCGCCAGGGGCGAGAGGGCCCGCACGGGGCCGGCGAAATTGGCCTCCACCAGGCGCGCGGCCTCGCCGCCCTCGAGGGTCGCGGGATCGTCGCCCATGTCACCCACCACGCAGACCACGCCGTCGAGGATGTCGGGATCCACGTCGAGGGCCTCGGCGCCGCAGACGTCGAAGCGGCACAGCCCCGCGTCCACGCCGTGGCGCAGGCGCAGGTCCCCGGCCACGTGCTCCAGCTCCTCGGGGTCCCGGCCCGCCAGCACGAGGCCGTGCCCCCGCCGCCCGAAGGCCTCGGCGCAGCCGCGCCCGATGGGGCTCGAGGCCCCGAGGATGAGGACGGCGCCCTTCACGGGTCCTCCGCCATGCGCAGGCGGCGCGACAGGGAGGACTGGACGCGCCCCTCCGGGTCCAGCCGCCGTTTCACCGCGAGCCACTCCCCGAAGCGCGGATACATCGCGCGGAAGGATTCCGGCCCGAGGTGCGCGTCCTTGGCGAGGTACACCCGGCCGCCGTCCGCCGCGACCCTCGCGTCGAGGTCCACCAGGAGGCGCGCCGTGGCCTCGCCCCGCCAGGGAAGGTCCAGCGCCAGGGTGAAACCCTCCATCGGGAACGACAGGGGCCCCGGATCGCCGGGCCCGAAGCGCTTCAGCACCGCCAGGAAGGATGCCTGGCCGCTGGCGGCGATGCGCTCCAGCAGCGCCTTCATGCCGTCGAAGGCGGCGGCCTGGGGCAGCACGCACTGGTACTGCACGAAGCCCGCCTTGCCGTACATCCGGTTCCAGTCCCGGATGGCGTCGAGGGGGTAGAAGAAGGGGTCGAAGCCGCTGAGGAAGGGCCGCGACTTCCGCGACTGGGCCCAGTGGTAGACCGCGTTGAAGAGGCCGACGGTGGCGCGGTTCAGGGCGATGGCCGGGAGGTCGAGGGGCATGGGGAAGCGCGGTCCGGAAACCGCGGCCGCCTCCAGCCCCGGCGCCCCGAGCTCGCCCTTGGCGGCGTGGCGGCCGGCCATGAAGACGCCGCGGCCCAGCCTGGCGCCCCGGGACAGGCAGTCGATCCATGCGACGGTGTAGGGCTCCTCGGCGGTCTCCTGGCCGAGGAGCCGGAAGAGGGCCTCGAGATCCGCCGCGCCCGCATGGCGCACCACCATGGCGGGGCTCTCCACGGGCCGGAGCCGGATCGCCGCGGCGCCGAGGGTGCCCGTGAGGCCCATGCCGCCGAGGGCGGCGTGGAAGGCCTCCGCTTCCTCGCACGGCGAGCAGCGCAGGCGGCCCTCCCCGGGCGTGAACAGCTCGAGCCACGCGGCGTGGCGGCCCAGGCTGCCGTCCACGTGGTGGTTCTTGCCGTGGACGTCCGCCGCGAGGGCCCCGCCGAGGGTGACGAACTTCGTGCCCGGCGTGACGGGCAGGAACCAGCCCCGGGGGAGGAAGGTGCGGAGGATGTCGTCGAAGCGCACGCCGCCCTCGGCCTCCAGCAGGCCCGTGGCCGGGTCGAAGGCCAGCATGCGGTCGAGCCGCGCCGTGGAAAGCACCGTCCCGTCGGCGTCGAAGGCCGCGTCGCCGTAGCTGCGCCCCAGGCCCCGGGCGAGGCAGGCGGCCTCCGGGCGTTCCAGGTCCCGGTAGCGCTCGGGCCGCAGGAGGCGCGCCTCGGCGGCCGGGTGGCGTCCCCAGCCGGAGAGGCGCTCGGACTTCCAGGGAAGGGCCATGGTCCTAGCCTAGCGCTCCCCGGGCTCGCGTCCGGGGGCCGTCTCCTCGATACTGGTCCTTTCCCCGAGACGGAGCCCGTGACGACGCTGAAGAACCTGCTGCGCCTCCTGCGCCTCGAGCAGCACTACAAGGCCTTCATCGTCTGGCTGCCCGCCCTGTTCCACGGCCACGGGAGCCTCCTTTTGCAGGCGCGTCCCCTGGCCCTGGCCACCGCCACATGGATGGTGACCGGCAGCCTGGTCTACGTGCTCAATGACCTGAAGGACGCCGCCGAGGACGCCGGCCGGGAGGACCGCCGCCACCGCCCCCTGGCCAGCGGGGAGCTGGGCCGGGCCTGGGCCCTGGGCCTGGCGGCTCTGCTCGCGCTGGCGATGGCCCTGCTGCTGGGGGTGCAGCCGCACCGGTTGTGGCTCCTCGTCGGCGTGTATCTGGTCCTGAACTTCGGTTATGCCCTGGGGCTCAAACGCCAGCTCGGCGTCCAGCAGGCCATCATCGCCGCGGGCTTCTGGCTGCGCCTGCAGAGCGGCGGCGCGCCCATGGCGGCCATCCCGGTCACGCCCTGGGCCGCGCTGTTCACCCTGGGCCTCGCCTACTACCTGAACTGCCTCAAGGGCCTCCACGCCAAGACCGGGGACCATCACCGCCCCCACCGCTTCGCCATGGGCGTGGGCGCCGGGCTGGCGGGCTCCCTCACCCTCGCGGCCCTGGTGGCCATCTGCCTGAAGCGCGGCCTGGATGGCACCATGCGCCTCCCTGAACTGCCGCCCCTGTTCTGCCTCGTGGGCCTCCACCGCGTGGCCGAGCGCTCCTTCGGAGACCGCGTCAAGCGCGAGCAGGCCCTCACCTTCGTCACGGACCCCGTCAATCTCGCGTGCATGGCGGGCTTCCTGGTGGCTTTCCTCTGGCGCCCCTGAATTCCATGACGCCGGGAGTCCGCGTCAACCCCCGGCTCGGCACTCCCTGCGGGCTGATCCGATCATGGGATCGGTTCCCGGACATCGGCGGCCGGTGGGAGACACCGGGCTGCTGGGGGGGAAGGCACTGGCTTCAGGGGGAGGCCTTGGAAGGCACGCGCGCGAGGGCGACGAGTTGCCAGCCCGGGCCAAATTTCGTCCATGTGAACCTGAGGAGGAGCCGAAAACATGCCATGACGGCCCTCGCGAGCCAGGGAAGCCCGCGATTGGACCCCGCGTCCTGGATGAGGCGCTTGCCGCGCAGGATGACGACGCAGCGATAGAGATTGAAGAAGGGGAATCCGGCCCTGTCGACCCGCTCGACCTCGTAGCCTGAGTGGCGGAGGACCGCCTGGAGCTGGTCCGCCGTGAAATGCCTGCGATGCCCGATATGCAGGTCGAAGGCTGACCGGGGGCCGGAGGGGACGGTGACCACCAGTTTGGCGCCTGGGGCGAACAGGGGCCTGACATTGCGCAGGACTTCGACGGGGTCCTCCACGTGCTCGAGCAGCTCCGAGCAGACCCCGTGGGTAGCCCACGACTCCCATCCCTGCCGTGCTTGGACCGTGGTCATGAGGTCCGCGGCGACGAATTCGGCTGTCGGGACCTTCTGCCTGGAGATTCGGACACCGGCTTCGCTCAGGTCGATTCCGCGTATCTCCGCGCGAGGTTCGGTGCGCGAGAGGTCCCTTGCCATGTCTCCCTGGCCGGACCCGACATCCAGGATGCGGGGGGGATCCTTGCGAGCGGGAAGGTCCAGGGCGGCCAGGATCAGCCGCCGCCTGAAGGCCTGCGCCGGATTCGCTTCCACCGCCTCCGCGAAGTCCTCCCAGTGGGCCTCCCAGTTGTCGCCAGGAAGGCGCCCGGCCGGTAGCTGGCTCCCGCTCCCGCCTCCATCCGTCGACATCGCACGCCTCCTCAATGGTCGACCTGGCGCTCGCTGAGCAGGAGGTGCAGGAGGAAGGAAATGAAAACCGTCTCCACCCCGAGGACGCATGCCTGCGTCAGTCCGAATGCCGGATGGACCGTGTCCGCCATGGGAGCGCCGGGAACCCTCCACCACCGGATGAGGATGGCCAGAAGGCCGAGGAACCCGGTGACGGTCAGCAATGCCCCGAGGATCAACCCGCGCTCGAGCGTGAACAAGCGGAGGAACCTGCGGATCCCGTGGCCCATGGTGAGGGGGTAGCGCACACCTACGATCAGCTTGGCGAGAACCCCCAATGTCAACAGGTTGAACCCCAGGAGCGTGAGCAGCCCGCCCAGGGCCAGGAAGTGGATCCCAAGGTACAGGTCTCCGGACTCGAAGGGCCCTTTGAATAGCAAGACCTGCATGGGAAGGCCCAGGGCGAGCATGGCCAGGGCGGGAAACATGTACAGGTGGTCCGGCGCATAGCTCACGATGAAGCGCAGGTGCCTCCACCCGTCCCGCCAGGATCGGAGGTGCGGTGGGCGACCGCGCTTGTCCTTGTGGAGCTTGATCGGGATCTCCTTGATCGACAGGCCGCTGGACGCGGCCGCGGCGATCAGTTCGGTCGCGAACTCCATTCCCATGGTCTGGGGGCGCATCTTCTCGAAGGCATCCTTGCGGAAGGCGCGCATGCCGCAGTGGAAGTCGCCGATCGGGACGCGGAATGCGACCCTCGAGATGAATGAGAGGACGGGATTGCCGAGGTATCGATGGAGCGGTGGCATGGCTCCCGGCAGGATGCCTCCCTTGAAACGGTTGCCCATCACAAGGTCGGCCCCGTTCTCCAAGGGCGGCAGGAAGGCGCCGATCGCCTCCCAATCGTAGGAGTCGTCGCTGTCCCCCATCACGATGTACTTCCCGTTGGCCGCTTGGCAGCCCGCCTGGAGGGCCGCGCCGTATCCCTTCACAGGCTGATGGACGACCCTGGCGCCGAGCCTCTGCGCGATCTCCACGGAACCGTCGGTCGATCCGTTGTCTGCGACCACGACCTCCCCGGCGACGCCGAGATTCGCGAACGCGCGGAACGCCTTTTCTATGCAGATGCCAAGCGTCTTCTCCTCGTTGAGGCAGGGCATCACGGCGGAGATCAGGATCGAGGGGGACGCAATTTCCATGAGACCCATCTTATCGGGTCATGGATCCATGGCCACTTCCGACCGAAGCGCCGCTTCAGCAGATGGGGCGCGGGATCAGTGTCCTGATCGGCTGCTAGAGTGAGGGATCTTCCCTTCCCAGGAGGGTTCGGGCGGGGAGGTCAGGCGCGACGGGCGCGATGGAGCCGAAACCTTGGGATTCCTAGCATTCCTCATTGCCTCACTGGCGCTGGCGGCAGGCATCTGGACGCGTATGGACCAGGACACCCCGCGTCCAGCATGGCAGCGGTTCGCCGCGATCCAGATCCTCTGGGCGTCCATCCTGGTCGGAACGAACTGGATTCTCGTCGCGCTCCGGTGCCTTGAGGCGAAGGCCCTCCTCGCCTGCACCCTCGTCTTCGGGGTGGTCGGCATGCGTCTCCTCTGGAAACGCTTCACGGGAGCCTCCCTGGGCTTCCGACGACTCATGGTGGACCCCGTCATCTGCCTGGTCGCGGGTGTGCTGGGGCTCGTCTCCATCTACCTGTTCCTGCGCGGTTCGGTCGCGTTCGTCGCGGAATTCGATGCGGTCTCCTATCACCTTCCCAAGGCGGTGGAGGTCCTCAAGGCCCGCACCATTCCGTTCATCCCATCGAACGACTTCCGCCTGCCCTACTTCCCCTGGAATTACGAGCTTCTCCTGGCTGACTCCATGATCCTCACCGGAGGAGACCGGTGGGCCTTCCTGGTCAGCTACCTTGGCACCTGCGGCTTTTGCGCGGCCGCCTACGCGGCATGGCGGCAGGCTTGGCCGGACCTGAGCACCCGGGAAGCCGCCCTCGGCCTGTTGTTCCTGGCCGGGGTCCCGGTGCTGCTCATGCACGCCGATGGCTATAAGAACGACACACTGTTCGGGTTCTTCCTGATGGCCGCCCTCCACCAGCTCGGCGCGTGGGTTCAGGGCAGGGAGAGGGTCAATCTCGTGCTGGCGTTCCTGGCCTTCGCGCTGGGGTTCGGAACCAAACCATCAGCCCTGTTCCTGGGGCCCGTGTTCGCCGTGACCTTCGCGCTCCACCGAAGGCCGCTCCTTGAAATGCTGCCAACCGGCGCGGGCAGGCGCGTTGTCCTCGCGATTGGAGCCGTCGGGGTCCTCCTCATGCTCGGCGGCGCCTGGCCGATCCTCAATTGGATCTGGTGCGGACACCCGCTCGGGGATACGGCTTCAGTGGGTGGCGTTTCGGGATTCGAGTCCGCGGCCGTGCCGCGATACAACGGCTGGTCCAACCTCTGGCGTTTCCCGATCCTGGTTCTGCTCAGGCCATTCGGCGCATCCGATGACGCGGTCTGGGTGTTCTGGGACAGGAGCTACTGGTTTTGGCCCAGGTACCGTTCGATCTACGGGCATTGGGGGTGGCTCACCACCGCGCTGCTGGCCGCGGTGCCGCTGGGGTTCTACCTCCACAGGACCCGCCGCGCCCAAGGAGAGTTCCGATCCTGGATCACGTGGGCGACGTTGGGTTTCACCGCCCTGACGCTTATGCAGCAGTACAGGGTGGACGGGATGTTCAATGGATACCCCAGGTATCTCCTCGTCGTCCCCGTCATCGTCGCGCTCTGGTCGATCCCTCCGGTTCTTGCTGTCGCCCGGGCGCGCCTCCGGCCGAACCTCCTTTGGGCCGTCGCAATCCTGTTGAGCGCGAATCTGATCTACTGCGCCACGGACTATTTTGTGAACGACGGGACGAAGCCGATGGAGACGATACTCACGTACCTCCGGAATCCGGCGGCGCGGGTGTCGGCAGGCGCATCCCGCTACGTCGATGAGCAGGCTCGCATGAACGAGACCGTCGCCTTCGATTCCGGGTTCGGCGGGATGGTTTACCCGATCTACGGCCGAGGCTTCACCCGCAGGGTGGTCTACATCCCCGTGAAGAAGGGGCAACCGGTCGTGATCCCCAAGGATGTGAGGTGGGTGGTCTGGGACCGGAATTGGAACGTCGGTTGGAGTCGGCCGGGCGTGACCAGCACGCGCGATCTCTGGAAGCCCGTCAATCCCCGTCCCACCGAAGAAGACCGGATGGTGTTCGACCTTCTCAGCAAGGATCCGGAATTCGTGCTCCTGTACCACGATCCAGAGGGTGCTGAAGCGGTCTTCCTCCGGGGTCGCCCTGCTCGCAAGCCCTCCTCCTAGGGATGCAGGGATTGGAGGTAGCGCATCCAATGAGGAGAGCGGGCTTGAGCCGCTCCGGGCGGGATGCGAGAATGGGGAGCTGGACAGGTGGAATATCCGTGCAGACCTTCGCTATCGGCGTGCTCCTGGCGGTTCCTGGTGCCCTGCCCCAGGCTGCGCCCCGTGACCTCAAGGCCTTCTTCCTGCGCACCTGCGCCACCTGCCACGGGGCCGACGGGTCCGGCCGGTCGCCCACGGGGCAGCGCCTGGTGGGCCGGGCCCTCGCGGACGCCAAGTGGCAGGCCCGGCAGAAGGACAGCGACCTGGTGAAGGTGATCTACCTGGGCAAGGGCGCCATGCCCGGCTACAAGGGCCAGCTCACCGAGGACGAAGTGAAGCAGATGGTCGCGGACGTGGTCCGTCCTCTGGCCTTGAAGAAATGAGGTTCCCCGTGCGCGCCGCCCTCCTGACCCTCCTCCCCGCCGTCCTCCTCGCCCAGGAGCCGGCGCGGCCCCCCCGCGGCCTCGACGACCTGAAGGCCTTCTACGCTCAGAACTGCGTGCGCTGCCACGGTCCCGACGGCTCGGCCCGGGACGCCACCGGCAAGAAGCTCGGCGGCCGCGACTTCACGGACCCCAAGGAGAACCGGGAACCCGACGCGGCGATGGCCAAGACCATCCGCAAGGGCATCTTCTTCGGGCGGGTCATGCCCTCCTTCAAGGCCCAGATCAGCGAAGAGGAGGCCCTGACGATCATCACGGAGATCGTCCGGAAGGCCGAGAAGGGCAAGCTCATCGCTCCGGCCCCCGAGGCTCCCAAACCGTCGCCCGAAGCCCCCAAGCCCGCCGCGGAGGCCCCGAAAACAGCGCCCCGGCCCTGAGGCGCACCCCCGGTAAACTCGGGGGATGGCTGAAACCGACCATCCCCTCCTGCAGGGCCTGAATCCGCCCCAGCGGGAGGCCGTCATGCACGGGGAGGGGCCCCTGCTCATCCTGGCGGGGGCGGGCTCGGGCAAGACCACGGTGATCACCCGGCGCATCGCCTGGCTCATCGAGGAGCAGGGGGCGCACCCGGCCTCCATCCTCGCCATGACCTTCACCAACAAGGCCGCCGAGGAGATGCGGGAGCGCGTGCAGCGCCTGGTGAGCGTGCCCGTGGAGCAGCTCTGGGTGAGCACCTTCCACAGCTTCTGCACCCGTATCCTCCGCCGGGAGGGCGACCGCACGCCGGTGGGCCGCAGCTTCGTCATCTTCGACCCCAGCGACCAGAAGAGCCTGATCAAGCAGGTGCTCGCGGAGCTGAAGCTCCCCGAGAAGCAGTTCCATCCCCGCCGGGTGCTGGAGTTCATCAGCGACTTCAAGAACCGCTGCCTGCTGCCCGAGGAGGCGCGGGAGGAGGCCCTCGACCCCTGGACCCGCAAGGCCGTGGACGCCTACGAGCTCTACCAGAAGGGCCTGCGCAACCACCGCGCCTGCGACTTCGACGACCTCCTGCTCTACACCGAGCGCCTGTTCCGCGACCCGGCGATGCAGGAGATCTACGCCCAGCGCTTCCGGACGATCCTGGTGGACGAGTACCAGGACACCAACCACGCCCAGTACAAGCTGGTGCAGCATCTGGCGAAACACCACCGCAACCTCTGCGTGGTGGGCGACGAGGACCAGTCCATCTACGGCTGGCGCGGCGCCGACATCCGCAACATCCTCGACTTCCAGCGGGACTTCCCCGGCGCGGTGCAGATCAAGCTGGAGCAGAACTACCGCAGCACCCAGAGCATCCTCGACGCCGCCAGCACCGTCATCGCCAACAACGCCCAGCGCCTGGGCAAGACGCTCTGGACCGACGCGGGGCAAGGGGAGAAGCTCGTCTTCAAGCTCCTGGACGACGGCCGGCTGGAGGCCGAGTACGTGGTGGCGAAGATCCAGGAAGCGCGGCGCTACGACCCGGGCGTGAAGGTGGCCGTGCTCTACCGCGCCAACTGGCAGTCGCGTCAGCTCGAAGAAGCGCTCCGCGGCGCCAACCTGCCCTACAAGCTGATCGGCGGGGTCAAGTTCTACGAGCGCCAGGAGGTGAAGGACCTGCTCGCCTACCTGCGGCTCTTCTCGAACCCCTTCGACCTCACTTCCTTCCGCCGCTGCGTGAACGCGCCGAGCCGGGGCGTGGGGCCGACGACCCTGGCGCGGATCGAGGCCGCCATCCCCGAGGGTGGAACGCCCCTGGAGGGCCTCGCCGCGCTGCACCGCAGCGGCGAACTGAAGGGCCGCGCGGGCCGGGAGATGGGGAAGTTCCTGAAGCTCTTCCACGACGGCGCGGGCGAGCTGCAGGCCCTCAGCCTGGCGGGCTTCGCGCGCTGGGTGCTGGTGGAGAGCGGCTACCTCCAGAGCCTGGAGGAGGAGGGCACCCTGGAGGCCGAAGGCCGCGTGCGCAACCTGGAAGAGTTCCTGTCGGCGGCCAGCGAGGCGGAGACCCTCGGGCTCGGCCTTCCGGAGTTCCTGGACCGCATCACCCTCGCCGCCGACGCCGACGAGGTGGAGGGCGCCGCGGACCTCAGCCTCATGACCATCCACTGCGCCAAGGGGCTGGAGTTCCCCATCGTCTTCGTGGTGGGCATGGAGGAGGACGTCTTCCCGAACCGGCAAGCGCGGGAGACCGGCGAAGGCCTGGAGGAGGAACGGCGCCTCTTCTACGTGGCCATCACCCGCGCCAAGTCGCGGCTCACCCTCACCGGCGCCCGGCGCCGCCGCATGATGGGCCAGGACATGCTGGGCATGCCCAGCCGCTTCCTCCGGGAGCTGCCCTCGGAGGCCCTGGAGTCGCCCATCCGCTGGGGCACCGAGCTCTACCAGGGCGGCCACGGAGTGATGGCGGGAGCCCGGCCGATGCGCACCGGCGGCGGGATGAGCGTCGCGTCCGAGCTGCAGCGCATCCGCGGCTTCTTCGACCGGGCGCGGGCCGACGTGGAGCCTTCCCCGGCGCCCGCGGACGAGGAAGCGTCCGCCCCGCCTCCGCCGCCGGACCTCCCCGACGGCAGCGCCTGGGCCAAGGGCACCCGCGTGCGCAGCCCCCGCTTTGGCCGGGGCGTGGTGCTCGCCGCCAGCGGCCGCGGCGACGGGCTCACCTACACCATCCGCTTCGAGGGTGGCGAGAAGCGCATCGTGGCGCGCTTCGGGATGCTCAGCCTGGACGCGGGCTGAAGCCCCACGAAGGATTCCCACGGTGGACGGAGGCCCGGGGAGCCTGCACCCTGGAGGGAGCCCCAGGATGGAATCCCCCTTGACCGACGACCCTCCCGCCGCGCCCTCCCGCAGCCTGCTCCTCCCGGCCTCCGCCATCGGCCTCGGCGCCTTCCTGCTGTTCCAGGTGCAGCCGCTGCTGGCCAAGCGCATCCTGCCCTGGTTCGGCGGGTCGGCGGCGGTGTGGACGGCCTGCATGCTGTTCTTCCAGGTGGTGCTCCTGTTGGGCTACACCTATGCGCACGTGCTGCAGAAGCTGCCGGCCCGGCGCCAGGCCTGGGTGCACGGGGCGCTGATGCTGCTCAGCCTCGCCGCCCTGCCCGTGGTGCCCAGCGCGGCCTGGAAGCCCGTCGCCAGCGGCGATCCCACCCTGCGCATCCTCGGGCTGCTGGGCGCCACGGTGGGCCTGCCCTACCTGCTGCTCTCCAGCACCTCGCCCCTGGTGCAGCGCTGGCTGGCCCAGGAGCGCCCGGGCTTCGATCCCTACCGCCTCTTCGCCCTGTCCAACGCCGGCAGCATGGCGGCCCTCCTCACGTATCCGGTCCTGGTCGAGCCCTTCCTGCGGCTGGACCTCCAGGCCTGGGGCTGGAGCGCCGGCTACGGGCTCTACGTCCTCGCCGCCGCGGCCCTGGCCTGGCGGGCCCGGAGCCTCCCAGCCTCGGACCCGGCCCTGGACCGGGAGCCCGAGGACGCCGCGCTGCACGCGGCGCCGGGCTGGGGCGTGCGCCTCCTCTGGGTGGCCCTGGCCTTCGCGCCGTCGGTGCTCCTGCTGGGCGTGACCAGCCACCTCAGCACCAACGTCGCGCCCATCCCCTTCCTGTGGGTGGTGCCGCTGGCGCTCTACCTGCTCAGCTTCATCCTCTGCTTCGACCACCCCCGGTGGTACGTGCGGAAGCTGTTCCTCCCGCTGGTGGCGGCGGCCCTCGCGGGCCTGGCCTGGCTCATCCTTCCCGACAACCACCGCCTGGGCCTGAACGTCCAGGTGGGCGCGGCCTGCGGCGCCCTCTTCATCGCCTGCATGGCCGCCCACGGCGAGCTGGTGCGCCTGCGCCCGGCGCCGCGCCACCTCACGGGCTTCTACCTCTCGCTCTCCCTCGGCGGCGCCCTGGGCGGCGTCTTCGCGGGCCTCGTGGCGCCCCGGGTCTTCGACGGCCTGGTGGAACTGCCCCTGGGGCTCATCGCCCTCGCGGCGCTGGCCTTCCTGGCCTGGCTGCGGGACCAGGGGACGGGCACGGGATCCTGGCTGCGCTGGAGCCTCGCGGCCTGGCTGCTGGCGGGCCTCGGGGCCACGGTGCACTTCCACCTCCGGCGGCAGAAGGACTTCGCCGAGGATTCCCTGCTGCAGGTGCGCAACTTCTACGGGACCCTGCGCATCCGAGAAGTGGGCCTGGGCCGGGACCGCAGCCGCTACCTGCTCCACGGCACCATCAACCACGGCGGCCAGTACGTGGCCGACGACCGCGCCCACGACCGGACCACCTACTACGGCCCGGACAGCGGCGTGGGGCTGGCCCTCGAGGCCCTCGAGGCCAAGGGCCCCGTGAAGGTCGGCGTGGTGGGGCTCGGGTCCGGCACTCTGCTGAACTACGGACGCCCCGGAGACAGCTTCCGGGTCTACGAGATCAATCCGCTGGTGGAGCGCCTGGCGAGGGCCTGGTTCGCCGCGCTGCCGGAGTGCCGGGCCCGGACCGAGGTGGTGCTCGGGGACGCCCGCCTCAGCCTCGAGGCCGAGCCGCCTCAGCGCTACGACCTCCTCGCCGTGGACGCCTTCAGCAGCGACGCCATCCCCGTGCACCTGCTCACGAAGGAGGCCTTCGACGCCTACGCGCGCCAGCTCCGGCCCGGCGGCGTGCTGGCGGTGCACATCTCCAACCGCTACCTGGATCTCGCGCCCGTGGTGCTGCGCGAAGCCGAGGCGCGGGGCTGGCAGGCCCGCCTGGTGAGCGACGACGAGGACACCGAGGCCGGCGTGTACCGGAGCGACTGGGTGCTGGTGTCCGAGCGGGGGGACCTCTTCCAGGCCGAGGCCCTGAAGGACGCCGTCCCGCTCGCTGACAATCCGAAGGTGCGGCGCTGGACGGACGACTTCAGCAACCTGTACAGGATCCTGAAGTAGGCGTTGGCTTCAGGAAGTCCGACCCCAGGACCGGAGCACGGCCTTCACCTTCGGCTTGAGGTCCGCCTCGCTGGCCCCGCCGTAGGCCACCGCGTCCACGTCCCCCGCCAGCGCCTCGAGGAGCCCGGCCAGGGCGGGATGGGCGAGGCCCAGGCGGCGGAGCCAGGCCCGGGCCGTCTCCCCCGGTCCGGGCTCGAGGCCGGGCCCGGCCCGCCGCAGCAGGGGGCGGAGGGCCCGCACGCGGTGGAGGCGTAGCTCCGCGTCCACGGCGCGCCGGCGCCCCTTCCCGAGGATCCGCCACGCGAGGACCAGCAGCGCCGCCAGGCCGGCGACGAAGGCCTCGCGAGGCCCGGGGCGCCACGAGGGCAGCCCGCGTACGGCCTGCCGGATCCACTCGGCGCCTTCCAACTGGTCCGCGTCGGAGAAGCGGACGACGTGTCGGTCCCACCGGTAGGACACCGCGTCCGCCCACCGCCGCAGGGCCGCTCGCCAGCCGGTGGAGCCCGGGGCCGGGGGTGCGGGCGGCGTGGGGTCCGCAACCCGCCAGCCCTGGGCCTCCGCGTCGTAGTACTCCACCCATGCGTGAGCCTCGTTCTGGGTGACGAGGAAGTAGCCGCCCTCCTCGCTGAAGGCCCCCAGGCGGTAGCCGTTCACCACCCGCGCGGGGATGCCTCGGCTGCGGAGCATGAAGGCGAGGCTGGAGGCGAAGTACTCGCAGTGTCCCGCCTGGGTGCGGTCCAGGAAGTCCTCGAGCGGGTTGGCGGCGGCGCCGGAGGGGTTCTCCGTCGTGTAACGGAAGGCGCGCAGCCGGGCGGTAAGGCGCCGGGCCAGGGCGGACGGGGTACGCTGGGCCGCGGGAAGGCTGTCCGGCGCGTTGCGCAGGCTGAAGCGTCGGGCGGCCTCGGCCTCCTCCGGGACGTAGGTGAGGGTCGCGAGCCGGCGGGTGCGCGTCCACCGGGCCTCCTCGGGCAGGAAGGGTTCCGGCCCGCGGCTCCGGGCCGCGACTCCCAGGTTCAGCCAGCGCTGGGGCGGGTAGACCCAGCGCACGCTGTCGCCGAGGGCAGAGCGCACCGGGAAGATCGGCGGCCACTGCACGTCCACCTCCTCGCCGTAGGGCAGGGGGATGATGCCCTGGGGGCTGGGGGCCACGTAGAACTCCGCCTCCCGCCGCAGGAAGGCGTCCGCGGGCGGCAGGAAGGCCACGCGCCTTTCCCAGGTGGAGCTGTCCGCCTTCCACTGCAGCCCGTCCAGCTTCTCCAGCGCCAGGCCCCGGAGCAGGGCGTAGCGGTCCGCGAGGCGGGCGCGCCCTTCGGGCCCGGCCTCGCGGAGCGGGATCACGCGCATCACCACTTCCGGGTTCCCTGCGATGGGGCCGCCGCCGCCCAGGTCGAGGCTCTCGCTGAGGCCCGCCTGGGAGCCCATCAGGCCGGCGATGGAGAAGGGCAGGGGGCGCAGGGCCAACGTGGTCCGCGGCAGCACCAGGAAGAAGCCCCCGGCGAGGGCCAGCACGCCCGCCGTCCATGGCACGGCGCGCCCCAGGGGCGCCCGCTGAAGGGGGCCCCGCCGGAGCTGGGCGCTCTGCTCCCAGGCGAGCTGGAGGAGGACCACGGAGGCCCCCAGCACCCAGGCCACGGACCAGCCCATGAAGCCGATCTCCGCGGTGGTCACGGCGGTGGTGATGAAGAGGAGGAAGCCCATGAAAAGGAGCTGGCGGCGCTGAGGAAGCTCCCGGGGCAGGACCAGGCGCAGGCCGCACAGGATGAAGAGGGTGTGCACCGCCACCACCACCGGATTCCGGCGGCCCGTGGGTCCGAAGAGGTCCAGGAGGAAGATGGCCGCGGC
>JBDIBF010000029.1:0-33835 GCA_039812765.1 Holophagaceae bacterium
CCCCGGCCCGCCCCAGGACCGCCCGCCCCCAGGAGGGCGAACGCCTCCAGAAGATCCTGGCCCACGCGGGCATCGACTCCCGCCGCAAGTGCGAGGAGCTGATCCTCGAGGGCCGCGTGCACGTGAACGGCGTGGTGGTCACCGAGCTGGGCGCCAAGGCCGATCCGCGCCGGGACGAGATCACCGTGGACTTCGCGCCCATCGCCCGGGAACGCGCGGTCTACATCCTGCTGAACAAGCCCAAGGGCTACGTCACCACGGTGAAGGACGAGCAGGGCCGCCCCACGGTGATGGCGCTGCTGCACGGCATCGACGCCCGCGTGTACCCCGTCGGCCGCCTGGATTTCAATTCCGAGGGCCTGCTGCTGATGACCAACGACGGGGCCCTCGCGAACCGCCTCATGGCGCCCGACCACGAGATCCCCAAGGTCTATTTGGTAAAGGTTCACCGCCTGCCCACGAAGGAGCAGCTGGACGAACTTCGCAACGGCTTCCGCCTCGACGGCCGGCGCCTCAAGCCCTGCGCCATCGAGTTCGCCGAGAAGGGGGACAACCCCTGGCTGCGCGTGACCCTCACCGAGGGCAAGAACCAGCAGATCCGCCGCATGTTCGCCGCCGTCGGCCACCCCGTCAGCAAGCTGCGCCGCGTGCAGTTCGGACCCCTGGCGGACCCCGCGCTGAAGCCCGGGGAGTGGCGCTTCCTCTCGCCCCAGGAGCAGGCGGCGATCACGAGCCTGTGAGATGACGCCCTCCCCCCGCGCGCACTGGGACGCGATCTACGCCTCCAGGGCCCCGGAGCAGCTGAGCTGGACCCAGGCGTCGCCGGAGAGCAGCCTGCGGCACCTGCGGGAGGCGGGACTGCCCTCCCGAGCCCGCGTGCTCGACGCCGGCGCGGGCCTGGGCACCCTCGCGGAGGCGATCCTGGAGAAGACGGACTGGTCCGTCACACTCGCGGACCTGAGCGCGGAGGCCCTGGCGAAGGCGCGGCAACGGCTCGGGGCGTCGCCGCGGTTGGGCTTCCTCTGCGCCGACGTGCGGGACCTCCCGGTGGCCGAGGCCACTTTCGACGCCTGGCATGACCGGGCGGTGCTCCACTTCCTCCGCGATCCCGCGGACCGCGCGGCCTACGCGGCCGCGGTGGCCCGGGTGCTGAAGCCCGGCGGCGTGGCCGTCCTCTCCGGTTTCGCCCCGGACGGACCGGAGAAGTGCAGCGGGCTGGAGGTCTGCCGGGCGGACGCGGCGGAGCTGGCACGGACCCTGGGCCCGGACTTCGCGCTGGAGGCCGAGGAACGGGAAGTCCACCGCACGCCCTGGGGCGCCGAGCAGCGCTTCCAGCTGGCCCGCTTCCGGCGGCGCTGAATCGGGAGGACCCCTCCCGCCTGCACGGGCGTACACTGCTTCCCGCTGGACAGGAGGCGCCCATGGGCGGACCGATCCGTTTCCGCGTCAACGGCAAGGCGGTGGAGCTGCAGGCCGACGGGGGCCGCGCCCTGCTCTGGGCCCTGCGGGGCGACCTGGGCCTCACGGGCACCAAGCTGGGCTGCGGCGAGGGCTACTGCGGCTCCTGCACCGTGCTGGTGGACGGCAAGGCCGCGCGCGCGTGCCAGACGGAGCTGCGCGCCGTGGCGGGGAAGGAGGTCACCACCATCGAGGGGCTGGCGCAGGGCTCCACGCTGCACCCGCTCCAGCAGGCCTTCCTGGAGGAGGGCGGCTTCCAGTGCGGCTTCTGCACGCCGGGCATGGTGATGAACGCCCTGGCCCTGCTCAAGGAGCATCCCCATCCCACCCGGGCCCAGATCGTCGCGGCCATGGACGACAACCTCTGCCGCTGCGGAGCGCACCCGCGCATCGTGGCCGCCATCGAGGCCGCGGGGAGGAAGTCATGACCACGCCGCTGAACCGCCGCGCCTTCATCCAGGCCCTGGGCGGGGGCCTGGCCGTCCTCGTCAGCCTGCGCCCCCGGGCTCTCGCGGCCCAGGACCGCCGCCGGGTGTCCCCCGAGGACCTCAACGCCTACCTGCACGTGGGCGCCGACGGCCGCGTCGCCGTCTTCACGGGGAAGATCGAGATGGGCCAAGGCGTCATGACCTCCCAGGCCCAGATGGTGGCCGAGGAGCTGGGCGTGGCCCTCGCCTCCATCGACATGGTGATGGGCGACACGGACCGCTGCCCCTACGACGCGGGGACCTGGGGATCCCTCACCACCCGGATGTTCGGGCCCGCGCTGCGGGCCGCCGCCGCCGAGGCGCGGGCGACGCTCACCGCCATGGCCTCCCAGGCCCTGGGCGTGCCCACGGAAAAGCTGGTCCTCGCGGACGGCACCTTCTCCGTGGCCGGCGAACCCGGCAGGACGATCACCATGGGCTCCCTCGCCCAGGGGCGGAAGCTCACCCGCGTGGTGGGCGAAGCCGCGGTGCTGCGCAAGGCCGCGGACTTCAAAGTCATGGGCCGCTCGCCCCTGCGGCTGGACGGGAGGGAGAAAGTCACCGGCGCAGCGACGTTCACCGGCGACCTGCGGCTCCCGGACATGGCCTACGCGAGGATCCTGCGGCCCCCGGCCCACGGCGCCAAGCTGAAGAGCCTCGACGCCTCCGCCGCCGAGCGCATGGCGGGCGTGAAGGTCCTGCGCGACGGCGACCTGGTGGCGGTGCTGGCCGCCGATCCCGAAGCCTGCGCCCAGGCCCTGGACGCCCTCAAGGCCGCGTGGACGCCCCAGACCCGGAGCGAGGATCCCGAGACCATCTTCGACCACCTCCGCCGCGGTGCGCCGCCGGCGCCAGGCGCCGCGCCCGGCGTCGGCGCCCCGGCCCGGAAAGTCTCCTCCACCTTCACGAAAGGCTACGTGGCCCACGCACCCATGGAGCCCCACACGGCCCTGGCCGACGTGAAGGGGCGCAAGGCCACGGTCTGGGCCTCCACCCAGACGCCCTTCGGAACCCGGGAGCGGGTGGCCCGGGCCCTGGGCATGGAAGCCAAGGACGTCCGCGTCCTCACCCCCTATGTGGGCGGCGGCTTCGGCGGCAAGAGCGCGGACCTGCAGGCCGTGGAGGCCTCGCGCCTCTCGAGGCTCGCGGGGCGGCCGGTGATGCTGGCCTGGACCCGGGCCGAGGAGTTCTTCTACGACGCCTTCGACCCGGCCGCCGTGGTCGCCATAGAGGCCGGCCTCGACGGGAAGGGCCGCATCGTCGCGTGGGAGAGCCACATCTATGCCGCCGGCGGACGGGGCTCGGAGATCTTCTACGACGTGCCCGGGGCCCGGGTCCTCACCCACGGCGGCATCTTCGAGGGCCGCGACAACGCCACGCCCCTGCATCCCTTCGCCGTGGGCCCCTGGCGGGCGCCGGGGGCGAACATGAACGTCTTCGCCCGGGAGTCCCAGATGGACCTCCTGGCCCAGGCCGCGGGTCTGGATCCCCTTGCCTTCCGCCTCGCCCACCTCAAGGAGGGCCGCATGAAGCGCGTGCTCCAGGCCGCCGCCGAAGCCTTCGGCTGGAAGCCCCGGAAGGCGGGCCGGAGGCCGGGCCGCGGCTGGGGCATCGCCTGCGGCGAGGACGCGGGCACGGTGGTCGCCACGATGGCGGAGGTGGAGGTGGACCGCGCCACGGGGAAGGTCACGCCCCTGCGCATCGTCTGCGCCCAGGAGATGGGCCTCGTGGTGAACCCGACGGGCGCGCGGATGCAGATAGAGGGCTGCCTGATGCAGGGCCTGGGCTACGCGCTGATGGAGGAGCTGCGCTTCAAGGGCGGCGAGATCCTGGACCGCAACTTCGACACCTATCCCCTGCCCCGCTTCTCCCACCTGCCGAAGCTCGAGTGCGTGATCGTCGAGAACCCGGGGCTTGCCCCCCAGGGCGGCGGCGAACCCGCCATCATCACCGTGGGCGCCGTGCTGGCCAACGCCGTCGCGGACGCCTGCGGCGCGCGGATGTACCGCCTGCCGATGACGCCGGCGCGGGTGAAGGCGGCGCTGGCTGCGCCCGCCCCCCCGCGGAAGAAGGGGAAGGCCTAGAGCTCCTCTTCCCGGAAGTTCAGCAGGTGCCCGCTCTTCTTTGCCTTGGTCTTGAGGTAGCGCAGGTTGTGGGGATTGCTGGCCTGCTGGTGGGCCTCCCGGTGAACCTCGATGCCGGCGTCTTCCAGCGCGGCGATCTTCTTCGGGTTGTTCGTGAGCAGGCGCACCTTGCGGATGCCGAAGAATCGCAGCATCTCGATGGCGCTGGTGTAGGTGCGCAGGTCGTCGGCGAAGCCCAGCGCCTGGTTGGCCTCCACGGTGTCCATGCCCCGCTCCTGGAGGGCATAGGCCTTCAGCTTGTTCAGGAGGCCGATGCCGCGGCCCTCCTGGCGGAGGTAGAGCACCATGCCGCCATGCTCGCCGATGTGGCGCAGGGCGGTCTCGAGCTGGTCGCGGCAGTCGCACTTGAGGCTGCCCAGCACGTCGCCGGTCCAGCACTCGCTGTGGATCCGGACGGGGATGCGCTTCCGGGCGTCGATCTCGCCGGCCACGATGGCCATGTGCTCCTTGCCCGTGGCCTTCTCGAGGAAGCCGTAGACCGTGAACTTGCCGAAGCGGGAGGGGACCTCCGCCTTGGCGATGAAGGGGACGACGTCGGCGTCGAACTGCGTGACGAGCTCCAGCGGCTTGGCCGAACTGGCGTTGTCGGGGGACATGGGGTTCCTGTCGAGGATGGTTGCGAGGATGAAAGCGTTCGTAGGGTTCTGAATAGGCCGGACGGGCGGCAGTTCCAGTGTGGCGGGGACCGGCGATCCCGCCATGTAATTGTTTAGATCAAACTCTAGACAAATCCACATCCAGTTGGGCGAGCACCGCCTGCTTTATGGATGCCCGCGCCTGCTCCAGCGTTCCATCCAGCTTGCAGCCCGAAGCCAGGCGGTGCCCGCCCCCCTGGAAGCGACGGCACACGGCGTTCACGTCCACCCGCTCGCGGCTGCGAAGGCTGGCCTTGATGCGCCCGTCGGCGGTCTCGTAGAGCAGGGCGCCCACTTCGATCCCGGCCAGCTTCATCGGCTCCTGCACCAGCTCGTCCAGGTCATCGTGGGTGGCGCCGCAGGCCGCCAGGTCCGCGCGGCCCACCGCGAGCATCCCGAAGCGCCCGTCCGGGGTGAGCTCGAGGCGCTCCAGGGCGTGGCCGAAGAGGCGCAGCTTGGCGGGCGTGAAGACGTTGTAGAGGGCCGAATAGACCCGCGCGGGGTCCACGCCCTGGTCGATGAGCTGGGCCGCCATGCGGTGGGCCTTGGGTGTCGAATTGGAAAAGCGGAAGTTCCCCGTGTCCGCCACCAGCGAGGCGTAGAGCGCCGTGGCCATGGCCTCCGGCAGGGGCGCGCCCATGCGCGGCAGCGCGAGTTCGTAGACCAGCTCGCCGCTGGCGGTGGCGGTGGGATCCGTGAACTCCGCGTCGAAGCCTTTCGGAGCCTCCTTGAGGTGGTGGTCCAGGCAGGCCTTCACGCCGCGGGTGGCCTGGAAGGCGCCGTGCATGGGCCCGAGTCGGTGGGATTCGGACGCATCCACAAGCAGCCATGCGTCCGGCCAGGCGGCCAGGTCCGCGTGGACGCCTTCGGGATCGAAGGCCTCGATCCAGCCCTCGGGGTCCAGGAAGCGCAGGTTCGGCAGCAGGTGGGGCGCGACGACGATGCGCGCCTCCTTGCCGAGGAACTTCAGGTAGTGAGCCAGGCCGATGGATGCGCCGACGCCGTCCCCGTCCGGATTCTCGTGGGTGGTGAGGAGGAAGCGCTGGTGGCCGTCCAGGAAGGCGGCGAAGCGGTCGAGCATCTTGACTCCGAGGGTCAAGAATACCGCCAACTCAGTCCACGGTCTCGAAGAGGCCCAGCCTGGACTCCTCGGCGGTGAGGGCCTCGCAGGCCCGGTCCAGGGCCGCGTAGTCCCCGCCGTGGGCGGCCTTGAAGGCGTCGCAGGCGCCCGGCGCCGACCCGCGGTCGAGGGTGAGGTAGCGGCCTTCGGCCTTGAGCAGCTTGGTGCCGAGGAAGCCCGGGGATCGCGCGAAGCGCCGCGCCCAGGCGCCGTCGGGGCCATGGGCGGCCTCGAGATCGGCCTCGCGGCCGGCGCGGGGCGTGAAGGCCCAGACGATGACGGTGGCCATGGAATCGCCTCCCCGGGGCTCAGCCCTCCACGCCCCAGCGTGCCAGGAAGGCCGCGCGGTAGGTGCGGCTGAGCACCACGTGGCCGCCGTCCTTGAGCACGAGCAGGGCGTCCCCGTGGTCCCAGGGCTCCAGGTGGGCCACGGCGTCCAGGGCCACGAGGTCGCCGCGGTGGACGCGGACGAAGCGGCGGGGGTCGAGGCGCCGCTCCAACTCGGCGAGGCCGCGCCGCAGGCTGAAGACGCCGCCCTCGGCGTGGACCTTCACGGACTTGCCGTCGGCGCTGAGGCGGCGCACCGTGCGCAGGGGCACGGGGAGCCAGCGGTCGCCGTCCTTCACCAGCAGCCGTTCGAGGGGCGCCTGGGCCACCCGGTCCAGCAGCGCCTTCACAGGGTCCGGCCCCGGCCGGCGCAGGGCGAGGGCCCGGTCCAGGGCCTGGGCGAAACGCGCGGCGTCGTAGGGCTTGAGGAGGTAGTCCACCGCCGCGGCCTCGAAGGCGTCCAGGGCGAAGCGGTCATAGGCGGTGGAGAAGATGACGAGGGGCCGCGGCTTCTCCAGGGCCTCCAGCACCTCGAAGCCCGTGAGGCCGGGCATCTGGATGTCGAGGACGAGGAGGTCCGGGCGCAGGGCCTGGACCTGGCGCACCGCGGCCAGCCCATCGGCGGCCTCCCCCGCCACCACGACGCGGGGGTCCTCCTTGAGGAACCGCCGGAGCTTGGCCCGGGCCGGCGCCTCGTCGTCGGCGAGGAGGACTTTCAGGGGCTCAGCCACGGGCGATCCCGGGCAGGATCATCGCGACCCGCGCGCCGCCTCCGGGCGCGTTGGCCGTCTCGAGCCTCGCGCGGGCGTCGTGGAGCAGTTCGAGGCTCCTGCGGAGGTTCTCCAGGCCGACGCCGTTCGCGCCGCCCGGGGCGAAGCCCGCGCCGTCGTCGGACACGGCCAGGCGCACCGCGCCTTCTTCCCGCCGGGCCTCGACGGCGACGCGCAGGACGCGGCCCACGGCGTCGGCGTTGTGCTTGAGGGCGTTCTCCACCAGGCGCTGGAGGGCGAAGCGGGGCACTTCGAGGCTCCCGAGGCCGGCTTCGATGCGGAGGTCCACCGCCACTCGGTCCCCGAAGCGGGCCTCCACGAAGGCCAGGTAGTGGGCGAGGTGGGCCAGCTCCTGCTCGAGCGGCCAGGTGGGGCCTTCGGCGGCGAGGCCGTCCCGCAGCATGGCGCCCATGTCGGCGAAGAGGCGGTCGGCCTTCTCGAGGTCCTCGTACATCACCGCGCTGAGCGTGTTCAGCGCGTTGAAGAGGAAGTGGGGATCGAGCTGGGCCGAGAGGGCCTGGAGGCGCGCCTCCCGCAGCTCGGATTCGAGGCGCGCGGCGGCCAGCTCCCGGGCCTGGCGCTCCCGGCGCGACTCGACCGCGTGGAAGACCGCCGCGAGGGCGGCGAAGCCCAGCAGGTCCTTGAGGCCCTCCATGGGGGCGCGGAAGGCGAGGGATCCGTAGTCGTAGGCGCCCCAGCCGAGCAGGCGGTAGAGGACGATGCGCGAGCCCCACATCCAGGCCACGTGGACCATCCAGAAGAGGACGGCGCCGCCGAGGTGGAAGGCGAGGAACCGGGGCCAGGCCACGCGCTTCCAGGGCGCGTTGAGGGCCACGGCCTGGGCCAGGGGCAGCAGGGCCCAGACGATGACGGCGGAGGTGAGCTCCCAGACCAGGGGCTCGGTCCAGGGCGTGCGCGAGCCCGAGGCGCGCAGGTCCAGGGCCACCGTGGCCGCGAGGCGCAACGCGTTCACGAGGAAGAAGGCCGCCGCCACCAGGGCCCAGCGCAGGCGGATCGTCGGCCAGCGCCAGGCGGGAGCGGGTTCGGCGGGGGACGTCATTCAGCGGGCCTCGTCGGAGAGTATGGCCTCGAGCTGGCCCGACGTGAGGCGCGTGGGTCCCTTCCGGGGCGCAGGCCTGGAGGCGGGCCCCATGCCGAGGCAGGGGCGGAGGAAGGCCACGGCAGCGGCGACTTCGCACAGGGCGAGGGTGAGCAGGAAGGAGAGGAGCGTGAGGGACGCGAAGAAGGGCCAGGGGCCGAGGTTGAGGCGCAGCATCCACCAGCCCAGCACCACGATCACGCTCTGGTGGAGGATGTAGAAGGGGTAGGCCCGGGACTGCGCGCGGGTGAGCCAGGGCTTCGAATCCGTGACCCTGGCCTTGGCGTAGCCCAGGGCGGCGCAGAGGCTCGCCCAGACGAAGGCGTAGAGGGCCAGGTGCTCGAAGGGGAAGGGGAATTCGCCGGGGGGGAGCAGCGCGGCCAGCAGGCCCAGGCTGAGGAACAGGTTCCACTGCCGCAGCGCCACCAGCCGCTCGGTGAGCCGGGACAGGCGGCCCAGCAGGTGGCCGGCGAGGAAGAGACCACCGTAGAAGACGAGGTTCTTGGGATCGTGGAGGAGGTCGTGGGTCTCGGGATGGTTCCGCAGGAGGTAGCGTCCGCCGAAGATCAGGACGGCGATCCACCAGTGGTTCGCGCCGCGGGCGAGGAAGGCCCCGGCCCGATCGAGGAAGGCCTGGCCCGACGACTGCCGGAACCACGCGAAGAGGGGCAGCGCCGCCATGCAGAACGCGAAGAGGTAAGCCACGAACCAGAGGTGGTGCCAGCTCGTGGAGCCCTTCGGGTAGGGCACGCCCTGGAGCACCGAGGACCAGAAGCTCCAGTAGGAGCCGGTGTAGGCGCCCGTCCACACGCGCTCCACCCAGATCTGGGGCGGCACGATGACGAGGATGCCGAAGACCAGCGGGAGCAGGAGGCGCTTGACGCGGTCCCACGCGAAAGCGCCCACGCCGCGCCTCGTGAGCGCGAAGGCCGTGGCAGTCCCGGCGATGAGCATGAGCAGGGGCATGCGCACCAGGTGCAGCACGTCCATGGGCCCGTTGAGGATGGGCAGCAGCACGGGCGCCTTCACGTGCCAGGGATCGTCCACGTTGAACATGCGCGCCGAGTGGTAGAGGTGCAGCAGGAGGATGCAGGCCACCCGCAGGAAGTCCAGGTCGGGGCGGCGGGTGGAAGGGGCGGCGAGTTCGGACATGCGGGGCTCCGGGATGGCCCAGCATGGCGTCGGGAGATGTTCAGGATCCGGCCCGGTGGCACGAGACGGACGGGGAGGGCGCGAGCCGGATGGAGGGGCCTACCAGTAGCCCGCCATCCGCTCCGTCGCCCAGGCCGGCTCCCGGATCTCTACCCGAGGCTCGAAGCCCTTCATCACGGGCTTGAGGTCCAGCACAGGCGTGCCGTCCACCGCGTCCAGACCGCGCACGTGGATCGCCGTGCCTTCGATCTTCACGATCGCGCAGACCGAGAGGCCCAGGTGGTTCGGCCGGTCCTTCCCCCGCTGGGCGAAGATGCCGACCTCGGGCCAGGCCGGGGTGTTGCGCGGGCGCCGCGCGCCCGTGTGGAGCCGGGCCGGGTCCGCGGCGTGGAAATGGAAGATGACCGCGAGGTGGGAGAAATCGTTGAGGTCCTTCAGGGCGTCAGGACCGAATCGCGTCGCGTCGAGCTCGATGCGGGATCCCACCGTGGCCCAAGCATCGTCCTCGACCTCCGCGCGGCCGCCGCGGACATGGGCGATGGGGTGGAGGGGGATCGCCGAAGCGTCCACCTCAGAGCTGCTCCCGCTTGCTCTCCAGGCTCTTCGGCTTGAACGCCTTCAGCTCCTCCACCACCTCGGCCAGCATGGCCCGCTTGATGGCGTAGGGGAGGAAGGCGCTCTTGAAGCCCATGATGATGATCTCCTTGATCTCGTCGAGGCTGAAGCCGAGCTCCTCGTGGATGGTGAGGTACTCCTTGCTGACGCTCGTGTTCGTCATGAGGCGGTTGTCGGTATTCACGGTGACGCGCAGGCCGAGGTCGTAGAAGAGGCGGATGGGGTGGTCGGCCATCTTCTTCACGGCCTTGGTCTGCACGTTGCTGTGGGGGCAGCACTCGATGGGGATGCGGTGGTCGTTGACGTAGTTGAGCAGGTCGCCGTCCTCGATGAGGCGCACGCCGTGGCCGATGCGGTGGGCGCCGCAGAGGTGGATGGCCTGGTGGATGCTCTCGGGGCCGAAGGCCTCGCCGGCGTGGAGGGTGCAGTTGATGTTGTTGGCCAGCACGCGGCCGAAGGCCTCCTTGAATTTCTTCGCCGGGAAGTTCTCCTCGGCTCCCGCCAGGTCGAAGCCGACGACCCCCTTGTTCTTGAACGCGACCGTGAGGTCGGCCAGCTTGTTGCCCAGCTCGGGACTGATGTGGCGGATGCCGCAGATGATGACGCCGGTCTGGATGTTGTACTTCTTCTTGGCCAGCTTCAGGCCCTCCAGCACCGCCTGGACGATGTTGTGGAGCGTCAGGCCCTGCTGCTGGTGGAGGATGGGCGCGTAGCGGACCTCCATGTAGCGCACGTTCTCCTTCGCGGCGTCCTCCGCCAGCTCGAAGGCCGTGCGCACCAGGCTCTCGTAGGTCTGCATGACGCTCAGGGTGACGTCGAAGGCCTTCAGGTACTCCACCAGCGATTTGCAGTCGTCGCCCACCTGCACCAGCGGCCGCAGGCGGTCCACGTCCTCCGCCGGCAGCTTGACCTTCTGCTTCTCGGCGAGGTCGAGGATGGTCTCCAGCCGGAGCGAGCCGTCCAGGTGGACGTGCAGGTCGGTCTTGGGGAGGCGCTGGATGTCCTGGTAGGTGAGCTTGGGCATGGGCAATCTTACTGCCAACCTCCCGCGCCCAGGATCACCAGGATTTCTGGGGGCCCGCCTTCTTGGGATCAGCCTTCGCGTCGCCCTTCGGATCGGCCTTCGTGTCGGGCTTCGGGTCCGCCTTCGTCTCCGCCCTGGCCTCGGTCTTCCCCTCCGCCTTCGCGGCTTCCGCCGCCTTGGGTGGCTCCATCCCCAGGTCCGGCTCGGTGCGGGGCTTGCCGCGGCCCCAGACCCGCACTTCCGCGGTCATGTGATGGGCCTTGTCCCGGGCCTCCCGGATCCGGGCGATGGCCTCCGCGGTGCTCTCGGCCTTGGGCTTCAGCCCTGGCGGGAAGGCGAGGCCCAGCACCTTGTCGGTGGTGGCGCCGCTGGCCAGCAGCCCGGTGTAGCGGTCCACCTGGGCCCACTCCATGCCCTCCGGCGCCTTGAACTCCTCCCGCGGCGTGCCCTGCACGGCGGTCTTCATGAATTCGGTCCAGATCGGCACCGCCACCTTGCCGCCGTCGGCGCCGCGGTAGATGGTCTTCTTCTCGTCCAGGCCCACCCAGACGCCGCAGGCGATGCGGGTGCTGAAGCCGATGAACCAGGCGTCCGTGTGCTCGTCGGTGGTGCCCGTCTTGCCGGCCACGGGCCAGTTCAGGTCGTTGGTGCGGGCCCCCGTGCCCTGGGTGGCCACGCCCTGGAAGCACTGGATCAGCTCGAAGGCCACCTTGGGGTCCACCACCTCGTCGCCGGGGTTCCCCTCGCGGGACTCCAAGACGCGGCCGTTCCGGTCCACAACCTTCTTGATGAGGAAGGGCGCGGGGGCCAGCCTCCCGTAGTTCGCGATGGTGCCGTAGGCCCGCACCATCTCCTTGAGGCTCAGGTCCGCGGCCCCCAGGGCGAGGCTCGGGTAGGGCGGCAGGTTGCCCGTCACGCCCAGCTTCGCCGCGAAGTCCCGCACGTGGCCGATGCCGACGTCGTCGAGGGTGCGCACCGCCGGCAGGTTGCGGCTGTCCCGCAGGGCCTCCCAGATGGGGATGGGCCCCCAGAAGTCCCGCTCGTAGTTCTGGGGGGCGTACTCCTTGGCGCCGGGGCGGGAGGGACGGACGTCCACGCGGCCGTCCGGGCCGTCGATGACGTCGAACTGGGTGGGATCGATGAAACGCGTGGGCACGTCGTTCACCAGCGTCGCGGGCGTCATCCCCTGCTCGAAGGCGGTGCCGTACACGAAGGCCTTCACGGTGGAGCCGATCTGCCGCTCCGCCTGCCAGGCCCGGTTGAACTTGCTGCGGGCGTAGCTGTAGCCGCCCACCATGGCCCGCACCTCGCCCGTCCTCGGATCCATCGCCAGGAGGGCCGCCTCCACCTCCGGCTCCTGGTCCAGCTCCACTTGGACGGGCTTGCCATCCTCGTCGGCGTCCTTCACGAGGAAGAGGGGCGCCGTTCCCCGGGGCAGCAGCTTCGAGATGTCCTTGCCCGCCCAGGCGAAGGCTGAGCCCGGGACCTTCAGGATGGTGGACCCGAAGCGGACCTCGGCGGAGGCGTCCTTGGCGCCGGGGTTCGACCAGCCGAGGATGACGCCCCGCACCTGGTCCCCGTCCTCGAGGAAGCGCTTCCAGCCGGGAAGCTGCGCCTTCTCGGGATCCTCCACGAGCTGCACCGCGTCCTTCCGGAAGCCCCGGCGGCGGTCCACCGCCCGCAGGCCGTTGCGCACCGCGTCGTTCCCCGCCACCTGCCACGCCGAGTCGAGGGTCGTGTAGACCTCGAGGCCGCCGTTGAGCACCGCGTCCTTGCCGTACTTCTCGTAGAGATACTTGCGCACCTCCTCCACGGCGTAGGGCGCGACGGCCTCCTCCACCGCGTTCTCCCGGGCCAGCCGGATGGGCCGCTCCATGAACACCTTCGCGTCGGCCTCCTTCAGGTAGCCCTCGGCCACCATGCGCCTGAGCACATGGTTGCGCCGCTCCTTCACCGCCGCGCGCACCCTGGGATCGGGGTTGTAGGGGTGGTACCAGCTCGGATTCTGCACGAGCCCCGCCAGCAGGGCGCACTCCTCCACGTTGAGCTGGGGCGCACTCTTGCCGAAGTAGTACTGGGCCGCCGCCTCGATGCCGTAGCGTCCGCCGCCGAAGTAGACCTCGTTGGCGTAGGCCTCGAAGATCTGCTTCTTCTTGTAGGCCTTCTCCAGCTTGCGGGCGAGGACGATCTCCTTGAGCTTGCGGTTGAGCTGCTTCTGGCGCTTGGCTGTGACGGTGCGCACCAGCTGCATGGTGAGGGTGCTCGCGCCCTCCTTGCGCCGCCCGAACGTGGCGACGTAGGTGAGCCCCGCCCGGAGGATGCCCCGGGGGCTCACGCCGTCGTGGCTCCAGAAGTCCGCGTCCTCGGTGGCCACCAGGGCGCCCACGAAGGCCTTGGGGATGTCGCCGTAGGGGATCACCACCCGGTGCTCCTCGGCGAACACGCCGATGACGTCGCCGTTGCGGTCCAGCACCTTCGTGATGGTCTTGGGGACGCGGAGGGCGAAGAGGGTGAGGAAGCTGTCCGCCTCGCGGCTATAGCTGCTCCAGATCCACGCGAAGAAGCCGCCGCCCCCGACGAGGCCGAGGCCGAGCAGGAGCAGGAGGGCTTTCAGGAGGCGGCGGCGCGGTCGGGCGCCGCCGGGCTTCGCGGGGGGCTTGGCGGAAGGCTTCGAGGGCATCCCCCAAGTGTATGCTGGCTTCCATGTCCCCTCCCCGCCTGGCGCTGGTGGCCAAGACCAAGTCCCCGCTGCTCGTCCAGACCCTGCAGGCGGTGGCGCCCCCCTTCCTCTCCCGGGGCTGGGAGGCCCACGGCGATCCGGAGCTCGCCCAGGCCTGGCGCGCCGCGGGGCTGGACCCCGCGGCCCTCGGCACGGAGGACCTCCCCTCCGGCGCGGACCTCTGCCTCGTGCTCGGGGGCGACGGGACCCTCCTCGCCGCCGCCCGGAGGATGGGCATGGGCGGCACGCCCCTCCTGGGCATCAACCTCGGCTCGCTGGGATTCCTGACGGCCCACCCTGCCACCTCGGCCCGGACCATGGTGGACGCCTATTTCGAGGGCTCCCTCCACCGGGAGGTGCGCAGCCTCATCCGGGTGGAGCTCCACCGGGACGGGGCCCTGCTGATGGCCCAGGACGTACTCAACGACGCCGTCATCGGCAAGGGGGCCCTGGCCCGCATCATGGACCTGGACCTCCGGGTGGACGGCGAGGACGCCGGGGACCTGAAGGCCGACGGGCTCATCGTCTCCACCCCGACGGGCTCCACCGCCTACGCCCTCAGCGCCGGCGGCCCCATCCTCCACCCGGCCATCGACGCCTGGGTGGTGGCGCCCATCTGCCCCCACAGCCTCACCCTGCGGCCCATGGTGGTGCCCAGCGCGGCGGGCGTCACCGTGGTCATCGGCCACGCCGAGGACGGCTACCTCACCCTGGACGGCCAGACCGGCCGCGCCCTGCAGGCCGGTGACCGCATCGAGCTCCGGCGCTCCGCCGCCACCGTCACGCTGCTCCAGAACCCCGCCCTGCCCTTCTTCGCGCTGCTCCGGGAGAAGCTGCACTGGGGGGACCGTTGAGCCCCCGCCCCCGGATCCTCGCCCTGCTCCAGCGCTATCCCCAGCTTTCGGAGACCTACATCCGGACCGAACTGGAGGCGCTGCGCGAGGACCACGCCCTGGAGATCCTGGGCTGCCAGCCGGTGGACCTGCCCGACCCCGACCATCTCCCCTTCGAGTTCACCGAGACCTGGAACGACATCCTGAACGCGATCCGCGCCTTCAAGCCCCACGTGATCCACAGCCACTACCTCGTCTTCGCGGACGTGGTCTTCGAGGCCGCCCGCCGCACGGGCGTGCCTTTCACGATCCGCGCCCACTCCTTCGACACGGCCTGGCAGCCGGGCACGCCCCTGCCCCCCCACCTCGCCGCGGCGGCCGGGTTCGCCTCCCACGAGCTGTGCCTCGGGATCCTGGCCTTCCCCTACGCCCTCCCGGCCCTGGCGGCCGCGGGATTCCCCGCGGCAAAGCTCCACCCCGCGCCGCCGGTGGTGGACGCGACCCGCTTCCTGGACGCCTCCCCCAACGGCGACGGGGTGATGAACACGGGGTCCTGCCTTCCCAAGAAGGGCATGAAGGACTTCATCACGGTGGCGGCGAAGGTGCCGGAGCGCGCCTTCAACCTCCATCCCCTGGGCTACGAGGTGGCGGACCTGGAGGCCGCGAACCGGGCGGCGGGAAGTCCCGTCCGCATCCACCCCCCCGTGCCCTTCACCCGCATGCCCGCCGTCTACAAGGCCCACCAGTGGCTCCTCTACACGGCAGACTTCGATCAGAAGAAGGTGGGCTGGCCCATGGCCCTGGCGGAGGCCCAGGCCGCGGGGGTGGGCGTCTGCATGGCGGGGATCCGCCCGGACCTCGAGGACTACCTGGGGGGCGGCGGCCTGCTCTACCACTCCCTCGACGAGGCGGCGGAGATCGTCCGGGGCCCGGTGCCCCCGGCGCTGCGGGAGGCCGGCTTCGAAAACGCCCGCCGGCTCGACTTCCCCCGCCACCGCCACCGCCTCACGGACCTCTGGAAACCGGCGCTCTGAGGGCCTACAGGCCGCCCCGCAGGTTCGCGCGGGTCCACAGCAGCCCTTCGCGCTCCTTCAGGAGGGCCACGAGCCTGCCATCGCGGAGGCCGCGCAGGGGCGTCTCGGGGACGGGGAAGCCCGCGGGGAAGTCCCAGGTCGGAGGCTCCTGGGCTCCGGGCGGGACGGGCCGGCCGTGGAGGAAGTGGTCCAGCTCGGCCTCGTCCAGGCGCCGGGACGCGCACCAGGGGAGGAGCGCCTCCCCCTCGACCCAGACGCGGTTCCCTTCGCCGGGATCGGCCCAGGGCCCGATGGCGCTGCGGTGGAGCGAGGCGAGGTGGGCGCCGCAGCCCAGGGCGCGGCCGAGGTCCCGGGCGAGGCTGCGGACGTAGAAGCCGCCCTTGACCGTGAGCTCGAGGGTGCTGCGCCGGGGCAGGTCGTGGGCGAGCCAGCGGGCCGCGTGCAGGAATACCTTCGAGGGCGGCAGTTCCACCACCTCGCCCCGGTGGGCCTTCTTGTAGGCGGACTCGCCGCCGATCTTCTTGGCGCTGGTGGCGGGAGGGACCTGGTCCCGCCAGCCGTGGAAGGGAGCGAGCGCCGCGTCGAGGGGGTCCGGCGTGAGTGCGGAGGGGTCGCCTTCCCGCACCACGAGGCCGAGGTGGTCGCCCGTGTCTGTCTCCGCGCCCCACGCGACGTCGGCCACGTAGGTCTTGGGCAGCGGATGCATCAGCTCCATGAGCCGCGTGGCCTGGCCGGCGAGGATGAGGAGCAGTCCCGAGGCGAAGGGATCCAGCGTCCCGCCGTGGCCGAGCGGGAATTTCTTCAGCCCGGCCTCCCGGGCCTCGGCAGTGAACTCCTTCACCACGCCGAAGCTGGAGGGTCCGACGGGCTTGTGGACGAGGCAGACGCCGGAGCGCATCAGGCCCCGTCGCCCTTTGACGGATCGTCCGCGGGCTCCGGCGGCCGCGCCGCGCGCTCCCGCTCCAGCTCGGCGAAGAGGTCTTCCATCTTGTTGCCGTCCTCCAGGGTGGAGTCCGGGAAGAAGCGAAGCTCCGGCACCCGCCGGAGCTTCAGCCGCGAGGCCAGCTGCGTGCGCAGGAACCCGGCCGCCCGCCCCAGCGCCTTGCGGCTCTTCGCCGTGGCGTCCTCCTCCGTCTCGCCGGCCGTGGGCATGACGGTGTAGTAGATCTTCGCCACGCCCCGGTCCCCGCTGAGGCGCACCGCGGTGAGGGTGAGGAAGCCGAGATCCGGATCGCGCACCTCCCGCTGGATCAGCGTGGAGAGGAGGAATTGGATCTGGTCTTCGAGGCGTTCGGGGCGAAGCATGGGGGGACAGTGTAGCCGGGCGGGGAGGTTCCGGCCCGTGCCGGGGGGAGTTTCGAGGGACAGGGATCGACCGCGACTGTCGACCTTGAAGTTGACCTTGAACTTGACCTTGAACTTGACCTTGAACTTGACCTTGGTTTTGACCTTCCCAAGGCATCCCCGTCCAACATGGCCCGCGCCCTTCGGGCCGTGTTGGACGGGGATGCGGCCAAGCGGAGCGCGGCAGGAACATGACGGATGACCCGGCCGGGATTGTGTGGCCTGATGGGACGACTTCAACACCGTCCTTCCTCCAGACGCTCCCTCCTGCGGGGGAACTCGAATGGTTCGTTCCCCCACCTGCCGCGCTTCGCTTGCCGGCACCTCGATCAACCACGGCCGAAGGGCGCGGCCGTGGTTGATCGAGGTGCTCCTTGAAGGTCAACCCCTTGTGCGGGGGACCTTCGCCCGAGGAGCGATGGGGAGCGGACCTACCTCAACTTCAACGAGGCCAGCGCCAGCACCGAGCAGATGATCGCCGTGATCCAAAGCCGGATCACCACCTTCGTCTCCGCCAGCCCGCCCAGCTCCATGTGGTGGTGGAAGGGCGCCATCCGGAAGATGCGCTTGCCGTCCCTCAGCTTGTAGCTGCCCACCTGCAGGATCACGGAGATGGCCTCGATGACGAAGAGGCCGCCGGCGATGGCGAGGAGCAGCTCCTGCTTGATGGTGCAGGCCACGGTGCCCAGCGCGCCGCCCAGGGCGAGGCTGCCCGTGTCGCCCATGAAGACCTCGGCCGGATGGGCGTTGAACCAGAGGAAGCCGAGACACGCGCCCACCATGGCGGCGATGAAGACCGACAGCTCCGCGGCACCGGGCACGTAGGGCACGACGAGGTAGGTGGCGATCTTCACGTGGCCCGCCACGTAGGCCAGCACCGCGAAGGTGAGGGACACGATGAGCGTGCCGCCGGCCGCGAGCCCGTCCAGGCCGTCGGTGAGGTTCACCGCGTTGCTGGTGCCCACCATCACGAAGGCGATCCACGGGATGAGGAAGATGCCCACGTCCGGCACGAAGTTCTTGAGGAAGGGCACCGAGAGCTGGGAGGTCTGGGCGCCCCGCAGGCCGAAGTCCAGGATGAGGAAGCCCACCAGCACCGAGATCACCGTGAGGGCCACGAACTTCTGCCAGGAGCGCAGGCCCAGGTTGTTCCGCTTGAGCAGCTTCTTCGCGTCGTCCAGGGCGCCCACCGCGCCGAAGCCCAGCAGCGCGATGAGCGAGACCCAGATGGTGCCCGCCTTCAGGTCGCACCAGAGCAGGGTGGACACCGTGATCACCACCACGATGAGCAGCCCTCCCATGGTGGGCGTGCCCGCCTTGCCCTGGTGGTGCTGGGGCGCCTCCTCCCGGATGTGCTGGCCCATCTTCAGCGCCCGCAGCTTGCGGATCACCCAGGGGCCGAGCACCAGGGCCAGGAGGAAGGCCGTCGCCGCCGCCATGGCCGCGCGGAAGGTGATGTAGCGCAGGACGCCGAGGCCCCGGATGGAGTCGCGGAAGGGGAAGAGGAGCCAGGGGAGCATCAGGCCTTCATCGGGAGACGGGGCGGGAGGATGGTCGGAGAGGGTTCATTCTGGCCTACTTTTCCCCATGGGAGCGGCCTTGCCGCGGGCGCGCAGCAGAACCTCCACGGCGCGCTCCGCCCGCCAGAAGCGGCTGCCCTTCACGAGGACGCGGGCGCCTCCGGGGATGGCCCCGAGGCCCGCCGGGTCGTCCCGCAGGGCCTCGAAGTCCGGGAAGGCCCAGGCCCCCGTGCCGAAGCCCCGCGCCAGGTCCTCCGCCTCGGTGCCATAGACCCAGACGCCCGCGAGGCCCAGGGCCCTCAGCCCCGCGCCGGTGGACGCGTGGAGGCGGGCCGCCTCCGCACCCAACTCCCGCATGCAGCCCAGCACCGCCACCGCCGGGCCGCCCTCGAGCTCGAGGAGGGAGGTCGCACAGGCCAGGATGGAGTCCTGGCTGGCGTTGTAGCTCTCGTCCAACAGCCAGCCGCCGTCCGCGAGGGCGTGGAGCCGCCCGCGGCCCGGTTCCGGCGCCGCCGCGCCCAGGCCCACGGCCACCACGTCCCGGTCGAAGCCCGCCAGCAGCGCCACCGCGCCGGCCAGGGCCGCGTTGCGCACCTGATGGGCGCCCCGGAGCTGGAGGACGACGTCGAGGCGGTATCCCGGCGTGCGCAGCACGAAGCGTTCCCCCTTGGGCCCGAGGGACTCGGCGGCCTCCCAGCCGAAGTCCTGGCCGTCCCCCACCGGCACCGCCAGCACGTGGGCCGCCCAGGGCTGCTCCGCGATCCAGCGGCCCCAGGGATCCGCCGCGAGGAAGGTCCAGGCGCCCCCGGGCCGCAGGCCCGCCACCAGCTCGCCCTTGGCCTTGGCGATGCCGAGCTGCCCCTCGCTGAAGTTCTCGAGGTGCGCCGTGCCCACGACGGTGATGAGGCCGAAGTCCGGCGGCGCGAGCTCCGTGAGCCGCCGGATCTCGCCGGCGGTGCTCATGCCCATCTCCAGCACCGCGGCCCGCGCTCCGCTGGGCAGCGTGGCCAGGGCCTGGGGCAGGCCCAGGGTGTTGTTGCGATTGCCGGGCGTCCTCCAGCCTCCGGTCGCGGCGGCCAGGAGTTCCTTCGTGCTGGTCTTGCCCACGCTGCCCGTGACGCCGAAGACCGCCTCCGGGCGGACGGCCTCCAGCCGGGCCGCGCCCCAGGCCTGCATCGCCGCGAGGGTGTCGGGCACCACGAGCTGGGGCGCGTCGAGGTCCAGGGCATGGTCCACCACCAGGGCGCAGGCGCCGCGGGCCAGGGCCTCCGCGGCGAAGGCGTGGCCGTCCCGCTCTGCCCGCAGGGCGACGAAGGCGTCGCCGGGCTGGAGGGTGCGCGTATCGAGCGAGAGGGCCGACGGAACCACGGCACCGTCCCCGCGCACCGTCCCCCTCACGCGGGCGGCGGCCTCCGAAATGCTCCAGAGGGGCGTCATCGCAGGGCCCCCAGGGCCGCTTCCACGGCGGCTCTGTCGCTGTAGGGGTGCTTCACGCCGGCGATCTCCTGGTAGGGCTCGTGGCCCTTTCCCGCCAGGATCACCAGGTCCCCGGGGCGGGCGTCCAGGATGGCCAGCCGCACGGCCTCGCGACGGTCGGCGAGGCGATGGTAGCGGGCCGGATCCGCGCGCAGGGTCTCAGGCATCCCCGGCATCGCGTCCTCCAGGATGCGCTCCGGGTCCTCGCTGCGGGGGTTGTCGCTGGTGTGCCAGACCACGTCCGCCTGCGCGGCCACGGCCGCGGCCATGAGGGGCCGCTTCGTGCGGTCCCGGTCCCCGCCGCAGCCGAAGAGCACGTGGAGGCGGCCCCCGGGCTTCAGCAGGCGCCGGCCCTCGGCGAGGATCTTCTCCAGGGCGTCCGGGGTGTGGGCGTAGTCCACCACGACGCCGAAGGCCTGGCCCCGGTCCACGCGCTCGAGGCGGCCGGGCGCGCCGGTCAGCCCCGGCACCGCGAGGAGGAGGTCCGCGAGGTCGAAGCCCGCTTCGGCGAGGGCGCCCAGGGCCGCCAGCAGGTTCGCGACGTTGAAGCGGCCGAGCAGCGGGCTCGCCACCGGCCAGCGGCCGCCGGGAGCCTCCAGCACGAAGCTCGAGCCGGTGGGGCCGAGATCCACGTCCAGGGCACGGTAGGTGGCTTCGGCCTCGAGGCCGAAGCCACGGGCGCCGGGCTCCTCGGCGAGGATCCGCATCCCGTAAGGGCAGTCCGCGTTCACCAGCGCCACGCGGCTCTGGGCGAAGAGGCGCCGCTTGGCCTCGAAGTAGGCCTCCATGGTCCCGTGGAAGTCCAGGTGGTCCTGGGTGAGGTTGGTGAAGACGCCGACCCGGAAGCGCGCGCCGTGGACGCGGCCCAGGCACAGGGCATGGCTGCTGACCTCGGCGGCCACGGCGACGTCGCCGGATTCGACGCTGCGTCGCAGCCAGCGGTAGAAGGCCGGGCTCTCCGGCGTGGTGCGGGCGGCCTCCTCCTCCAAGTCCCCGGCGGCGTTCGTCACGGTGCCGATGAGGCCGCAGCCCAGGCCGCACCCCCGCAGGAGCTGGCGGATGAGGGTCGTCACCGTGGTCTTGCCGTTGGTGCCCGTGACGCCGATGAGGGCGAGGCGCTCGTCCGGCGCGCCAAACAGTTTCCGGGCCGCCTCCGCCATCGTGCGACGTCCATCGCCCAGGACGCCGAAGGCCACGCCGGACGGCACCTCCGCGTCGCCGTCGCAGAGCACCGCCACGGCCCCCTTGCCTGCCACCTCCGGGATGAAGGCCGCGCCGTCGTGCCGCTCGCCCTTCAGCGCCACGAAGCAGGAGCCGGGGCGCACCTCCCGGCTGTCGCAGGTGAGGTCCAGGACCTCAGTGTCCAGCGGGCCCTGGCAGCGGGCGACCTCCAGGCCCTGGATCCAGTCGCCGAACTTCACGGGCCGCCTCCGCCCACCCCGAGCACCACCTTGCCGCCGGGCTTCAGTTCCGCGCCGGGCTCGGGGCTCTGGACGCCGACCTTCAAGGCCATGGACCCGCGGGGCGCGCCCTCGATGCGCGGATCGCCCCCGGCGAGGACCACGCGCTGGATGGCGGCCTTGAGGCTGAGGCCGCGCACGTCGGGCACCTTCCCCACTTCCACGTGGATGGCGGCCTCGCTGCTCTCGCTGCTCGGCCAGTCCCGGAGGGAGAGCTTGAGGTCGGGCTCCCGCTGGTCCGCGGCGACGTTGGCCCGGTAGCGCAGGATGGCGTCGCCGATCTTCTTGAACAGGGGGGCCGCCACGTCGCCGCCGGTCACGTCCCCGGCCGGGTCGTCCAGCATGAAGAGCATCCCGTACTGGGGCCTGTCAGCCGGGAAGAAGCCGAGGAAGGAGGCGAAATGGCGCCTCGGGTCGTATTTCCCGTTGATGATCTTCCGCGCGGTGCCGGTCTTGCCGAAGGCCTCGACCCCTTCCAGCTTCGCCTTCTTCGCGGTGCCCATGGTGATCACGCCCTTGAGGGCCTCCCGCATGAGGCCGGACGTCTCCTCGCTGATCACCTGCTTGCGCACCACGGGCTCGAAGGGCTTCAGCAGCGCCCCCTGGTCGTTGAACATCCGGCGCACCAGGAGCGGCTGCATGAGCTTGCCGCCATTGGCCAGGGCGCAGCCCGCCATGAGGATCTGCAGCGGGGAGGTGCTGAGGCCGTAGCCGTAGCAGAAGGTGGGCTGGGTGGTGCCGCTCCAGCGGTCGGGGGCCACGAGGCTGCCGGAGGTCTCGCCCGGAAAATTGAGCCCCGTCTGCTGGCCGAAGCCGAAGTCGCGGAGGTAGCGGTAGTGCACCGCCGGGTCGAGGCGGAGGCCGATCTTCGCCGCACCCACGTTGGAGCTCTGCCAGAGGACCTCCTCGAAGGTGAGGATGCCGTGGCTGTGGGTGTCGTTGATGGTGAGGGTCTTGTCGAAGCGCCAGTGCCCGCCCATGCAGTCGATCTTCTCCCCGAGGTGCACCTTGCGCTCCTCCAGGGCGATGGCGGCGGTGAAGATCTTCATGGTGGAGCCGGGCTCGTAGGCATCCTCCACCGGGTGCACCTTGCGGGCGGCCTTCTGCCGCTCGAGCTCCTTGCGGTACTCCTCCCGCTCCGCGGGCGTGAAGTCCTTGGGGTCCCGGTTGCGGAATTTCAGGGGCAGGACGTGGTTCGGATCGAAGGTGGGCGTGCCGCCCATGGCGAGGATCTCGCCGGTGTTGGGGTCCACCACCACGGCGTAGGCGGTGGCCGGGCGGCTGAGGCGCACCGCGTCCTCCAGGGCCTCCTCGACGATGTGCTGGATGGTGCTGTCGAGGGTGAGCTGGAGGCTGGCGCCGTTCACCGGGATCTTGGCGTAGTTCTCCTGGAGGATGAGCAGGCGGCCCTTGGCGTCCCTCGGCGCGAGCAGTTCCCCGGGCTGGCCCGCCAGCTGGTCCTGGAAGGTGCGCTCGATGCCCAGCTGCCCGTTGCCGTCGATGTCGGTGAAACCCAGGATCTGGCAGGCCAGGCTGCCGCGGGGATAATAGCGCCGGCTCTCGGGGAGGAAGTCGAGGCCCTCCCATTCATGCTGCCGGACCAGGGCCTTCACCGCCGCGGTCTTGCCGGGCTCGAGCTGGCGGTCGATCCAGACGAAGGGTTTCCTGCGCAGCAGGCGCTCCAGCACCATGGACTTCGGTATTTCCAGCACCGGGGCGAGCTTCGCCGCGACCTCCTCCGCGAGCTTGCGGTCGGGGCTGCCCCACACGGCCTCCTCGCCCCGCCCGCCCTTGTAGTCGGGATAGAAGGCCGGCGGGTTGCAGAAGAGGCTCTCGACCTTCAGCGAGATCGCGAGGCTCTCCCCTCGACGGTCGCGGATCTCCCCGCGGATGGGGGCGATGGGCACCTTGGTCTGGTGCTGGGCCTCGGCCCGGGCGCGGTAGCGGGCGTGCTGGACGCCCTGCACCCACACCAGGCGCAGGAGGACCGCCACGGCCCAGACGAGGACGAGCCCGAGGATCCACGGCATGCGGGACTCCACCCGCGCCTCGGCGCCGGGGGCGCCGAGGAGGGGGCGAGGTCGGGTGGAAGGGGTGAACAGGGCCATGTCGGACTTTGAAAAGCCCCGCCGAGGCGGGGCTTCCCCTCATCCTAACCCCGGCGGGACCACAGGGGCGCCCGCCCTCACAGCCGGTCGGAGCTGACCGGGTGGAGCTTCGCCAGCTTCTGGTCCTCCGCCGTGAAGGAGCGGCGGATCAGGTGGCTGGTCTTGCGGGGCTGCAGCCCCGCCTTGACGGCGTACGCGCTGACCTCCTCGTCGCGCTGGAAGCGGCTGCGCTCCAGCAGGAGCTTGCGCTGGTTCTCCTCGGCGACCTTGATTTTGTCCCGAACCTCGTTCATGGCGTAGCTCATGCGGGTGTTCTGGACCTGGATGTAGATCATCGAGGCCAGCGGCATCGCGAAGGCGAGGGCGAGGAGGAGGAGGCGGAGGATGCCCTCGCCCTCGACCTGGCGGCCGCGGGAGATGGAAGCGGTGGGCTGGAGGACCATGGCTGGCTCCGGATTCAGGGAAGGCGTTCGGCCACCCGGAGGCGGGCGGACCGGGAAGGCGGATTGGCGGCGCACTCCTCGGGGGAGGGCGCGAGGCCGCCGGGATGGACGAGGCGGACGAGCCTGGGGAGTTCGGCGGGGGCGTGGCGGCCCGGGCCGTCGTAGACGCCGGCGAGCCGCCGCAGGGTCTGCTTGACGATGCGGTCCTCCAGGCTGTGGAAGCTGATGACACCCAGGCGGCCGCCGGGGCGGAGGGCCTTCACGGCGTGTTCCAGGGCCTGGGCGAGACCCTCCAGCTCGCCGTTCACGGCGATGCGGATGGCCTGGAAGGTGCGCGTGGCGGGGTCCAGGGGGACGCGGCGGCCCTTCACCACCTTCGGGAGCACGGTGTAGACCGCCTCGGCGAGGTCGGTGGTGGTGGCCAGGCGCCCTTCCCGCAGGGCCCTGAGGATTGCCCGGGCGATGGGGCGGGAGGCCCGCTCCTCGCCGTACTGGTAGATCGCGTCGGCGAGGCTGGTCTCGTCCTGGTCCGCGATCCAGTCCAGGGCCGTGGGGCCGGCCTCGGGGTTCATGCGCATGTCCAGGGGCCCGGCCTCCCGGAAGGAGAAACCGCGCCCGGGGCTCTTGAGCTGGAGGCTGGAGACGCCGAGGTCCATGAGGATGGCGTCCAGGCCCTCGGGGGCCTGCAGGCTCAGCCAGGCCTGGAAGGCGGGGTCCTCCCAGACCTCCTCGTAGGCGCCGGCCAGGATGGTGAGGCGGGCGTCCGAACCGAGCCGCTCCCGGGCGGCCGACCGGGCCTCGGGATCGCGGTCCACGCCCAGGTACCTCGCGTCCGCGTCGGCCTGGGCCAGCAGGGCCTCGGCATGGCCGCCCAGGCCCAAGGTGAGGTCGAGGATCCGCGCCGCCGGCGGCACGGGCAGGTTCTCCAGGACCTCCTGGAGCAGCACGGGGACGTGGAGGGGGATCGCGCACATCACGGCTAGATCCCCAGGGAGGCGAGGGCGTCGAGGTCCTCGCCGGTGAGGGGTTCGGCCGCGAGGCGGCGCTCGAAGCCGCCCTTGTTCCACAGGGCCAGGTGGTCCATCTGGCCGAGGATGGCCACCTCGCCCGCGAGCTGGGCGGCCTCCCGCAGGATGGGCGGGATGACGAAGCGGCCCTGGGCGTCGGGCTCCACTTCGGACCCGTAGTAGGCGGTGACCTCCAGGAACTTGCGCTTGGCAGGCGACGTGGCCGGCAGGCCCGCGAGCCTCTCCTCGATGGACTCCCACACGCTCAGGGGGTAGAGCCGGGCGGAACGGCCATCGAGGGAGGTGAGGTAGTGGCGGGCGACCTCCCGGCCCACGGTCTGGGCGTGGGCCTCGAGGTCGGCCTTGAACGTGGAGGGGAGCTTCAGCCGTCCCTTCTCATCCACGGTGGCCGGTGAATTGCCGCGAAGTCGCAGCACCGAACCCGCCTTTCAACAAATGAATCGGGGGCTTCCAAGGGAGAGAGGGGCCGAACCATTTCGAACCACTTCATTCCATTTTTAGCCACTGATTGCCACTCCCGAGTTTAGAGACGGGCTAACCCTCTTCAAGCCAAAAGAAAAGCGAAAAGGCTCCAGTCCCCCGGGGAACCTTGGATTTCCTGGCATCCGGCGGGGCGATACGCATCCGAACTCCGGTCAGTTCGGAGTCAGTTTCCTGGTTTTTCGCCTCGCCGCCCGATTCCCGAGGCCGCCCCTCAGCAGATCCGGGGCAGCGGATCCCCGGCCATCAGATCCAGGAGCCGCGCGGTGCCCAGGCGGGTGCGCAGGGCGATCCGCCCGGCCGGGCCTTCGGACACGGTGCCGATGCAGGCCGCGCCCCGCCCTTCCGGCAGGGTCCGCAGCAGGGCCGCGGCCCGCTCGCCCTCGGCTCCTGGGACGAAGGCCACCAGGCGGCCCTCGCAGGCGACGTAGCAGGGGTCCAGGCCGAGGATCTCGCACGCCGCGGCCACTGCCGGATCCACCGGCAGGTCCCGCTCCCGCACCTCCACCGCCACGCCCGCGTCCCGCGCGATCTCGTTGAGGACCGAGGCCAGCCCGCCCCGGGTGGGGTCCCGCAGGCAGTGGACGTCCACGCCTCCCTCGTGCAAGGCCTCTGCGAGGCCGTGGACGGGCCCGCAGTCGCTCGCCACCGGCGACTCGAAGGCCAGCCCCTCCCGCACCGACATCACCGCCACGCCGTGGCGGCCCAGGTCCCCGGAGACCACCACCGCGTCCCCCGGGCGCACCCGGGCCGGGGACACCTCCCGCCCGGGCGGCACCTCGCCGAGGCCGGCGGTGTTGATGAAGACGCCGTGGCCGTGGCCGCGGTCCACCACCTTGGTGTCGCCGGTGACGATGGCCACGCCGCAGCGCTCCGCGGCCATCCGCATGGACGCCAGCAGGCCGCGCAGCTCGTCCAGGGGCAGGCCCTCCTCCAGCACCAGGGCGCAGCTCAGGAAGCGCGGCACCGCGCCGCCCATGGCCAGGTCGTTCACCGTGCCGTAGACCGCCAGGGAGCCGAGGTCGCCTCCCGGGAAGCTGCGCGGATGCACCACGAACGTGTCGGTGGTGAAGGCCACCCGGCCCCCGCCCAGGCTCAGCACGGCCGCGTCGTGGCGGGCCTCCAGCGCCGGGTTGGCGAAGGCCGGAAGCATCAGGGCCTCCAGCAGCTCCCGCATGGCTCGGCCACCTCCGCCGTGGGCCATCTGCACGGTCCCATGGCGCAGCGGCAGGGGACAGGCGAGGTCGGAAGGGGCTTCGGTCATGGGGCCGCCGGTTCCGGAATCCGCCGGTAGCGGTGGTACGCGGCGCAGGCCCCTTCGCCGCTCACCATGGTGGCGCCCAGGGGATGGTCCGGGGTGCAGCGGGTGCCGAAGGCCGGGCAGTCCGGCGGCTTCAACAGCCCCTGCAGCACCTCCCCGCTGCGGCACTCGGCGGATTCGGGCCCGCCCACCGCTTCGACGCCGAAGCGCCGGGCCGCGTCGAAGGCGGCGTAGGCCGGCCGCAGGCCGAGACCGCTCGCCGGGATCTCGCCGAGCCCGCGCCAGGCGCGGGGCACCACCTCGAAGACGTCCTCCACCCGGGCCTGGGCCAGCCGGTTGCCGGCGTCGCGCACCACGCGGCCGTAGGCGTTCTCGACCTCATGGCGCCCCGACTCGAGCTGGCGGAGGGCCAGCAGGATGCCCTGGAGCAGGTCCAGGGGCTCGAAGCCGGTGACCACGATGGGGACGCGGTGCCGCGCCGCCAGGGGCGCGTATTCCGCCGTGCCCATCACCGCGCAGACGTGCCCCGCGGCCAGCACCGCGTCCACCCGGCGCCGCGGCGAGGCCAGGATCGCCTCCAGGGCCGGGGGCACGAGGACGTGGGACACCAGGATGGAGAAGTTCCGCAGCCCGCGCCGCGCGGCCTCGTGCACCGCCAGCGCGTTGGCCGGGGCCGTGGTCTCGAAGCCCACGGCGAAGAAGACGACCTCGCGCTCCGGCAGGCGCTCCGCCAGGGCGAGGGCGTCCAGGGGCGAGGCCACGATGCGCACGTCGCCGCCCTCGGACTTCACCTGCAGGAGGTCCTTGGCCGAGCCGGGCACCCGGAGCATGTCCCCGAAGGAGCAGAAGGTGACCTCCGGCCGCCCGGCGAGGGCCAGGGCCTGGTCGAGGATGGCCACCGGCGTCACGCAGACCGGGCACCCCGGCCCGTGCACGAGCGTCACCTCCGGCGGCAGCAGGGCGTCGAGGCCATGGCGGACGATGCTGTGGGTCTGCCCGCCGCAGACCTCCATGAGCGCCCAGGGCCGCGTGACGGTGCGCCGGATGGCCGCCACCAGAGGCCCCGCGGCCTCCGCATCCCGGTATTCGTCCAGGAACCTCACGGCCCCTCCCCGTTCGCCGCCTCCAGGTCCCGGAGGGCCTCGAAGACTTTCGCGGCGGCGGCCTCGTCGATGACCTCGAGGGCGAGGCCCGCGTGCACCAGCACGTGATCCCCCGGCCGGGCCTCGGGCACGAAGGCGAGGCTGGCCTCCTTCACCACCGGCCCGAAGGCGACGCGGGCCGTGCGCAGGCCGTCCTCCCCGACGCTCAGGATCCTTCCCGGCACCCCCAGGCACATCTCACACCTCCGTCGTGTCGGGCGCGGGGAACTGGGCCGCCACCCAGGCCTGGCCCAGGGAGATCCCGCCGTCGTTGGGCGGGAAGAGGGCCGGGCGGCGCACGCGGAAGCCCTTCGCCACCAGGGCTTCGGCGCAGAGCCGGGCCAGCAGGGCGTTCTGGAAGCAGCCGCCGGTGAGGACCACGTCGCCCTGCCTCGCGGCCTCGGCGAAGGCCACCGCCAGCTTCGCGAGGCCGCCATGGAAGCGCCGCGCCATGCGCCCGGGCTCCGCGCCCCGGCGCCGGTCCAGGAGGAGTTCCGCCACCATCGGCGCGGGATCGGCCACGCCCTCCGCCAGGTCGAAGGCGTAGGCGCCGTCCTCCGGGGCGGCCCGGGCCGCGAACTCCACCGCCATGGCCGCCTGCCCCTCGAAGCCCGCCTCCGCGCGGATGCCCGCGAGGGCCGCGACGGCATCGAAGAGGCGCCCCACGCTGGAGGCGTGGGGCGACTGCAGGCCGCCCTCCAGCATCCGCGTGAGCAGCGCGTGCTCCGAAGGCTCGAAGAGGCCCTCCGCCGCCGCGCCGTCCCCGAAGAGGGCCCAGCAGAGGCCGAGGGCCGAGCGGCGGGGCTCGCGGACGGCCCGCTCCCCGCCCGGCAGGGGGAAGGCGCGCAGGTGGCCGGCCCGGACGAAGCGCGGGCCCTCCAGGCGCAGGGCCTCGCCCCCCCACACCGTGCCGTCGGTGCCGTGCCCCGAGCCGTCCCAGGCCAGGGCCAGGGCGGGACCGGCGAGGCCCAGCTCCGCCAGGCAGGCGGCGCCGTGGGCGTGGTGGTGCTGCACCCGGACCAGGGGCAGCCCCCAGCGCCGGGCGAGGTCCTCGGCGAGGCGCGTGGAGCCGTAGTCGGGGTGCAGGTCGCAGGCGAGGCGCGCGGGCGCGAGACGGAAGAAGGCGAGCAGGTCCTCCACCGTGCGGCCCAGGAGGTCGAGCCCCAGGGGGGAATCGAGGTCGCCGAGGTGCTGGCTCACCACCGCCTGCCCCTCCCAGAGCAGGGCCACCGTGCCCTTGAGGTGGCCGCCCAGGGCCAGCACCGGCGGCCCCTGCACCGCCACGGGATGGGACCGGGGCGCGAAACCCCGGGCGCGCCGCAGCAGGCGCAGGGCCCCCGCTTCCACGCGGCCCACGGAGTCGTCCACCGGCCGCAGCACCGGGCGGTCGTGGACCAGGAAGGCATCGGCGAGGCCGCCCAGCCGCTCCCTCGCCTCGCTGTCCACGAAGGCCATGGGCTCGTCGCTGAGGTTGCCGCTGGTGCAGACCAGCGGACGCGGGAGGAGGGCCGCGAGGCGGCGGTGGAGGGGCGTGGCCGGTAGCATGGCGCCAAGGTCCGGATTGCCCGGCGCCACGGCCTCCGCGATGGCGCCCGGCGTCGCGCCGACCCGGCGGGGGAGCAGCAGGATGGGCGCCTCCGGCGAGGCGAGGATCCGCGCCTCCAGGTCCGAAAGGGCGCAGGCCTCCGACACCGCCTCGAGGCTCGGGAACAGGACGGCGAAGGGCTTCGCCTCCCGCCGCTTGCGGGCGCGGAGCCGGGCCACCGCCGCCTCGGAGGTGGCGTCCACCAGGAGCTGGTAGCCGCCCAGCCCCTTGAGGGCGAGGATCTGCCCCGCCGCCAGCCGCGCCGCGGCGGACCGCAGGGCCTCCTCGCGGTCCGCGATCAGGCGCCCTCCGGCGTCGGTGAGCGCGACCTGGGGCCCGCAGGCCGGGCAGGCGATGGGCTGGGCGTGGAAGCGGCGGTCGGCGGGGTCCGCGTACTCCGCGGCGCAGGCGGGGCACATCGGGAAGCCGGCCATGGAGGTGCGCGGACGGTCGTAGGGCAGCGCGGCGACGATGGAGTAGCGCGGGCCGCAGGCCGTGCAGTTGGTGAAGGGATGGCCGAAGCGGCGTCCTCCCGGATCGTCCATCTCCGCCGCGCAGTCGGGGCACGGGGCGAGATCCGCAGGCACCGCGGGCCAGGGATCCCCGTGGGAGCTGCTGGGCAGGATCGCGAAGCCCGCCTCGCCAGCCACTTCCGCCCTCGGTCCGGCGCGCAGGGCGTCCAGCCGCGCCGCGCGCGGGGGGGAAGCCTGGAGTTCCTGCAGGAAGGCCTCGACGTCCGGCGCAGCGCCCTGCACCTCGATCTCCACGCCGCCGGGCCCGTTGCGCACGAAGCCGGAGAGGCGCCGGTCCCGGGCAAGGCGCCACACGTAGGGGCGGAAGCCGACCCCCTGCACCACGCCTTCCACCTCGATGCCCAGGCGCGTCACGGGAGGGCCCCCGCTCCCGCCGGCGCGGCGGCGACCTGCCCCGCCACCCAGTCCGTCCAGGCCTCGAGCCCCTCCCCGGTGGCGGCGCTGACGCGGAAGACCCGCAGGTCCGGATTCACCTGGAAGGCCATGGCCAGGCAGGCCTCCACGTCGAAGGCGAGGTGGGGGAGGAGATCCACCTTGTTCAGGAGCAGGACCCCGGCCGCGGCGAACATGTCGGGGTACTTGAGGGGCTTGTCCTCCCCCTCGGTCACCGAGAGCACCACCACCTTGCAGGCCTCGCCGAGGTCGAAGGCCGCCGGGCAGACGAGGTTCCCCACGTTCTCGATGAAGAGGACGGAGCCCGCCGGCGGGGCGAGGCGCTCCGCCGCGTGGCCCACGGCGTGGGCGTCCAGGTGGCAGCCCTTCCCCGTGTTGATCTGCAGGGCCGGGAAGCCCGCGGCGCGGATACGCGCGGCGTCCCGCTCCGTCTGCTGGTCCCCCTCCAGCACCGCGGCGGGGAGGCGGCCCCGCAGCCGCTGCAGGGTCGCCACGAGGAGGGACGTCTTCCCCGAGCCCGGGCTGGAGACCAGGTTCAGGGCGAGGATGCCCCGGGCCGCCCAGGCCTCCCGGTTGGCCGCGGCGAAGGCGTCGTTGCGGGCGAGGAGGCTGCGCTCGAGGCTGACCCTGCGCCGCCGCGGGGCGCCTTCCGGGGCTGGGCCGCCGCATCCGCAGGTGGTGCACATGGGTCCTCCCTTCAGGAGACGAGGTCCAGGGCCTTGAGGCGCAGCTCGCGCCCTCCGACGACGGCGAGGGGCGCGGCGCCGCAGTCCGGGCAGGGGTCGAAGCGCGCCTCCAGGGGCTGGATCCTGGCGCAGGCCTCGCACCAGCCGCGCCCCTCGGGCTCCTCGATCTCCAGGGCCGCCGCCTCGGCGGCGGTGCCCGCCTTCAGGGCCTCGAAGGCGAAGCGCAGGGCCTCCACCTCGACGCCCGCGAGAAGGCCCACCTCCAGGACCACCGTCTCCACCCGGCCGCCCCGCGCGAGGGCCTCTGCCTCCGCGATGCGGAGCAGTTCCTCCATCAGGGACAGCTCGTGCACGGGGTCTCCCCGCGGTCCGGCGGGTCCGCGATCCGGGCCCGGAACCAACCCCAATCTAGGGGACCGCAAGCGGGCGGGGGTCACATCGCGGGCAGGGCCTCAGTGCACCAGCCGGCCGCCCAGGGGCCTTCCGCCCAGAAGGTGGAAATGCAGGTGGAAGACCGTCTGCCCGGCGTCCGGGCCGCAGTTCGAGAGCAGGCGCCAGCCGCCCTCCGCCACGCCGTGTTCCCGGGCGAGCCGGGCCGCCACGACGGGGATGCGGGCCAGGGCCGGACCCACCTCCGGAGTCAGGTCGTTCAGTCCCGCGCAGTGGGCCTTCGGGATGAGCAGGAGGTGCACCGGCGCCTGGGGGGATATGTCCCGGAAGGCGAGGATGTCATCGTCTTCGTGGACCACCGCGGCGGGGATCTGTTTCGCCGCGATCTTGCAGAACAGGCAATCGCTCACTGGGGCCTCCTTGTTCCACATCATCTTGCACCAGCCCGAGATCCCCCAGAACACCGGCAGCATCGGGCGCCTCTGTGTCAACAACCGGTGCCGGCTCCACCTCGTGCATCCCCTGGGCTTCGAGACCAGCGACTACTACCTCCGGCGGGCTGGACTGGACTATTGGGAGAAGCTGGCCCCGGACCACTACGAGGACTGGCGGGACTTCCTGGCGCGGAGGCCCGCGGACCGTCTCTGGTTCTTCAGCACCAAGGGGGAGCGGCGCCACACCGGCGTGTCCTGGGCCGAGGGGGACGGCCTCGTCTTCGGGTGCGAGACCCGCGGCCTTCCCGACGACATCGTCGAGGCGAACCGCGAGCGCCTCGTGCGCATCCCCATGCTCGGCGAGTTCCACCGCAGCCTGAACCTGGCGCAGGCCGCAGCCATTGGGCTTTACGAGGCCTTGCGGCAGACTCAAGGGTGGTAAGGAGCGTCCATGAGCCAGGCCCCCATCCGCGTCGTCATCGCCAAGCCGGGCCTCGACGGCCACGACCGCGGCGCGAAGGTCATCGCCCGGGCCCTGCGGGACGCGGGCATGGAGGTGATCTACACCGGCCTGCGCCAGACCCCGGCCCAGATCGCCGCGGCGGTGGTGCAGGAGGACGCGGCGGTGCTGGGCCTCTCCATCCTCAGCGGGGCGCACAACCAGCTCTTCCCCGAAATCCTGCGCCTCCTGAAGGAGCAGGGCGCCGACGACGTCGTCGTCTTCGCCGGGGGCATCATCCCCGACGAGGACATCCCCGCTCTGAAGGCCCTGGGCGTCCGCGAGGTCTTCCAGCCAGGCACCAGCACCGAGGACGTGGTGCGCTTCATCGGCGGGGCCGTGGAGGGCTGATCCCTACTTCAGCCAGCGCGTGCCCCTGGGCGGCGTGAACTGGAAGGCGGCGGACGGCGCCGTCGCGGCGGGCCTGGCGCCCTCGAGTCGCAGTTCCTGCTCCGCGCCGGTGCCGTCCTTCCACCGCAGCCGCGTGGGAGCCTGGCCGCGCCCCTCCACCCGCACCTCGGGAAGGCCCGGTCGGCGGGGCTTCAGGAGGACGGCCTCGCCCCCCGCGGGAAGGAGCTGATAGGCGTCCGGCAGGGCCGCGGGGTCCACCAGGAGGTTCAGCAGGGGCATGTCCAGCAGGGCGGCCCGCAGGTCCAGGCGCTGGGCGGTGCGGGCCTCGGGATCGTAGTGGACCAGCCCCTGGCCGTCGGAGACCAGCAGCAGGCCGGAGTCGTAGGCCACCCGCAGGCGCCCGCCCCGGGCGGTGCGCAGGGAGCCCTTCCGGACCATGGAGCCGAAGACATCGCTCTGGGAGGTCTGGGTGAAGCGCGCCTCCAGTCCCGGCAGGGCGGCCAGGGCCTTCCACCAGGCGGGCAGCGCCGCCGGCGCGGTCCGCGGGGCCTGAACCACCGCCGCCGGCGGAAGCCCGAGCGGGAGCATCAGCCCCGCTTGATCTCGAGAGTCAGCTTGGAGGGGACGCCCTTGGCGGGAGCGCCTCGCTTGAGGCTGGTGGTGCCGATGAGTTCGCCGGCCTGCTTGACCTGGACGACCACCTCGATCTCGCCTTCGGCTTCCGCGGGAAGTTCGACCCGCAGCACGGAGGGCGCTCCCAGCTTGCCCACCATGGTGAGGTCCCCCAGGAGGCTGCTGATGGCGTCCTTCGGGTTCGGCGACTTGGAGACGGGCTTCGGCGCGGCGAAGGTGGGCGCGGGGATGCTGAACTTGGGGACCGAGGGCGCGGCCGGCGGCGGCGGAGGCGGCTTGGGGGGGGCGGAACGGCGGCCGGCACGGCGGCGAGCGCCTTCTTCACGTCCTCCTGGGAGATGGGCTTGGTGGCGCTGCTCGAGTCCACCGGCGGCAGGGGCACCTCGGTCTTGTCCTCGTCGGGGAGCGGCACCGGGGGCGCGGCGGCCGCCGGCGGTGGCGGCGGAGGCGGCGCCGGAACGCCGGGCCTGGAGATCCCCGTGTCCTCGAAGAGGGAGGCCACCGAAGGCAGGTCCGAGAGGTTCAGGGCCTGGGCGGGCGTGGAGCCCGGGGCCGAGGGGGCCGGGGGAGGCGGCGGCGGGGGCGGCGGGATCGCCGCGATCGGCGGGGGGGGAGCCGCCGGGGGCGGCGCCGGGGCAGCGGGGCGGGCCGGAGCCTCCTTTGGGGGCGACG
>JBDIBF010000030.1:0-33790 GCA_039812765.1 Holophagaceae bacterium
GGGGCGGGGCTGGCGGCGGCCGCGGCTGCCGGCTTCGCGGGTTCAGGCTTGGGTCCTTCGGCCTTGGGCGGCTCGGCGCTCGGCGCCTCCACCTTCGGAGTCTCGGCCACCGGCGTCGAACCCGGCCCGGCGGCGCCCGGCGGCGCGGGCCGAGGCGGGGGCGGCGGGGGCGGCGGAGGCGCGGCGAGGGCCGCGGCCGGCTTGGGGTCGGGAGCCGGCGCGGGCGGGGGTTCGACGGGATGTTCCGCCGCCGGCATGCCGAGGGCCTTCCCCAGGGCCGCGTCGATCTCGTCCTCCACCGCGGGGGACGGGGTCGCCGTGGCCCCGGCGACGGCCTGCTCGTAGTGGATGACCGCCACCGGGCAGGCCACGGCGGCCGCGATGATGGAGGCTTCCAGGCTCTCGCCCAGGCCGGGCTTCAGGGGGGACTTGGCCGCGACGTTCTCGTCCTGCTTCCCGTCCGCCCGCGCGTCGGCCTTGATGTGGCAGCTGTCGGCGGTCACCAGGAAGACGTCCGGGCACTCCGCCTCGCAGGCGTTGCAGACGATGCACCCTTCTTCGATCCAGACTTTCGAGATGGCCATGGTCAGCTCGCCGCGCCCATGGATTCAACGGGCTCGAAGACCTCGCGGTACCGGTCGGCGAGGCTGCTGGTCATGATCTTGTCCTGCAGCTTGAGGAAGCCGTAGATCAGCGACTCGGGCCGGGGCGGGCAGCCGGGGATGTAGACGTCCACTGGCACGATCTTGTCGACGCCCTGGATGGTGTGGTAGCTGTCGAAGGGCCCGCCGGCGGTGGCGCAGGAGCCCATGGCGATGACCCACTTGGGCTCGGGCATCTGGTCGTAGAGCTTCTTGATGAGCGGGGCCATCTTGTAGGTCACCGTCCCCGCCACGATCATCAGGTCCGACTGGCGGGGCGTGGCGCGGAAGATGCCGGCGCCGAAGCGGTCGAAGTCGAACTTGGAGGCCCCGGCGGCCATCATCTCGATGGCGCAGCAGGCCAGGCCGAAGGTCATGGGCCACACGCTGGAGGCCCGGGACCAGTTGACGACCTTCTCCACCTTGGTGGTGATCAGGATGTGCTCCAGCGCGGAAGGCTGGTTCATGACCGACATGGTTCTCACTCCCAGGTAAGGGCGCCTTTGGACCAGATGTAGCCGTAGCCGAAGAGCAGCAGGAACAGGAAGATCCCCATCTCCACCAGGCCGAAGAGCCAGAGTTCCCTCGCCTGCAGGGCCCAGGGGAACAGGAAGACCGTCTCCACGTCGAAGACGAGGAACATCACGGCGATGAGGTAGTAGCGGACGTTGAACTTCTCCCGCGCCTCGGTGGCGGGGGTGATTCCGCACTCGTAGGTGCTGTATTTGGAGACGCTGTACGCCTTCGGACGAAGGAGCCTGGAAATCGTCCACACCGCCGGCGCGAGGACAGCGGCGATCAGGACCAGCATCAGGATGGGTGCGTACCCCTGCATGGAACCCCCAACCGACCTATTCTGCGGCCCGCATCCGAAGAGGGTCAACGCGGGATGAGGGACCGGAGCCGCTCCGTGAGGCTGGTCACACCGGTTTTTTACGGAAATCCCCATGGACCTCAAGCGGGGCCTTCCCTCGAACCTTTCGGGGGCGGTGGGCATAAGATGGGGCATGGACACGCCCAATCCCGCCTCCCCGACCGCCGAGCCCCCGGTGCCCGAGCTGCTGGAACGCACGGTCACGCCCGGGGACCTGACCCTCGTGATCCCCGGGCCGGGCGAGTCCACCAAGACGGACCTGCGCTCGTCGCTCTACCCGAGCCTCGACCTCACCAAGGAGGCGGTGGACTTCGGGCTCTTCCAGGCCATCAGCCTGGACCTGATGCTCAAGCACCACTTCGTGCCGGTGCAGGAAAGGGACGGCGACCTCCTCATCGCCATGGCGGACCCCCTGGACGTGGTCACCCAGGACCTCCTGCGGGTGCAGCTCAAGCGCCGCCTGAAGTTCTACGGGGCCCCTGCCAACCAGATCGCCGAGGTGCTCAAGAAGTCCGAGAGCGGCCAGAAGGTGCTGGACGAGGCCGGCGAGGCCCTCAAGGTCCAGGTGCTGCGCGAGGAGGACGTGGACGACGAGGTCCTCGACCTGGAGCGGCTCACCGACAAGGACGAGGCCCCCATCGTGCGCCTCGTGGACACGACGATCTTCAATGCCCTCCAGCGCCGGACGTCGGACATCCACATGGAGACCGCCGCCACGGGCTTCCTCATCAAGTACCGCATCGACGGCAGCCTCTACCCGGCGGCCGAGCCCATCGACAAGCGCTTCGCCTCGGCCATCATCAGCCGCATCAAGGTCATGTCCGAGCTCGACATCGCCGAGAAGCGCAAGCCCCAGGACGGCCGCTTCAAGCTCAAGGTCCGCGGCCGCGCCATCGATTTCCGCGTGAGCATCATGCCCACGATCCACGGTGAGGACGCCGTGATCCGCATCCTCGACAAGGAGAACCTGAGCGAGGAGTTCAAGAGCCTCAACCTCGACATCCTCGGCTTTTCCCAGAAGGAGCTGCGCCAGCTGCGCCGCTTCTCCAAGGAGCCCTACGGCATGTTCCTGGTCACGGGCCCGACGGGATCGGGCAAGACCACCACGCTCTACGCCATCCTCAGCGAGATCCGGAACCCCGAGGACAAGCTCATCACCATCGAGGACCCGGTCGAGTACCAGCTGGACGGCATCTGCCAGATCCCCGTGAACGAGAAGAAGGGCCTCACCTTCGCGGTCGGCCTGCGCTCCATCCTCCGCCACGACCCCGACAAGATCCTGGTGGGCGAGATCCGCGATCCCGAGACGGCCCAGATCGCCATCCAGTCCGCCCTCACGGGCCACCTCGTCTTCACCACCGTGCACGCCAACAACACCCTCGACGTCATCGGGCGCTTCCAGTACATGGGCGTGGAGATCTACAACTTCGTCTCCGCCCTGAACTGCATCCTGGCCCAGCGCCTCGTGAAGACGCTCTGCCCCAAGTGCAAGCGGCCCGTGGACCCCGAGCCCCAGACCTTCATCGACAACGGCGTGGACCCCTCCTGGGGCAGCACGGGCACTTTCTTCGAGAAGGGCGGCTGCGTGGACTGCCACGGCACGGGGTACCGCGGCCGGCAGGCCATCATCGAGTTCATGGGCATGAACGACGAGCTGCGGGAGATGCTCACCAACCGCGCCCCCATCCGCGACGTCAAGACCGCGGCCCGCCGCAACGGCATGCAGAGCCTGCGGGAGAGCGCGCTCGAGAAGGTGCGCCTGGGGCTCACCACCTTCTCCGAGATCAACAAGGTTACGTTCATCGAGGGCCTGTGACCCCTCGGCCCCGGCTCGCCTGGGCCCTGTTCCCCCTGGCGGCCCTGGCCCTGGTGGAGGCCTGCGCCTGGATCCGGCCCTACCCCTTCACCTCCGGGGACGGGCTGCTGCGCTTCCTCCCCCTCATCAAGGCGCACACGGACAGCCTCCTCTCGGGCGCGCCGCTCCGCATGCTGTGGAGCGTGGGCGCGGGCTGGTCCCCGGTCCAGTCCGGGGAGATGGGCGTGGCCTACCCGCCCTACCACCTGGCGAACCTGCTCGCCCGAGCCCTGGGTCGGCCCTTGGCCCTGCTGGAGGTGAGCGCCTGGATGCACCTCGCCGCCGCCGGACTGGTGGCCTGGCACCTCCTCCCCGCGCGGATCGAGGGGGCGGAGCGGTGGCTGCTGGGGCTGCTCTGCGTGGCCATGCCCGCGCCCCTGATCCTGGGGCTGAACTGGGCCTCCTACCTCGCGGGCTATCCCTGGTTCCTGGCGCTGGTCCTGCTCGCCGCGCGCCCCTGCGCCCGGCCAGGGAGGCGGACGGCCGCCCTGATGGCCTGCGCCGCGGGCTTCTGGGCCGCCACCCACGTCCAGATGTTCCTGCTCGGCGCCGGCCTGCTCCTCCTGGCCCTCCTGGCCGAGATCCCGGGCCGCCGGGACGGCCCCGGGTTGAAATCCCTCCTCATCGCGCTGCTCCCCTTCGCGGTGCCCCTCGCCTACGTGAAGATGCTCTCCCTCCACGCGAGCCTCGGCTGGCAGCGGGCCTGGGCGTCCAGGGACCTGCTCGTGCAGGGCGCCCAGTCCCTGAAGGTGGCCCTGGCAGGGCTGGCGGTCGGGAACCTCGCGCCGGTCAGGGGCTTCCAGGTCCTGGAGGACGTGCCCTGGGTGGGCGTGGGCGTCTTCTTCGCGCCCTGGCTGCTCGCGGCGGTCCTGCTCGCCTTCCGGGACCGCCGCTGGCTCGCGGCGGCCTTCTGGACCCTGGTGCTCCTGCTGCTCGGGGCCCGGTCGGCCCCTTTCCTCACCCGGCTGGCCGTAGGCCCCCTGGCGGGATTCCGCTGGACCTGGAAGCTCATGCTCCTCGTGGGTCCCCTGGGCCTCGCCGCGCTCCTGGCGACCCCCGCCTGGCAGGCCCTCGCGCCGCGGTGGCGGCAGGGGCTCGCCGCCCTGGCCCTGGTGCTCTCCGTGGCGGTGGGGCTGCGGGGCGTGCCTTTCGTCCTCAGCCGGGGCGCCGCCGAGCTCGGGCCCCTCGGGGCCGAGGCGATGGTGCGGGACACGCGGGAAGTGCTGGCCCGCTGCGGCGTGGCCGAGGGCACGCGCATCGGGCTCGTGGACGTCCGGGGCGACCAGCCCTTCCCGGTGGCCCTGGCGGTGCTGCCGGGGAACGGGGCGCTGCTCTGCGGCCTGGAGAGCGCCCACCTGTTCGAGCCGCTGGACGACGCCATGGCCTCGGTGGAACGCTATGGCCTGACCAGCCAGGCCTTCATCAGCCCGGCCTTCCTCCGCCGTCCGGACGCCGACGCCTGGCTCGCGCGGATCGGCATCCAGGCGCTCGTGGCCGCAGACCCCCTGGAGGGCGCGGACGTCCGCAGCGCCACGGACCGCCTCGGCCGCCGGATCTGGGTCCGGCCGGTCCAGGGCGCCCTGCCCTGGACCTATCCCTGGGCCCTCGGCCCGCGCCGGCTGGTGCGGCTCCCGGGCGGAAGGCTGCGGACCGCGGAACCCGGAGATCCCCGGCCCCGGCTCATCAACAGCCGGACCGTGGACTGGCGGCGCGAGGCCGACGGCACTTGGACCGGGACGCCGGAAGCCATCCCTCCAGCGTGGTGGGCGGCAGGGCTCGGCGTGCTCGCCCTCTGCCTCGCCTACACCTGGCTCCTGGACCGACCCCGGATCCTCGGTGGTGCCCTCAGCCCGCCAGCAGCTCCCGCTCCAGGCTCTGCAAGCGCTTGAGCCGCGCGAAGAGACCGGGCTCCGCCGCCAGCGCCTCCGGCGTCCCGAGCTGCGCGGTCCGGCCCTCCTCCAGCACCAGCACGCGCTCGCAGAGCTCGGCCACGAACACGCGGTGGGTGGCCAGCACCAGGGTGGTCGCGCCGAGATAACTCTTCAGGTTCTCGAGGATTCGGCTCTCAGTCTCAGCGTCCACGGCGGAGAGGGCGTCGTCGAGGAGCAGCAGGCCGGGCCTCCGCAGCAGGGCCCGGCCCAGGGCGGTCCGCTGGCGCTCTCCGCCGCTCAGGGCCACGCCGCGCTCGCCCACGACCGTGTCCAGGCCCTCCGGCAGCCGCGCGAGGAGGTCGTCGAGGGTCACCGCCCGGGCCACTTCCCGCAACTCCGCCTCGCTGGCGGCGGGACGTCCCAGGGTGAGGTTCTCCCGGAGGCTCGTGGAGAAGAGGAAGGCCTCCTGGGGCACCCAGCCCAGGCCGCTCCAGTGGTCGCGCAACCCCTCCAGGCCGAGGGGCCGGCCGTCCACCCGCAGCTCGCCGCCCTGGGCGAGGCGCAATCCGGCGAGCAGCTGGAGCAGGACTGTCTTCCCCGAGCCGATGCCACCCAGGACCGCCAGGCTGCCGCCCGCAGGGACCTCCAGGCTGAGGGGGCCCAGGCCCCGACCCGACTCGAACCGATAGGTCAGGTCCCGGAGCGCCAGGGCGACCGGGCGGCTGCGGGGCACGTCCACCGGGGGCGGGAGGGGCTCCTCGGGGCTGGCGAGGATCTGGCTGATCCGGTCCTGGCCGGCCCGGGCGCGCTGGAAGAGGTTCACCGCCCAGCCCAGGGACATCACCGGCCAGGCAAGAGCGGCCAGGAAGCCTGTGAAGGCCGTGAGGTCGCCGAGGGACAGGGCCCCCCGGGTCACCATCCGGCCGCCGAGGGCGACCAGCACCAGGGCCGACGCGCCGCCCATGAGGATCGCCAGCGGGGCGTAGGCCCCGAAGAGGGCGGTCTGGGCGATGTTGAGGTCCGCCTGCCGCCGGCTCAGGTCCTCGAAGCGCGCGACGCGGAGGTCCTCGAGCCCGAAGGCCTGGACCACCTTCTCGCCCTGGATGGTCTCGTGGCTGAACGTGTTGAGGGCGCTGGTGACGAGCTGGATCTTCTGCTGCACGCGGTGACTCCAGCGGCCCACGAGGTAGAAGCCTCCCGCCAACAGGGCGAAGGGGGCCATCACGCCGAGGGTGAGCATGGGCGAGGCGTGGACCATGAGCGCCAGGGTCACCGGAAGGATGCTCGCGGTCTGGAGGAAGCTCATCAGCCCCGGCCCGGTGGCCATGCGAACGGTGCTCACGTCGTCCCCGATCCGGGCCATCAGGTCGCCGATGCGGCTGCGCTCGAAGAACGCGAAGGGACGCGCGAGGTAGTAGGCGAAGAGCTCCTCCCGCTGCCTGCGCTCGATCTCCCGGCTCAGGCCGATGAGGATGTTCCTCATGCCGTAGCGGCCCAGGCCGGCGGCCACCGTGAAGGCGAGCATCCAGCCGAGGAGGCGTCGGGACTCGGGAAAGCGGCCCAGTTCCAGGGCGTGCACGGCGCGCCCGGCCCAGAACGGCACGAAGGCCGCGGCGACGCTGCAGAGGAGCGTGGCCGCCAGGCCGCGGACCAGGGTGGGCCGGTGGGGGGCCAACAGGGGCCACCACCAGGCGCGGGGGGTGGGAGCCCCGGAGGATGCGTGTTCCGACACGCGTCCAGCGTACCCGAGGGCTCCGGGGGGTTGGCAGGGGGGCGGGATCGGGCCATGCTTTCGGCCACGTCCCAGGATCCCCGATGCGAAGGCTGCGAACCCTCCTCGGCCTCTGCCTGCTCCTCGCCCTCCCCGGCCCCGCGGAGGCGCAGTCCCCGGTCCCGCGGGTGGTGGAGGAGAGCTTCCAGCGGGATCCCGGGCCCCTCGACTTCATCCGCGGCGAAGGGCTGGAGCAGTTCATCCTGCAGGCCCTGGCCGGGGACGCCCTGGTGGGGCTGGATGTCCAGGGGCGGCCCGTGCCCCGGCTCGCGACGTCCTGGACGATCCATGGCCACGCCCTCCGGTTCCGTCTCCGGAAGGACGCCCGCTTCACCGATGGCCGCCCGGTGCGCCCCGAGGATGCCGCCTGGACCCTCCGCGCGATCCAGGCCACCCGGGAGGCGAGCCCCACCAAGCGGGCCATCCTGGCGAACGTTACCGTCAGCCTCGCAGGCGGCGACGTGGTGCTGGATGGACCGAAGCCCGCGGCGCGGCTGCTCGTCGAACTCGCCCGCGTCCCCGTGGCCCGGGAAGGCGCGCCCGGGGTGGGCAGCGGACCCTTCGCGCCCGCCCGGAAGGGCACCACCTGGACGCTTGCCGCGCGCGACCATTTCCTCCAGCCCAGGATCGCGGGATTCCGCTTCCGCCTCCTCGCGGACGACCTCGGTGTGCTCGAGGCGCTGCAGAAGGGCTGGCTCCACGTGGGCGTGCCGCCGGCGCGGCGGGACCTGCGCCCCCCGCCGGGCCTCCACGAAGTGCACCAGGCGATGCACGCTCAGGCCGTCCTGTGGAGCCGCCGGAAGGGGGTGCTCCCCTGGATGGCGCGATGGCGCGAGGACGCCTTCCCCCAAGGATTCCTCGGCGGGAGGGTCCGGCCGAGCCGCGGCCTCTGGCCGGAGACCCTGGGCCATCCCCCGATGCGCCCCACCGCTCCGCTGGGCGCCAGGCCCGCGCGCCTGGAGGTGCACTATCCCGCCCTCGACGACATGGTTCAGAAGGCCCTGATGGCCCTTCGGGCCCGCGCGGCCAGGGATGGCGTGGAGATCGAGCCACGCCCCGTGGAGACGGCGCTGTTCTACGCCCAGCTCGGGGAGCGGCGCTTCGAGACGGCCTGCACCGTGGTCCTCTTCGATCCCCATCCCTGGGCGGTGCTCGATTACGTGGAACCGGAGGCCCCCATGAACCTCACCGGGTGGACCCATCCCCGCCTCCCGACCTGGCTCGCGCGCCTGGAGACGCCGGAAGCCCCGGCCTGGCGCGAGCTGCAGGAGGCCTGGGCGGCGGATCCCGGGGCGCTGCCGCTGCTCGACCTCACCTCCCTGACATGGGTGGACGACCGGCTCGAGGTCCAGCCGAGCCCCTTGGGACTCTACTTCACGACCCCCGGGCCCTGCGGGTGGCGCTGGCTGCGGTGAACGGAAGGGTGCAGGGTCTCGCGGTCTGGGCCGCGGCCCTGGCCGTGGCGCGATGGCTCCCGGGCGCCCTCTGGAAGCCGCTTCCGCCACCCCCCTTCCCGTGGGAGGCCCTGGTACCGTCGGGCTTGGCCGTCGGCCTGCTGACCCTTCTAGCCCTGGTCCTGGCCCGGGCCTGGGGGCCCGCCGCCACGCGCAGCACCCTGCTCAGGCTCTGGGAAGCGGTGCCGGACCCCTTGTGGGGCGTCGCGATCCTGGCCCTGCGTCCCGCCTCCTGGGGCCCCCCGGGGGTCGGAGCGTGGACCGCCGCCCTGCTCGTGGCCACCCTGCCCGGCGAGGTCCGTTGGCTGGCCCAGGCCCTGCCGGCGGAACACCCCTTCCCCGCGGCCTGGGGGCGCGCCCTCAGCGCGCCCTGGCGCTCGGGGGCGCTCCGCCGCCTCGCCCCGGACTGGCTGGCGGCCCGCCTCCCCCTGTGGCTGACCGCCACGCTGGTGCTGGAGCGCCTGCTGAACGTGCGCGGCCTGGGCAGCGACTGGGCCGCCCGGGTCGAGGTGCGGGACCGCGACGGACTCTCCCTATGGGTCCTGGCCCTCGCGGGGCTGTGGCTGCTGGCCTCGCCGCGCGGGAGGTCCGCGCGGTGAGATCCTGGCGGCTGCTGGCCCTCCCGGCCCTGCTCCTGCCGGAGCTTCCCCTGGCCCTGGAGCGAGCGGACGAGGGTCCCTCGTGGTTCCACTGGCTCGGCACCGACGACCTGGGGCGGGACGGCCTCGCGCGCCTGGTCCTGTCGGCCCTCCGCAGCGCCGGCTTCGCGTCGGCCGTGGCGATCCTCGCGGTGGGAGCCGCGCTGGCCCTCGCCACCCTCGAGCCCCGATTCAGGCCCGCCCGGTCGGCCCTGCGCAATGTCCCGGCCCTGCTGGTCCTGCTGGCGCTCGCGCAGGCCGCTGGAGGCCTGACCTGGGCCGTCTTCGCCGTGCTCCTGGGCGGGCTGCTCGCCCTGCACCTCGAGGCGCCCCTCGCGGGGGCGCTCCAGCCCTGGCTCCAGGGTCCGGCCTGGCTGGCGGAGCGGACCCTGGGCGCCGGGCCCTTGTCCACCTGGCGTCGCTGGCTCCCCTTCCTGGGCGCCCGGGCCCGGCGGCAGCTGCCCACCGCCTGGTTCGAGGCCCTCTGGGCCGAGTCGGCCCTGCGCCTCCTGGGGCTCGGACCCGGCCCGCAGCACGATTCCCTGGGTCTCCTCCTCCGTGAGCAGCTCCCGCGCTTCGCCAGCGGCCCGACAGCCCTGGGATGGGCTGCCCTCCTGGTGGCCTTGGCCCTAGCATGGAGCCTCTACCCCGAGCCGGAGACCGCGCCATGACCGCCCCAGCCCCCCTCGAAGGCCGCCCCCTCCCGGACTTTTCCCTCCCCGACGAAGGGGGCCGGACGGTCACCAGGACCGACCTGCTCGGTTCCTGGACGGTCCTCTACGCCTATCCCAAGGACCTCACCCCCGGCTGCACGACGGAGGCCTGCGACTTCCGGGACGCCTGGCCGCGCCTGCGGGCGGCCGGGGCGAAGGTGTACGGCATCTCCCGGGACGGGGCGGCGCTGCACCAGAAGTTCATCGCCAAGCACGACCTGCCCTTCCCCCTCCTTTCGGACCCCGGGAAGGCGCTGCTTGCGCCCCTGGGCGCCTGGGGCCGGAAGGTCATGTACGGCAAGGAGGTGGAAGGGATCCTGCGCAGCACCTACCTGGTGGATCCCGAGGGCGTGGTCCGGCACGTCTGGCCGAGGGTGAGCGTCAAAGGGCACGTCCAGGAGGTCCTGGAGGCCCTACAGTCCCTGCGGGAGGGTTGACCCGGCCCTGTTCAGCGATACCTGTTGAAGAGCAGTGAGGCCAGGCTGTGGCGCTGGTCAGTCCAGGGCTGGATGTGGGAGGTCTCCGCCTGGAAGCGGTCAGCCATGCCCTGGGCGATGGGATCAGGCAGGGAAGTGCCCGGCGGGACTGCGATGCGCCGCGACCGGTGCAGGAATTCAGGCCTGAACACCCGCGCGGGGTCCGCCGCGGCAACCCAGTAGAGGGACGTGTTCTCCACCGGCAGTTGGCGACCCTGCTTGTCCCGGCCGAGGACTGTGTCGTGGGGGATCAGGAGGCCCGCCAGCTTCGCCTGGCGGAGGTTCACGCCGGCCTGTCGGTCGAGGGGCAGATCGTGGGTCACGTGCAGCACCAGCAGGCCGTCGGGCTTGAGTGCGGCACGGTAGCCCTGGAGGGCCTCCACCGTGAGCAGGTGCGCAGGTATGTGCCCGCCGGCGAACGCGTCGATGAGCAGCACGTCGTAGCGTCCATGTTCGCGAGCCTGCCGGGTGGCCAGCAGGCGGCCATCTCCCTGGAGCACCTGGACGGTCGCAAGGCTTTTCTTGATGACGGAAAAGAAGGTTCCCTGGGTCCCGGCGATCTCGATGATGCGGGGGCTGATCTCGAAGAAGTCGTAGTGGTCCCCGGTCCGTCCGAAAGCGGCGGTGTTGCCCACGCCGAGGCCGACGATCCCGACCCGCAGGGAAGGGCGTTCGGCGTTGAGGGTGCGGAGCACAACGCCAATGCCCGAATCGTTCCCGTAGTAGCTCGCGGGCCGCAGAGGATCCTGGAGGAACTGGATGCCGTGGATGGTGTTGCCATGGGAGAGGGCGAGGATCTTGGGGTGGGGAAGGGAGACACCCACGGTCCCGAAGAAGTCGCGGCCCACGTAACGGGTCCTGTTGATCGATTGGATGAACACGCCGAGGGCGGCCAGGCCAGTGGCCAAGGCGCCAATGGCAAGGCCGGGCAATCTTCCCCAGCCCTTCCCCCTCCTGAATGAGTGCAGCACGTAGAGGCCCGTGGCTGCGGTCGCGAGGCCCAGTTCATGGTCCTGGTCGAAGAGCAGGGGGCCGCCCAGACTCACGAAGAGCCCACCCAGGACGCCGCCCGCCGAGATGGAGAGATAGTATTCTGTGAGCCGGCCCGGGAGAGGCCTCTTGTCAGCCAGGCGCCCGTGGGCCAGGAGGCAACCGGCCGTTGCCCCGAGGACCATCAGGACCCGCTGGAGACTGGCATGCTCGTAGAGCCAGGCGACGCCGCGAGCGACCGGCATGAGACTCCTGGAGGCACCTGTGCCGTACTGGTCGAAGAGACTGGTGATCAGCGGGCCGGCGCCCAGCAGGACCGCGACGATGAGGACGGACGTCCCGAGCCCGACGCGCCAGCCTGGGCCCGTGAAGGACCAGCGGGTCTCGAAGACGAGGATGAAGGTGAGGAGGTAGAGGGCCAGCGGGGGCACCCAAAGGAGGGGGATCGAGGCGACATCCGTGGACAGGCGGTTGGTGACTGCACAGAGCCAGATGGTCCCCAGAGCGGCGAATCCCATCCAGGCTGCGCGGTCGCGCCAGGGTCGGATCCGGATTGCGTCAGCGCCGTTGCCAGCCTTCAGCTCCGGGTCGGCACCGGCACCGGGCACACCCGCCATCAGCTTGAACATGAGCCCTAGATAGACCAGAAACAGGGCCCCGAAGGCCCAGGCCTGGACGTTCATGTCCACCAATGGCTCGAGGAGGATCGGGTAGGCGAGCAGTCCGAACAGGGATCCGGCATTGGAGACCGCATAGAGGCGGTAGGGGTCCTTGCCGGGGTCAAGCCTCGCAACAGCCGCCTGGACCAGCGGGGAGGTCGCGGAGAGGAGGACCAGGGGCACCCCCGCGCGCAGCGCGAGGGTGACCAGGATGGCCACGGGCGGATAGAGGGTGCCGGCCTCGGCGTCCGCGGGAGGCAGCCATGGGCATCCATGTCCGGCGCCCCAGGCAAGGACGGCAAGAGCGACGAGCGCCAGCGTCCCGTGGATCCGCAGAAAGACCTTGCCCCCAATCCAACGGCCGACGCCGTGGGCGTAGGCATATCCGGCCAGGAGGACGATCTGGAAGAAGAGCATGCAGGCGATCCACGGCCCGGCACCGCCGCCGAAGATCGGAAGAAGCGCCTTCCCCAGGAGGGGCTGGAGGGCGAAGAGGAGGAAGGCCCCGAGAAAGCTCGCGAAGAACGCCACCGGCTCAAACCGCCATGATGTTGTAGCCACCGTCCACGTAAAGGGTCTGGCCAGTCACGCCCCGGCCCAGGTCGCTGAGGAGGAAGATGGCTCCATCTGCAACTTCCTCCAGCTCCACCAGTTTGCGCAGCGGGCTCTTGGTGCGGTGGTGGTCGAGGATGCTGGAGAAACCGCTGATCCCCGAGCTTGCGAGGGTCTTGATAGGGCCGGCGCTGAGGGCGTTGACCCGGATGCCGTGGGGCCCCAGGTCGCTGGCAAGATAGCGGACGCTGCTTTCCAGGGCCGCCTTGGCGACACCCATGACGTTGTAGTTCGGCATGACCCTTTCCGCCCCCAGATAGCTGAGGGTGACGATGGAGCCGCCCTCCTGCATGAGGCTCTTGGCCGCGTGCGCGAGGACGGGAAGACTGTAGGCGCTCACATCCAGGGCGATGCGGAAGTCGTCCCGGGTGGTGGAGACGAAGTCGCCCTCCAGGGCCTGCCGAGGGGCATAGGCGACCGCGTGGACCAGGAAGTCCAATCCGCCCCAGGCCTGCCTGAGACCGTCGAATCCCTGCTTCACCTGGGCATCCTCGGAGACGTCCATGGCAAAGGTGATCGCCCCCTCAATCCCAGTGGTGAGCTCCTTCACGTTCTCTCCGAGCCGCTGGTTCTGGTAGCTGAAGGCCAGTTGCGCGCCGTGGTCGAGGCAGCGCTGGGCGATGGCCCATGCGATGGACCGCTTGTTGGCGACGCCCACCACCAATCCGCGCTTGCCCTTCATCAGCATTGGAAATCCTCCGGAATCGCGTCAGTGCACTCATGGGGGGAACCACGAGAGTACCCCAGGGACCCGCAACCCCGCTACACTGGCCCCTTTATGTTGCTGATCCCAGCGGCCCTCCTGGCCATGAACCCCGCCCCCCAGTCGGCCTACAACCCGCGGGGGGATCTGGACGCGGGGCGGTATCTCAAAGCTCTCTCTGATGCGGAGGCCGAGCTCATCAGGCACCCAGGCAACGCGCTCGCCTGGGCCGCGAAATCCCAGGCCCTGGCATCCTTCCTGCGCTTCCAGGAAGCGGACAAGGCTGCAGAGAGAGCCCTCGCGCTGGATGGGAATGCCGCGGACGCCCACCTCGCCCGCGGGCTATCCAGGGCTGGTCAGGCCGTGCAGCAGCGCAACCTTGGCAGCATCCGGAAGGCGTCGTCCGCACTCCAGGACTTCCGCAGGGCGACCGACCTGGATCCTACGCTGGTGGCAGCCTGGAACAGCTTGGCACTCTCCTACCAGCAACTGCCGGGCTTGATGGGTGGATCCACTCGGGAGGCGCTGCGCTGCGCCGACCGCCTTGCCCAGGTCTCCCCCGCCCGGGGGGCTCTGCTCCGCGGAATGGTCCTGGCGCTCGACGGCCGCTGGGCGGAAGCCGAGCCCCACCTGCGCCAAGCCTTGGCCGAGGCCGCCCGGGACCCCGGTGTGGTTTATGGGTACCTGGATGCCCTGGGTCTGAAGTCGACCCGCGAGACCCTCGGCCGTGAGGCATGGAAGGTGCGCCTCGCTTCGGAGGCAAGGCGGCTGTGGCCCAACGTTCGGGGCTCAGGTCGGGGACTTCAGGCTGTCACCGACGCTCTGCTCGACGCGGACCAGGGGGAGGAGGCCTGGACACTGGCCCAGGAGTCGCGAAGGTCCGTGGACGCTCCCAGTCTGTTGAAGCTGCAACTCGGGAAGATCGCAGCCCGCGCAGGCATCCACCGGGAGGAAGGGCTCGCCGCCCTCGAAAGCCTGAGGTCGGAGCCTCTCGAGGGCGGGACGGGCGGCTTGGCCACGGTCCACTGGCGCCGGGGTCAGATCCTGAAGGATCTTGGCCGCCCGGAGGCAGCGAAAGACGCGGCCCTGGAGGCTCTTCAGGCCGACCCCAGGCACCCGGGCGCAAACCGCCTCCTCCATGAACTCGATCGGCGCTGAATCGCCCTCTGCCCAGGAGCCCAACCAATGAAGATCCGAAATGGCCGCGTCTGGTGGTTGCTCGGAGTGTGCGCTGCCTGGACCCTGACCTGGTTCCTGCTCGGCGTCCGCGTGGTTTTCCAACTGCGGGACAAGCCTCACCCCTTCCTGCCCCAAATCGAACTGACCGGCACCATCCTCAAGGCCAGTGTTGAGTGGGCCCTGACGGCGCTCGCCTTCTACGTCGGCTTCGGACTCCTTTCCGCCCTCGTCGCCAAACTTCTCACCTCGGACTGGCAAGGCGCAAACCTGAAGGAACACCTCAGGTTCACCGAAGGGTTCAGGATGGCTCTGGGCACCTGCCTGTTCTTCCACGGTGTCCTGTTCAGCATGGTGCCGATGGGCATGGTCGGCCTTCCCGGGCTCAAGCGCCTCCCCATGGGCTTGCTCCTGCTCCTCTTCCTGGGATCAGGGACTTGGCTCCTCGGCCTCCGGTTCCGGGCGGAATGCCGCAAAGGCGCCGCCCTGCGGACCTTCGCCTACCTGGCCTTGCTGATCCTGTTGCCTCAGGTCCCCCATGACCTGTTCAGGAAATCCATGCCGAGTCAGCCTGCGCTGCCTCCCGAGACTCCGCGGGTGCTGATCCTCGGCATCGATGGCATGCGCCGGGATGTCCTCGAACGTCATATGCCTGAATGGAAAGCGCCGAACGGCGTCATGCCCGCCTGCGTGGCCCCGGCCACCCGGCGTTCCTGGAGCTTGCTCCTGGGCAAGGACCCGGTACGGCTCAGGAATTCGATCATCATGCCCTTCAAGGGGGACCTGGAGCATCCAGAGGAGTTCCGTCTGCTCGCCCTGGCGAGGGAGAGGGGTCTCCGGACCGCCTGGGCCATCGACGACAGCCTCACGGCCGGATTCGGCAATCAGCCGAATCTCTTCACCACGGTGAGGGAATCTCCGGGAGGCTGGAAGTACTGGTACACCCTCGGAATGGGGACCATCTTCCCCGTTTACAGCTGGGGGCAGAACTATCTGGCCCCCATCGAAAACACGAACCCCTGGGCCGACATCCGAGCGTTCTACCGCGACATCGGAAGGCTGGTGTCTTCCCACCATTGGGTCTTCGCCCACACCTGCTGCCTCCACGAGCCCATCCGGAGCACCGCGTCGGAATTGCAGACCATCCGACCCTGGCGTTGGCTCCTGGACAGTCCATGGTCCTTCCGAAGCTATGTGAACCCGGAGGAGGCCGTTTCGGACAATTACGAGCGAGCCGATCCACGGTCAAGCGCCCTCTACCACTTCTCCTCACGCGCTCGGCGCATCCTCCGTGAATTGAACCCGGCCATGAAGTCGTGGGAATCACAGTACCCCGCCCTCTCTGGAGTTCTGACCGCCGACCATGGCGAATACCACATCGAGCTCCGCAGCCCGGAGGGCGAACTGCTCACGCACCTCGAGGGCTACCACGGATTCTCCCTCGAACCCTACAGCCTCTGGGTACCTCTCCATCCCTTCGGCAGGACCTCGCATGCATTCAAGCCCCAGGACAATTTCACCTGGGTCGAGCTTCGGGATGCCCTGTGCAGGACCGTGGACGGATCGCCCCTGGAACTGCGGGCCAGGGACAAACCCCTCTTGATCCAATTCCCGACGATCCGGGCCACCCATATTGAAACCCAGGCCGAGAAGGCAGACAAAGATCGTGTAGGCGCGGGAATCGACCCCAAAGAGCTCTTGGACTCCCTCTTCGTCTTTCCGAACGGGATGTGGTTCGCGTCCGACCTGAACGACGAGCGGTTCAGGAACCGTCCCTTGAGTTCTGGCTTGGTGCGAGGGGAGGATCTGCTGCTCTTCAACCCGGTCGGGATCGATCGGTATGAACGTCAAACCTTGAAAGGGTTCAATGTATTATCGTCCGCCGAGGTCGGGAAGGACGAGATGGCCAAGGAACTCTCTCCATTCCTGCAATTCCTCCCAGAGCCGATGAAGACCCAGACCACTGCCCTGGGAGGACGGTGAGAATCAACCATGTGACGCATTGCGTCAAACGCCTTGGACTCGGATCACAAAATGTCCATATACATAATATATTTTAAATTTCAATATGAATTAAACCGATTGGCATGACACTCGCATTACAATCACTGCAATCGTGCCCCAAGGAGGCCCCATGAAGAAGCAGTCCGGTTTCACCCTCATCGAGCTCCTGCTCGTGCTCGCGATCATCGGCATCATCGCCGCGATCGCCATCCCCGCCCTGCTCGGCCAGCGTGAGAAGGCCAAGATCCGTGCGGTGGAGTCCCTGGTCAACAATATCGCCGGTGAAATCGCCCGCGCTGGAGATGACCTCCGCCAGAAGAATGGTTCGACGTTCAACGTCGCGTCCGTTCCGGGCGCCGTGCTCCAGCTCAGCAACTACAAGTACCCCAAGGCCAAGAACCCGTATGGTGGGACCTCCACGCCTTACGTTTCGACTGGTGGCGCCCCCGGCCTCGGCAAGGTGACGCTCTCGGCCGTGGCTTCCTTCCCGGATCCGGTCACGGGCGACAACCACCCGGTGGTCATCATCCGCGGCAAGTACCAGAAGTCTGGCGCCTCCGTGGTGATCTCTAAGGTCGTGGCCATCGATTAAGCCGCCACCTACCAGTAAAAGAAGCCTCCGGGATACCCCGGAGGCTTCTTTTTTGTGGGGAGAGGGGAACCTCCGACGCGCACCGAGCCTATGCCGCCATGCCGGAACCCCTGAAGCAGAAGCCCCGCCAGAGGGCGGGGCTTCTGCTTCAGGGGTCCCGGCCTTCGGTCAAGGATAGACTTGCTTTCCCGTCTGGTCCGTGACGTAGATCTTCTTGTTACCGTCCTGTTGGTCGTCCGCCTGGAGGGTATAGGTTAGGCCGGTGGCGCCGAGGGTCAGGGTGTAGCGCATGTGCGTGTTCCCCTTCGGTGCGAAGGTGGGGATCGGGTTCGACGTGAATCCCGAGAGCGAGGGGGTATCCGAGGCTCCAGTCCAGACGGCCTTGGCGCCGGCGGGACCGTAGACCCCGTTCTCGGCCTTCCGGTTTTCCATGCCCATGGCCACGACTCGGGCGTTGGTTTGGGCGTCGCCGATCAGGCGCGCCTTTTTCCGCTGGCCCAGAAGCGCGGGGATGGCGATGGCCGAAATGGTGCCGATGATGGCGAGGACCACCAGGATCTCGATGAGGGTGAAGCCTCGGCTGCGATTGCGTTGGGACATGGGTTGCCTCCGTGGACGACGTCAGCTCTTGTCGAAGGCCTCGGCGAGGCTGAAGATCGGCAGGTACATGGCGATCACGATGAATCCGATGATGGCGCCCAGCACGGCGATCATTATCGGCTCCATCAGGGAGGTGAGGGCGGCGACGGCGTTGTCGACCTCATCCTCGTAGAAGTCGGCCACCTTCGACAGCATGTTGTCCAGGGCGCCGGTGGCCTCGCCCACGGCCACCATGTGGATGACCATTGGGGGGAAGACCTTGGTCTCCGAGAGGGGCGCCGAGATGTTCCGGCCCTGCTCCACCGCCTCCCGGGCCTTGAGGATCGCGTTCTGGATGACGAGATTGCCCGCGGTCCTGGCCGTGATCTCCATGCCTTCGAGGATAGGCACGCCCGAGGAGGTGAGGGTGCCGAGGGTCCGGCAGAACCGCGCGACGGCCACCTTCAGGAGGACATCCCCCAGGACGGGGGTCTTCAGCAGGAGGGAGTCGATCTGCAGCTTGCCCGTGGGGGTCCGGTAGTACTGGCGGGTGCCGAACCAGGCGACGACCACGAAAAGGATCACCAGGTAGCTGTAACGGATGAGAACGTTTGAGATGGCGATGCACAGGCGGGTCGGGAAGGGTAGCGATGAGCCCAGGCCCTCGTACATGGCGGCGAACACCGGGATGACCTTCACCATGATCACGACCACCACGATGATCGCGATGCTGATCACGGCGATGGGGTAGGTCATCGCGCTCTTGACCTTGGCGTTCAGCTTCACCGCCTTCTCGATGTACTGGGAGAGGCGCTGGAGGATGACGTCCAGGATGCCGCCCGACTCCCCGGCCCCCACCATGTTCACGTAGAGGTCGCTGAAAGCCCTTGGATGCTTGGAGAGGGAGGCCTGGAGGGTCGCCCCCTGCTCCACGTCCTGGCGGACCGCGTCGATGGTCTTGGCGAAACCCTTGTCCTGCTGCTGGGATCCGAGGATCTCCAGGCACTGCACCAGGGGCAGGCCCGCGTCGATCATCACGCTGAACTGTCGCGTGAAGATGGCCAGGTCCTTCTGCTTGACCTTGCCGAAGGACTTGCCCTGGCTCGCCTGCTGGGCCTTGACGCTGATGACCTGGATGCCGTTCCGGCGCAGCGTGATGGAGGCGGCTTCCTTCGAGTCTGAGACCAGGATCCCCTCCTGGACCTCGCCCAAGCGGTTCTTACCCTTCCATGCATATGCAGGCATAAAACCTCGCGTCAACCTTCCGATGAAGTCTTGGGTTCAAGCATAGGCCCTGCCGCAACGGGGTGGAAGTACCTGGGAAACTTCAATATTTGATGTTCGGGTTCCGGCCCCCGAGGAGGGGGTTGCCCTCCTTCTTCGGGGGAGGTGGCGGGGCCGACCCCACCGTCCCGACCCCCCGGTTGATCAGTTCCCTGAGCTCGTCGTGGTTGGAGGAGTAGCTCATGGCCACGTCCTGGGTGATCTCCCCCTTCAGCACCAGCTCCGCGAGGCTCTGGTTGAAGGTCTGCATCCCGTACTTCATCTGGCCCGTCTGCATCACGCCGTACACCTGGTGGATCTTGTCCTCGCGCATCAGGTTCCGGATGGCGGGGTTCGGGATCATCACCTCCAGCGCCAGGGCCCGGCCCTTCCCGCTCGACTTGGGAATGAGGGACTGGCAGATGACGCCCTCCAGCACAAGGGACAGCTGGGCACGGACCTGGGCCTGCTGGTGGCTCGGGAAGACGTCGATGACGCGGTTGATGGTCTGGACGCAGGAGCTGGTGTGCAGGGTCCCGAAGGTGAGATGCCCGGTCTCCGCGATGGTCAGCGCGGACTCGATGGTCTCGAGGTCGCGCATCTCGCCCACGAGCACGACGTCCGGATCCTGGCGCAGGGCCGAGCGGAGGGCCTTCTTGAAGCTGTGGGTGTCGGCGTGGATCTCGCGCTGGTTCACGACGCAGCGCTTGTGCCGGTGGACGTACTCCACCGGGTCCTCGATGGTGAGGATGTGGAGCGGCTCGGTGTCATTGATCTTGTCGATCATGGCCGCCAGGGTGGTGGACTTGCCGGATCCCGTCACTCCGGTCACGAGGACCAGGCCCCGGGGCTTGTCGCAGAGGGACTGCACCGCCGGGGGAAGGCCGAGCTGCTCGAAGCTCCGGATGTTCTCCGGAATGGTGCGGAAGACCCCGGCCGTGGCGCCCCGCTGGTTGAACACGTTGGCGCGGAACCGCGCCACTCCCTGCAGGCCGAAGGAGAAGTCCACCTCCAGGTCCTCCTCCAGGCGGTGCTTCTGCTGGTCGGTCATGACGCCGTAGCAGAGCCACCGCGTCTGGGAGGCGTCCAGGGGCGGGAGCTTCAGGGGCACCATCCGACTGTCGATGCGGATCTGGGGCGCGGTCTCGGTGGTGATGTGGAGATCGGTCCCGCCGTATTCCACCATCGTCTTCAGCAGCTGCTGCAGGGGGACGACGTACTGGTTGCCATCGCTCATGGGGGTCCCTTTCCGGATGGGGGGTTGTGGATCCTACAGCACGGTCTCCCGGACGATCTCCTCGATGGTCGTGACCCCGTCGAGCACCTTCCGGCACCCGGACCGCCGGAGGGTCAGCATCCCCTCCTTCACGGCCTGCTCCCGGAGCTCGATGGCCGACGCGCCGGTGAGGACCATGTCCTTGAGGGTCTCGGACATCTCCAGCACCTCGTAGAGGCCGACCCGGCCCTTGTAGCCCTTCTGGTTGCAGGTGTCGCAGCCCTTGGTGCCCAGCAGCTTGATGGTCTTCGCCTCCTGGTCCGTGAAGCCGACCTTCATCAGGGCCTCGGCCGCCGGCGGGTGGGCGTCGGGGCCCTTGCAGGCGGCGCAGAGGCGGCGAACGAGCCGCTGGGCGCAGATGATGTTCACGGAGGTCGCCACCAGGAATGGCTCGACGCCCATGTTCATCAGGCGGTTGATGGTGCTGGGGGCGTCGTTGGTGTGGAGGGTGGAGAGCACGAGGTGGCCCGTGAGGCTCGCTTTGATGGCGATCTCGGCCGTCTCGAAGTCGCGGATCTCGCCCACCAGGATGATGTTGGGGTCCTGGCGCAGGAAGGACCGCAGGGCGGCGGCGAAGTTCAGCCCGATCTGCTCCTTCATCTGCACCTGGTTGATGCCGGCGAAGTTGAACTCCACCGGGTCCTCGGCCGTCATGATGTTGACGTCCGTGGTGTTGAGCTTGGCGATGGAGGAGTACAGGGTGTTCGTCTTGCCGGATCCCGTCGGCCCGGTCACGAGCACCATGCCGTAGGGCTTGCTGATCTGACGGTCCCACCGCTCGAGGCTCTCGGGCTCGAAACCGAGCTTCGTGAGGTCCAGCATCAGCTTGTCGCTGTCCAGGAGCCGCAGCACGATCTTCTCGCCGAAGAGGCAGGGCAGCACCGAGACGCGGTAGTCGATGGTCTTCTGCTTGCCGCCCATGTTCACGCGGAGCTTGATGCGTCCGTCCTGGGGCAGGCGCTTCTCGGCGATGTTGAGCTTGGCCAGGATCTTCACGCGGCTCGTCAGCGGGTCCTTCAACTTCAGGTTGGGACGCATGACCTCCGAGAGCAGGCCGTCGATGCGGAATCGGATGCGGTAGTGCTTCTCGTAGGGCTCGATGTGGATGTCCGAGGCGCCCTTCCGGATGGCGTCCACCAGCACCATGTTCACCAGGCGCACCACCGGGGCGTCCTCGCTGCCCTGCTTCAGGGCGTTGACGTTGACGCTCTCCTCGTCGTCCCCGACCGCGTCGAACTCGGTATCCGTGTCCCCCAGCTCCTCCTCCAGGGACTTGAGGTCCAGGGCCTCGCCGGCGGTGTCGTCGAAGTTGAAGGGGGAGACGGCCTGGGCGGACGCCTGCGAGGCGGAGGCAGCGGAGGATCCGGCGGCCCGGGGCTCGTCCCGGAGGCGCAGGCCCGAAGCCCCTCCGTAGTAGCGCTCGATGGCCCTCGCGAGGCCCATCTCGCTGGAGACCACGGGGTCCACGTTGTAGCCCGTGTGGAACCGGATGTCGTCCATGGCGAAGATGTCGGTGGGGTCCGACATGGCGAGGGTGAGGACGTTCCCGGACCGCTGCAGGGGGAGCACCTTGTGCTTCATGGCCAGATCGGCGGGCACCAGGGCGATGACGCTGGGCTCGATGGCGGGCCACTGGTCCAGGTCCGCGGCGGGCACGCCGTACTGCATCCCGAGGAAGCTCACGATGTCCTGGTCCGAGCAGTAGCCCTGGCGGACCACGAGGGTCCCCAGCTTCCCCCCCTCCCGGCGCTGGATCTTCATCGCCTCGTCCAGCTGCTCCTGGGTGATGAGCTGGGCCTTGACGAGCATTTCGCCGAGCTTGCTGGCCACGAAGTGCCTCCGGATGGGTGATGAATGGTAGCACTCTAGAAACCTTGGTTGCGTCTAGCAAGATTCCGTCGCCTGGATATCCTCATGGGCATGTCTCCCAGCACGGGCGGCCCCCAGCGCCTTCACCAGGCCCGGCAGCTCATCCGGGACAAGGGGCTTTCGCCCCAGGACCTGGACCTGCTGCGCGAGATCCTCCAGCTCGGCGAGGCGGCCCTGGAGCCGCTGCCGAAGGGGAGCCCTCCGGCCGACGGCGCGCCCTCGCCGGACTCGCCGCAGCTCGCCCGCCTCCGCCGCTCCTACGGCCTCTTCCTCGCGTTCCTGAACCAGTTCTCGGACCGCCGCCTCGGGGAGTCGCGGGCGGCCATGGGGCACGTCCTCACCCACAGCCTCGCGGAGCTCGGGGAGCTGGCCGAGGAGGCCAACATGGTGGTGATGGAGCTGAACGAGGAGCCCGATTGGGTCGTCCACCTGCTCAACTTCATCGCGTCCCTCCGCACCATGTCCACCAGCCTCGGCCGGGACGGGCAGGCCGAGCTCCAGGAGCACTGGTCCGCCTTCGTCCAGGAGCGCCGGGAGGAGATCCGGCTCCTTCTCGCCGTGCTGGAGCAGAGCGAGGACGGGGAGGCGCGGGTGGCCCGCCTCAACGCCCAGATGAAGGCCCTGAACCGGGCCCTGCAGGGGGCGGGCGGCCGCCCGTTGGAGGCGGTGCAGAAGCTGGTGGAACTGCTGGAGGGCTTCGTCCCGGAGGCGACCCGCGCCCGGGTGGAACCCCTCATGCTGGTGCAGCACGTCCTCGCGTCCCTGCGGCTGATCCTCCTGCGCCCCCTCGACCGGGGCATCCACTGGCCTGCGGTGGAGCAGGTCCGGGGCAGCCTCCAGTGGCTGTGGAACCACCTGGGCTGGTCCCTCCCGCGCTACGACGAGCACATGCTCCAGCAGGCCATGCCCGGCGAGGTGCGGCGGCTGCTGAAGGAGCTCCGCCACACCCGCCCGGCCGCCTTCCGCATCGTCGCCCGGGGCCTGGCCTCGCATCTGGCGCTCCTGAGCCTGGTGGAGCCCATCCCGCCGGCGGCGGGGATGTCCACCCCCGAGCGGTACGCGCTGGTGCCGACCTTCCACGTCATCGAACACGAGCTCGGGCGGCTGGCGGAGCGGGTCTACCAGCCGCAGAACGCCGAAGGCCTGCCCAAGGGCACCGAGGAGACGCTCCTCCTGACGGCCTTCCTGCGCCAGGCGGTCCTGGCCCTGCTCCAGGACCAGAGCACGATCCGGGGGCTGCTCCAGCAGGCCCTCGGCCTCAACGACTCCGACCACCTGGCGCTCACCATGGACAACCTCAAGGCCCTCCTGGTGAACCACCAGCGCCAGCTCATGGGGGACCTGGTCGGCCTCTTCTCGCCCGAGCTCCGGCAGCGGATGTTCCCCGACTCGCCGTCCCTCACCGAGGAAGGCGACCGCCTCCGCCAGCGCCTCCACCGCCTCTGGGAGCTCCTCGATCCCGTGCTTGGCCAGCTCCAGGTCCAGCTCGAGCTCAAGGACTGGCCGCGGCTCGCCCTCAGCATCTCCCAGGCGCAGAACCAGGTCATCGCGTTCCGCCGCAGCCCGGAGTTCCTGCTGATCCGCACCCAGGACCGGGCCGAGATGGAACGGCTCATCTCGTCCCTCACCCGCATCCTGGAGAACCCGGGCGACATCGAGCGGGCCTTGACCGACGCCACGGAGGTCGTGGGCGAGCTCCTGAGATACCTCGAGCTGTTCCTGCTGCGGATCAACGCCCGGGTCCCCCTGATCCGCCACGACCTCATGGTGGCCCGGGAGGCCCAGAGGCTCGCGGTCCAGCTCCGGGAGACCCCCAAGGAGAGCGGGGAGCGTACCCGCCTCGCCCACCGCCTCATCCAGTCCACCAAGAAGCTCGGCGTCCGCGATCCCCAGGCCCTCGCCCTGCTCAAGCGCTGGGTCCGCTCGGAACGCGGCACCCGGGAGGCCGCGGGGCCGCTGGACGCCCTCGCCGCCCACCTGGACCGCCTCGGCGCCCGCCTCGAAGCCGCGCTGGGCTGAGCGGATGCCGCGGATCAAGTGGCTCCAGACCCGAGCGGACCCCCAGGCCGGGGCGCTGGAGGCGGTGCTCCGCGAGGCGGGCTTCGAGCGGGACGAGCCCAAGGGCGAAGGGGTCTACCTGATCATCGCCGACCGCCTGGACATCAACCTCATCCCGCCCGAGGCCACCGACGTGCTCTGGTGGGTGGGCGAGGCCAGCCCCGAGGATGCCAGCCACGTCCTGCTGCACCGGTCCGGCTGGGTTCTCCGGTCCAGCAACCCGGTGCAGGCGGCCCGGGGGGCGCTCCTGCGCCTCCGGTCGCGGGAGCTCGGGGCCGAGGGCTGGCTCCGGCAGATGCTCCACTCCGCGAGCCTCGACGAACTTCTGCACATGGTCTTCGACCAGGCCTCCCGCTCCACCGGGGCCGCGGCGGGCGGCATCTGGGTCCGCGGGCAGGACGCCTACTACCAGCGGGTGGGGTCGGGCTTCCCGGAATCCCCCCTGCCCTTCGACGAGGCCGAGGCCCTGGTGGAGCAGGGCGAGGCGGACTGGATCTGCCCCGATTCCCGCATGGGCATCCTCCGCCTCCGGCCCCGGCCCCGCCGGCCCAGCCGGGTGCTCTCCTGGCTCAAGGAGGTGGAGACGCTCCTCGAGAACGCCTGGGACCTGGAGCGCAGCCGGCTGCTCTCCTTCAAGGACGATCTCACGGTCGCGCAGAACCGGCGCTGTCTCGAGGTGGACCTGCCGAACCGCGTGCGGGAGGCCGCAGCCAGGGGTGAGTCCCTGGCCCTGCTCTTCGTGGACGTGGACAACCTGAAGGCCCTGAACAGCGCCCACGGCCACAGCGCGGGGAGCCGGGCCCTGGCCCGGGTGGCGGACGTGGCCTCGCACCTGATCCGCAGCCAGGACCGCCTCTACCGCTACGGCGGCGACGAGTTCTGCATCCTCCTGCTGGGCGCGACCGCGACCGGGGGCGCGAAGCTCGGGCAGAGGCTCCTGGAGCGCGTGCAGGAGTCCCCGCTCGTCGGCGAGGGGCGGAGCATCGCCCTCTCCGTGAGCGTCGGGGTGGCGGCCTTCCCCGAGCACGCCGACGGGGCCCAGGCCCTGCTGGACGCGGCGGACCTCGCCCTCCTCAAGGCGAAGCTCCAGGGGAAGGCGCGGGTCCTCACCGCCGACGCCGAGTGAGGGTTGGCCGGACGCGGCTCAGCGCTTCTTCCGCTTCTTCCCCTTGTCGGAGCCGAAGACCTTGGCCAGGAAGCCCTCGGCCTCGGCCTCGGCCCCGCCCTCCGCGGGCGGGGACGGAGGCTCGCCGCCCCCCTCAAGCGCCTCCGAGAGCCGCCGCACCAGGTCCTTCTGCCCGGAGCTGAGCTTCGTGGGGATGGCGACCCTGAGGTGCAGGTAGAGGTCTCCCCGCCCCCCGCCCCGAAGGCGGGGGATCCCGGCGTTGGCCAGCTTCAGGACCTTGTCCCCCGGGGTCCCGGGGGCGAGCTTGACGTTATCGGGCCCGTAGAGGGTCTCGACCTGGACGGTGCCGCCGAGGACCAGGGTGGGCCAGGGCACCTCGAGGCGGGCGTGGAGGTCGAAGCCGTCCCGCTCGTAGCGCGGATCCGGCTCCACGTCGAAGACGATGTAGAGGTCCCCGGCCTCGCCGCCGGACCGCCCCGACTCCCCCTGGCCGGTCAGGCGCAGGCGGGTCCCGCGGTCCACGCCGGCGGGGATCCTGAAGCTGACCTTGGAGCGGCGGTGCACCCGGCCCTCGCCCTGGCAGGTCCGGCAAGGCTTCGGGATGGTCTGGCCGCGGCCGCCGCACCGGGGGCAGGTGGCCAGCATCTGGAGGAAGCCCTGGCGCACGGCCACCTGGCCCCGGCCTCCGCACTGGCCGCAGGTCTCCGGCCGGGTCCCCTTCTCGCAACCGGAGCCCTGGCAGGTCTCGCAGGCCTCGAGCCGGGGCACCTCGATCTCCCGGACCTCCACGCCGAACACCGCGTCCCGGAAGGACAGGCGGAGGTTCACCTGGAGGTCCGAACCCGGCTCCCCCTGCCCCGGTCGGCGCCGGGGCCCCCCGAAGAAGTCGCCGAAGACCCCGCCCCCGAAGAAGCTGCCGAGGATGTCCTCGAAGTCCGAGAACTGCCGGGGATCGAACTGGAAGCCGGGCCCGTTGCCGCCTCCGCCCAGGCCAGCGTGGCCGAACTGGTCGTAGGTCCGGCGCTTGTCAGCGTCCGAGAGGACCGAATAGGCCTCCGCGGCCTCCTTGAACTTCTCCTCCGCGGCCTTGTCCCCGGGGTTCTGGTCCGGGTGGTATTGCATGGCCAGCCTGCGGTAGGCCTTCTTGATCTCGTCCAGGGAGGCGCTCCTGGGAACGCCCAGCACGTCGTAGTAGTCCCGCTTCATGCTTCCAGATTACCTGAGGCGGCGGCCTGACCGCCGCCTCAGCCCTGGGGCATGCCGTCGTCCCCGGCCTCCAGGCTCTTCATCATCGCGTCGCTGGCGGCGAGGACGGCGTCGGTCAGCAGCTTCTGGCACTCCAGCAGCTTGTCCTCGCTGGCGCGCAGGGCCTCGATGTCCTTGGCGGCCACCGCCTGCCGCGTGTCGCTGAGGACCTCCCGCACGAAGGCCTGGTTCTCGGGCGTGAGGTACTTCCCGCAGTCCGCGAAGCTCTTGTCGCACGAGAACAGCAGCCCTTCGGCGGAGGCCACGTACTTCAGCTCCTCCTTGCGCTTCGCGTCGGTCTCGGCGTTGTTCTGGGCCTCGCGGAGCATGCGCTGGATCTCCAGCTCGGAGAGGCCCGAGCTGGGCCGGATGCTCATGCTCTGCTCGAGGCCGGTCATCAGGTCCCGGGCGCTCACCCGCACGATGCCATTGGAGTCGATGTCGAAGGTGACCTCGATCTGGGGCACGCCCTTGGGCAGGGGCGGCAGGTTGATGAGGTCGAAGCGGCCGAGGCTCTTGTTGTACTCGGAGAGTTCCCGTTCGCCCTGGAGGACGTGGACCTCCACCCGGCTCTGGTTGTCCGCCACGGTGGTGAAGGTCCGGCTGTCCCGCACGGGGATGGTGGTGTTCCGGCCGATGATCTTCACGAAGCCGCCACCCTGGGTCTCGATGCCGAGGCTGAGGGGCGTCACGTCCAGCAGCACGAGATCCTTCACGTCGCCGGTCAGCACCGCCCCCTGGATGGAGGCGCCGGTGGCCACCACCTCGTCGGGGTTGATGTTGCGGTTGGGCTCCTTCCCGAAGAACTCCTGCACCTTCCGCTGGACGAGGGGCATGCGCGTCTGGCCGCCCACGAGGATGACGTCGTCCACGTCGGAGGGGTTCTTCCCGGCGTGCTCGATGGCGTCCCGGACGGGGCCCAGGGTTGACTCCACCAGGCTGCGGACCATGTCCTCGAGCTGCTCCCGCGTGAGGGTGGCCTCCAGGTGCTGGGGGCCGGAGGGCCCCTGCGCGATGAAGGGCAGCCGGATGTCCACCCTCTCCAGGGTGGAAAGCTCGCACTTGGCCTTCTCGCTGGCCTCCTTGAGACGCTGGAGGGCCATGCGGTCGCCCATGAGGTCGATGCCGGTCCGCTCCTTGAACTGGTCGGCGAGCCAGACCAGGATCGCGTGGTCGAAGTCCTCGCCGCCCAGGAAGGTGTCGCCGCTGGTGGCCAGCACCTCGAAGACGCCGTCGTTCATCTCCATCAGCGTGAAGTCGAAGGTGCCGCCGCCGAGGTCGTAGATCGCCAGCAGCTTCTTCTGGCCCTTCTTGTCGATGCCATAGGCCAGCGCCGCGGCCGTGGGCTCGTTGATGATGCGCAGCACGTTCAGCCCGGCGATGCGGCCGGCGTCCTTGGTGGCCTGGCGCTGGGCGTCGTCGAAGTAGGCCGGCACCGTGATCACCGCGTCGGTCACCTCCTCGTGGAGGAAGGACTCCGCGGCCTGCTTGAGGCTCCTCAGCACGATGGCGCTGATCTCCGGGGGCGCATAGTCCCGATCGCCCACCTTGACCCAGGCGTCGCCGTTCGGAGCCTTCGCCACGCTGAAGGGCAGGCGGTGGACGGCCTCGAGGACCTTCGGGGACTCGTATTTCTGGCCGATCAGGCGCTTGATGGCGAAGAGGGTGCGCTGGGGGTTCGTGACGCTCTGGCGCTTGGCGATGTGGCCGACGAGCACGTCGCCCTTGTCCGTGAAGGCCACGATGCTCGGGGTCGTTCGGCTCCCCTCGCGGTTGGGGATGACCCGCGCGTCGCCGGATTCCATCACGCAGGCGCAGGAGTTGGTGGTCCCGAGGTCGATTCCGATCAGCTTGCCGGGCATGGTGGATCTCCTCGTCTATTGGACGGCCGGGTCCGGGGGAGCGTCTTCCCCGGAAGGTGGGGCGCCGCCCTCCGGAGCGGCAATGAAGGGCAGCGGGGCGTGGTTCACCACCACCCGCGCGGGGCGCAGCAGCTGGTCGCGCAGGTTGTAGGCCCGCTCGTAGATCGCGGCGATGGCGTGGTCCGGCAGGTCCGGGCTCTGCAGGGTGCTCAAGGCCTCGGCGTGCTGCGCGTCGAAGGGGTCGCCGACCTTGAGGTCCAGGGGCACGGCGCCCAGGCGGCGGAGGGCGTCCACGAACTGCTTGTGGATGAGCTCGATCCCGTTCCGGAAGGCCTCCATGTCCTGGTAGGTCGCGTCCAGGCCCCGCTCGAAGTTGTCGAGGACGGGCAGGATCTCCAGGAGCATCCTCCGCTCCGCCTGCTCCACCGCGAGCTGGGTGTCGCGCTGGGTGCGATTGCGGAAGTTCGTGAAGTCCGCGGCGAGGCGGCGGAACTGCTCCATGATCTCCGTCTCCCGCTTCTCCATCTCCTCGATCTGCCCCTTCGCCGCGCCGAGCTGGGCCTGGAAGGCCTGGTGCTGGGCCTGGAGCTTCGAGGCGTCCTCCTCCATCAGGGCGCTGAACTCGTTCTCTTCAGGCTCGCCGCCGACCACCTCGAGGCCCACCAGCTCGTCCGAAGCCTGGTCCGCGATCTCGTCGGCGAAGGCCTGCAGGTCCATGGTGCCGGGATCGTCGTAGCTGATCTCCAGCTCCGGCTCGGGGTCCTTCCCGCCAAGGCGGGTTTTGGGGTCTTGTTCCGGGATCATGGCGCCATTGTACCGGGGCGGGGTCCGGTTGGCGCCCCACCGACCGGGAGTTCAGGCGCCGGCGTCCCTGGGCTCCGCGGACCGGAGCGCGACCTCCCTGGACCACCACGCCAGCCCGCCCAGCAGCCGGGCGTAATCCACGCGGAGGGGCCCCACCAGGGCGAAGGTGGCCCAGGTGTCCCGGGCGAGGGGCACGGTGCGGACAGCCGTGGCCAGGGGGATGGGACCGAGGTAGGGATTCTCGGAGCCGAGCAGGAGCTGCACGTCCCGGGCGGCCCGTTCGGCGAAGGCGTTCAGGAGGCGGGCCAGGCGCTCGTGCTCCTCGAAGGCCTCCACGAGCTCCCGGAACCGGGCCTGCTCGCCGAACTCGGGAAGGGTGCCCAGCTGCCCCACCCCGGCGACCACGAGATCCGCCTCGGGATGGGGCTGGGACCCGGCGAGCGCCTGGGTCAGCTCGGCGAGCCTCTCGTGGAGCTGCCTCGCTTCGTCGGCGCGGTCGCGCAGGGCCTGCAGCAGCCTCTGCCGGAGTTCGCTCAGGGTGCATCCCGCGAACCTCGCCGTGGCGAATCGTCCCAGCTCCGCGAGCGTCTCCGCCGGGAAGGAGGCCGGGTTGTCCACGACCTGGTGCTCCACTTCCCCGCCCGCCCCGACCCAGACGGCCACCACGCGGCGGGCGTCGAGGGGCACGAACTCGAGACGCACCAGCCGGGAGGCCGCGAGGTGGAAGGGCACCGCCACGCAGACCCCCTGCAGCACCTCCGAAAGCACCCGGGAAGCGTGGCGCAGCCAGAGCTCCGGGTCCTCCCTGAGGCCCTCGAGGGCCCCCGCGAGCTGGGCACCGAGAAGCGGGTCCGGGGGCGGGGCGGGATGGACCCAGCGGTCCACGTAGTAGCGGTAGGCGCGCTCGGTGGGCACCCGGCCCGCGGAGGTGTGGGGCTGGCTGAGGAGGTCGAAGTCCTCGAGGTCCGAGAGCACGTTCCGGATGGTGGCGCTGGAGAGCTGCTCCGGATAGCGCTTGGAGAGCAGCCTCGAGCCCACGGGCTCGCCCTCCTGGAGGTAGGTCTCGATCAGGGTCCGGAGGACGGACTCGCTGCGGGGATCAAGGGGAGGAAGGGTCGACATGCCGAAAAACGGGAACCTGGGGCGGGCCAGGGCCTACTATAGCGGCAGACCATCCGGAGGATCCCATGTCCCGCGCCATGCTCACCGCTCTCGGTACCGCAGCCCTGCTTGCTTCCCTGGCCTGCGAGAAGAAGCTCGACGAGGCCCAGATCCGCGCCAAGATCCAGGCCGAGGAGGCTGCCAAGGCCGCCGACGACCGCGTCGCGAAGCTCGAGAAGGAGCTCGCGGACCTGAAGGCGGGCAAGGCCGACCCCCGGGAGGCCGACAAGGAGGGCCTCGCCCAGGCCAAGGCCGACCACCAGAAGGCCCTGGAGCGGCAGCTCGCGGAGCAGAAGCGCAAGGCGGAGGCCAAGAAGCAGGAGGCTCTGAAGCTGGCGGAGGCCAAGACCGCGCCGCCGGCGCCGGCCCCCAAGGCCGAGGCCCCCAAGCCGGTGGTGCTGGAAGTCCCCGCCGGCACCTCCATCGCCGTGAACCTCTCCGCGGCCCTCAGCACCGAGCAGCAGAAGGCCGGCGACCTCTGGCAGGGCGCCCTGGCCGAGCCCGTGGCCGTCGGCGGCCAGACCGTCTGGGCCGCGGGCACGCCGGTCCGGGGCGTCGTGGCCCAGAGCATCCCCGCGGGCCGGCTCGCCTCCGGCAAGGGCGCGCTGGGCATCCGCCTCACGGAGATCGGCGACAACGATGTGGACGGCGGCGACTACGTGGTGACCGGCGACGCCCGGGGCGAGCGCAATGCCAAGATCATCGGCGGCGCGGCGGCCCTCGGCGCCCTGGTGGGAATCCTGAGCGACAAAAAGAACAAGGGCGACCACGCCCTGGGCGGGGCGGCCATCGGCGCCGCTGCGGGCACCGCGGCCGCCGCGGCCACGGCCAAGACCGCCATCGTGATTCCCGCGGACCGGGCCGTGAGCTTCACGCTGGCCGCGCCCGAGAAGGTCACCGTCAAGAAGCCCTGAGGGCCCTCAGGACTCCATCGCCTGGAGCCGCTCCGCCTCGAAGGCCGCGCGGAGCGGCTCCAGGACGGGCTCGATCTCGCCCTGCATGAAGCGGTCGATCTGGTGGAGGGTAACGCCCACCCGATGGTCGGTCACGCGGCCCTGGGGGAAGTTGTAGGTGCGGATCTTCTCGCTCCGGTCGCCGCTGCCCACCTGGGACTTCCGCAGGGCGGAATGGGCCGCGTCCGCCTCGTCCTGGGCCTTCTGCAGCAGCCGGGAGCGCAGCACCGTCATGGCCTTGGCCATGTTCTTGATCTGGCTGCGCTCGTCCTGGCAGCTCACGACGGTGTTTGTCGGGAGATGGGTGAGGCGCACGGCGGAATAGGTGGTGTTCACACTCTGGCCGCCTTTCCCGCCGGAGCAGAAGGTGTCGATCCGCAGGTCCTTCTCGTGGATCTGGATGTCCACCTCCTCGGCCTCGGGCATCACCGCCACGGTGGCCGCGGAGGTGTGGATGCGGCCCTGGGTCTCGGTCTTGGGCACCCGCTGGACGCGGTGCACGCCGCTCTCGAACCGGAACAGGGAGTAGGCGCCGTCCCCCTGGATCTCGGCGATGACCTCCTTGAGGCCGCCGGCGTCCGCCTCGCTCTCGTCCAGGACGGTGACCTTGAACCCCCGCCGCTCCGCGAAGCGGGCGTACATGCGGAAGAGCTCGGCGGCGAAGAGGGCCGCCTCCTCGCCTCCTGTGCCGGCGCGGACCTCGAGGATCACGTTGCGGGCGTCCTTGGGGTCCTTGGGCACCAGGAGGGCCCTGAGCCCGGCCTCCCCTTTCGCCAGGGCGGCCTTCAGGTCCGGGATCTCGGCCTGGGCCATTTCCCGCAGGTCCGCGTCCATGGCCTTGTCCGCCAGGATGGCCTCGGCCTCCTCGAACTGCTTCTGGAGGATCTTCTGGGCCCTCCAGGCCTCCACCACCGGCTCCAGCTCCGCCCGGAGCTTGGTCAGGTCCCGGAGCTTCTTCGCGTCCGAGACGACCGCCGGGTCCTGAAGCTGCGCCTCCACTTCGAGGAAGCGGGATTCCAGGGCGTCGAGCTGGTCCTGCATGGGCGATCCGGACATGGGTCCTCCGCGGGGTTCATGCGTCCATGAAAAAAGGACGGGCCGAGAATCGGCCCGTCCTTCGGAGCAGGGAACCTAGGCGTTGGCTTCGGAGGCGTTGGCTTCGGGAGCCGCCTCGGCGGCAGGCGCCTCGGCCTTCTTCGCGTACTTGCGGTTGAACTTGTCCACGCGGCCCGCGGTGTCCATCATCTTCTGCTTGCCGGTGTAGAAGGGGTGGCAGGCGGAGCAGATTTCCACGCGCAGCTCCTTCTTGATGGAGCGGGTCTTGAACTCGTTGCCGCACTGGCAGTGGACGAGCACGTCATGCATTTCAGGGTGGATGCCGGTCTTCATCGGGGACTCCTTCGTATGGCCGACCGGATGCGGAAATGCACGCGGCTTGCCCATGGGAACGCCCAGTCTACCGCCGGAAGCCTTGAGGCTCAAGGCGGAATCGCCCGGGGGAGGTCAGCCGCGGTTCCCGACGAAGCCGTCCACCATGCTCACGAACTGGGCCCACTCGCGCTTCTTGGCCTCCAGGAGGGCCTTCCCGGCGGGGAGGATCGCGTAGTAGCGGCGGTCCCGGCCGTTGGTCTGGGTCTCCCAGTAGGACGTGATGAACTCCGCGGCCTCCAGCTTGTGCAGCGCCGGATACAGGGCGCCCTCCTTGAGGGTGTAGCGGCCGCCGGTGCGCTGGCGCACGGTCTCGATGATCTGGTAGCCGTACATCGGGCCCTCGATCAGCAGCGACAGGAGGAGGATGGGTGTGCTCCCCTTCAGCAGTTCTCGGTCCACGGCGCCCTCCCGGCTTGGTGAGGCCAGTTTACCTCGTGTATCGAGAGTATCAAGGGGCGAGACCTTGGCTGTGACGGGGATCCCCCGGGGGCTTTCCCAATCCGGTCAACCCTTCATGGCCTCCGTCAGCGGGATCCGGCTTGCCCGCCAGGCCGGCAGGAAGCCCCCCAGCAGCCCCATCACCAGGCTGAAGGCGACGCCTTCCAGCATCAGCCCGGGGGTGATGGTGAAGGCGAAGCTGACGTCGCTGAAGGTGTCGAAGCTGGTGGTGCCGGTCTGGATGCCGTTGGCCAGGAGGGCGAGGACCGAGCCCACCGCGCCGCCGGCGCCGCAGAGGACGATGGCCTCCCACTGGAAGCTGGCCAGGATCTCCTTCTGGCGGAAGCCGAGGGCCCGAAGGGTCCCGATCTCCTTCGTCCGGCCGGCCACGGCGGCGAACATGGTGTTCATGGCGGCGAACACTGCCGCACCGGTGAGGATCACCGTGATGAGGTTGCCGAGGATGCGGATGGGGTCGCCCGCCTTGGTCAGTTCCTTGAAGTAGGCCCGCTCCCCCACCACCTCCAGCTTCAGCCGCTTGTCCCCGTCCACCGCCGCGGCGAACTCGGGCAGCCGCTCGGGGGACTCCAGGCGCGCCAGGAGGCTGGAGTAGCTCTCCCGCTTGAAGGCCTGCATCACGTCGTCCACGTCGGTGAGCACCTCGCTCTCGAAGGAGCTGCCGCCGGCCTCGAAGAC
>JBDIBF010000031.1:0-32139 GCA_039812765.1 Holophagaceae bacterium
CCGAGCGCTTCGCCGAGGTGCTGAAGCTCAACCGCGTGGACCTCGCCCACGCCCGCAAGGGGGACAGCCTCGTGCTGCCCCCGGAGGGCCTGGACTGGCAGGCTCTCTCACCCTTCCCGGCGGCATGGCCGGAGGCGGCGGACCAGCCGAAGCTGCTGCTGGTCTCCCTGCGCCTCCAGGCCTGGGCGGCCTACGAGGCCGGGTCCCTCGTGCGCTGGGGGCCGACGTCCACGGGCAGGAAGAAGTCGCCGACGCCCGTCGGCCTCTACCACACCAACTGGTGCCAGAAGCAGCGCACCAGCACCTTCAACGACGAGTGGGAGCTGGTCTGGTACATCAACATCCACAACGCCAGCGGGATCTCGCTGCACCAGTACGAGCTGCCGGGCTACCCCGCGAGCCACGCCTGCGCCCGCCTCGCGCCCGACGACGCCGAGTGGATCTGGCGCTGGTGCGCGTCCTGGAAGCTCACCAGGGACGAGCGCACCGTGCTCCAGGAGGGCACGCCCGTGGTGGTGTTCGGCGCCTACGGCTTCGGGAAGCCGAAGCCCTGGAAGGAGGCGGTGGAGAAGCCCGGAGCCGCGCGCCTGGACCCGGCGGAGATGGCCGAAGCGCTGCGGGTGCTGCGGGAGGCGGTGGAACCGGAGATCCCTGACGGAGCGGAGGAGGGCGTGCTGGAATGATCGTTCGCGAGGGGAGCCCATGCGTCTACGCACGTGCCTGATCCGAGGCCTTCTGCTCGCGGCGGGCGCGCCGCTGGCGCTCGTGCTGGTGGCTGCGGCCTGGCTCGCGGCCCTGAACCGCACGAATGGATCGCTGGTCTCGTCGGGCCAGACGCGCACCTTCCTGCTCCATGTCCCTCCGGGGCTGGACCCGAAGCGACCCGCCGCCCTGATCGTCAGCCTCCACGGGTCCGGCGGCTGGCCTGCCCAGCAGCGGAACGTGAGCGGCTGGGACCGCCTCGCGGATGAACAGGGCTTCCTGGTGGTCTACCCCTCGGGCCGTGGCCTGCCGCGGGTCTGGGAGCCCGATCCTGGTCCGCGGCTGCAGGAGGACGTCCGATTCATCGCCGACCTGCTGCACAGCCTCGGGAAGACCCACGCCCTCGACCCCCGCAGGATCTACGTGGACGGCCTGTCCAACGGCGGGGGCATGGCCTTCGAGCTGACCCGCGCCCTGCCGGGGCGCTTCGTGGCAGTGGGCATGGTCGCCGCGGCGCGCTCCCTGCCATGGCGGGAGGGAGGACCCCCCGTGCCCGCCATCCTGTTCCACGGCACGGCGGATCCGGTCATCCCCTACCACGGCGGACCTTCGCCCATCGCGCCGCCCTCCGTCCGATTCCCCGAGGTGCCCGCCTGGGCGGCGGCCCTGGCCGCGAGCAACCGCTGTGCCCCTTCACCGGTCCTGACGCGGGTGGCCCGGGACGTGACGCGCACGGAATGGACCGGCGGGCCAAACAACGCCCCGGTGGTGTTCTATACCCTCGAAGGCGGCGGCCACACCTGGCCCGGGGGCAAGCCGCTGCCCCGCTGGATGTGCGGGCCCACCCTCCGCAGCATCGATGCCACGCGGCTCATGTGGGAGTTCTTCCAGGCGCACCCCGGCCCGGCGGGGGCGGCGGGCCCCTGAGGCCCGGGCGCCGGCCTCAGCCCTTCTTCTCCTTCGGCGCGGCGTGGCGGAAGTCGCCGAGGAGGAGGTTCGGACCCTGGGCGGCGATGCCCGCCTCGAGCCGCTCGGCGTCCCACCAGAACTCCTTGTTGGACACCCGCAGCCGCACCGGGGCCATCTCCGGGAAGCTGCGCACCACGGCCAGGGCGAGGTGGGCGAAGGACTCCACCTCCTGGAAGCGCAGGGCCTCGGAGCGGTCCATCAGGAGGCTGCTCTCGTACTTGTTGATGGCGCGCGAATAGAACACTACCGCGCCGCCGAAGCGCAGGTGGCCGCCCTCCGTGGAGACCGCGTAGGTGCGGCCCTTGTCCGTGACGCTGAACTCGAAGCTCTTCCCGTGGCGGAAGGCCTCCATCAGCGCGAGGAACTTCGGGTGCTGCAGGTAGGGCGCCCCCCAGTCCACCTTCTTCACCACGGCGCGGTGCTCCCCCGAGGTCGGCCCGTACATGGTGCGGTGGTAGGACAGCATCGCCTGCCGCTCCGCCTCCGTCTGGCGCCGGGGCTTGTCCTTCTTGACGGGCTTGGCGGGGGAGTCGGCCATGGGGATCCTTGGGGAGGTGTGCAGGTCCAGTGTCGCACAAGTGGTCCGGGGGCCTCCGGATCCCGGGCTCGCCCCGGGCGCCATCACATCCCCGTGATACCCGAATGAATCTTTCCTGAATCCATTGCCCTCCGACCCCCGGCATCGGATTCTCATCCCGTACGAGTTCTTTGTCAGTTCCATAGCGCGATATCCAGAAAGGCGGAGGGACGGGCCCTGTGAAGCCTTGGCAACCTGCTGCGAACGCAGTGGTGGTGCCAATTCCCGCCGGATTCCCATCCGGGCAGATGACGAGCTTGTGTGAACTGACACGGCGCTCTCAACGAACGATCGCGACGGACTGACGAGGCGCTCCCTCGCAGCGTCCAGAGGCTTCGTCCACCCTTCGGTGGAGGGAGGACAAGGACGCATCCCCCGCGGGCCGACCAGACCCGCAACGACCGGAGTCCACCTTGAGCCAGACCGCAACGACCGAGCACCGCTTCGAGACCATCGCCCTCCACGGCGGCCACAGCCCCGACGGCGACACCCGGTCCCGGGCCGTCCCCATCTACCAGACCACCAGCTACGTCTTCGATTCGGCCGAGCACGGCGCGCGCCTCTTCAGCCTGGAGGAGCCCGGCAACATCTACACGCGGATCATGAACCCCACCCAGGCCGTGCTGGAGCAGCGCCTCGCGGCCCTGGAAGGGGGGATCGCCGCCCTGGCCGTGGCCTCGGGCCAGGCCGCCATCACCCTGACCCTGAACACCCTCCTGAAGACCGGCGACCACCTCGTGGCCGGCGACAACCTCTACGGCGGCACCTACAACCTGTTGCACCACACCCTGCCCCGGAACGGCATCACCACCACATTCGTCGACAGCCGGGACCCCGGAGCCTTCCGCGCGGCCATCACGCCGGCCACCAAGGCCATCTACATCGAGGCCCTGGGCAACCCCAAGCTGGACGTGCCGGACTTCGAGGTGCTCGGCAGGATCGCCGAGGACGCGGGCATCCCGCTCATCGTGGACAACACCCTGCCCACGCCCTACCTCGTCCAGCCCCTCAAGCACGGCGCCCACATCGTGGTGCACAGCGCCACGAAGTTCATCGGCGGCCACGGGACCTCCATCGGCGGCGTGATCGTGGACGGCGGCCGCTTCAACTGGGCCAACGGGAAGTTCCCGGAGTTCACCGAACCCTTCGCGGCCTACCACGGCGCCGTCCTCTCCGAGCTCGCCGGGCCGGCCGCCTTCATCACCAAGGCCCGCATCGAGGGGCTCCGGGACACGGGCCCGGCCCTGTCCCCCTTCAACGCCTTCCTCCTCCTCCAGGGCCTGGAGACCCTCCCCCTGCGCCTGGAGCGCCACGGCGGGAACGCCCTCGCCCTCGCGACGTGGCTCCAGAAGCACCCCAAGGTCGCCTGGGTGAACTACCCCGGGCTGAAGGACCACGACACCCATGGCGCCGCGGCCCGCTACTTCCGCAAGGGCAAGGGCTTCGGCGGCATCCTCACCTTCGGCGTCAAAGGGGGCGTGAAGGGCGGCCTGGAGGCCGGCAAGGCCGTCATCAACGCCGTGCAGCTCTTCTCCCGCCTGGCCAACGTGGGCGACGCCAAGAGCCTCATCATCCATCCCGCCAGCACCACCCACCAGCAGCTCAGCCCCGCCGAGCGGGAGGCCACCGGCGTGACCGAGGACCTCATCCGGCTCAGCGTGGGCCTCGAGCACATCGACGACCTGATCGCCGACCTGGACGCCGCCCTCGCGACGGTGACGCCGTGAGCACGGACGCCGTGAGCACGGACCTCGTGGCGGGCCTCGAGCCCCTCCTCACCGAATCCGGCGAACGCCTGGAGGTCCACATCGCCTACCGCCGGGTGGGTTTCGGACCCCTGCGGGTGCTGCTCCTGCACGCCCTCACCGGCGGCCCCGACGCCGCGGACCGCCCGACGCCGGACGGCGTGGCGAAGGGCTGGTGGTCGCCCCTCTTCGCCGGCGGCGCGCCCTTCGATCCCACCCGCACCACCGTGTGGACGCCGAACCTGCCCGGTTCCTGCTACGGCTCGACCGGCCCCCGGCCCGGCGAGCCCTTCCCCGCCCTGACGCCGAGGGACCAGGCGGCGGCCCTCGCTTCCTGGATCCGCGCCGAGGGCCTGCGCTTCGACGTGGTGCTGGGGGGCTCCCTGGGCGGCATGGTGGCCCTGGAGCTGGCCCTGCTCGAGCCCGACCACTTCCACCGCGTGGGCGTCATCGGTGCGGGGGCCCGGGCCGACGCCTGGATCCGCGGCGTCAACGCCGCCCAGGCCGCCGTGCTCCGCAGCCCCCTGCCCGACCGCGAGGCCATCGCCCTGGCGCGCCAGCAGGCCATGCTCACCTTCCGCGCGCCGGAGAGCCTGGACGCCCGCTTCCCCGACGCCGCCTCCCTCCAGGGCTGGCTTGAGCATCACGGCCGGGCCCTGGCGGACCGCTTCACCCGGGAGAGCTACCTCGCCCTGCTGGGCGCCATGGACGCCCACGACGTGGGCCGCGGCCGCGATGGACTCACCGCCGCCCTGCGGGGCCTGCGCGCCTCGCTCCATGTCCTCGGCATTCACAGTGACGCCCTCTTCACGCCGCCCCTCCTGCGTGAGCTGGCGGACAGCGCCCGCGCCGCCGGCGTGCCCACCAGCCTCCACTGGCTGCGCAGCCCCCACGGCCACGACGCCTTCCTGATCGAATGGGAGCAGGTGGACGCGTGGCTCCGCACCCACCTGCTCGTCCGGGCGGCGGCATGACGGAGGTCCTCCCCCTCCAGCGCGGCTTCGCCTGGCTCGTGGGCGCCGGCCCCGGCCACCCCGACTTCCTCACCCTGCGGGGCCTCCGGGCCCTCGAAGGCGCCGAGGTGGTCCTCTTCGACGCCCTGCTGGACGAGGCCTTCTTCGACCTTTTCCCGACGAACGCCGAGGCTCTCTTCGTGGGCAAGCGGGCGGGGGAGCACAGCGTGGGCCAGGCCGCGATCAACGCGCTCCTCGTCGCGAAGGTCCGCGAAGGGAGGAAGGTGGTCCGGCTCAAGGGCGGTGATCCTTTCCTCTTCGGCCGGGGCGGCGAAGAGGCCCTGGCCCTGCGGGACGCGGGCCTGCCCTTCGAGGTGGTGCCGGGGGTGAGCGCCCTGAACGGGGTCGCCGGCGCGGCGGGCATCCCCCTCACCCACCGGGGCCTGTCCCGGGAAGTGCGCATCCTCGAAGGCCACGGCCTCCTCGCCGAGGAGCGCGACTGGTCCGAGCTGGCCCGTTTCCGGGGCACCCTCGTGCTCTTCATGGCCACCGGCACCCTTGCCGCCATCGCCCGGCGGCTCCTGGCCCACGGCGCCGACCCGGACCTGCCCCTCGCCCTCGTGGAGCACGGCTGCACGCCGAAACAGGCGATACGCCTCGCCACCCTCGCCGACGCCGCGGCCCAGCGAATGCGCTGTCGCTGCGACGGCCCCGGCATCGCCTACCTCGGTCCCACGGTCTCCCTCCAGAACCTCCTCGCCATCCCCCTCTCCTTCCCCGGTTCCCATGTCCAAGCTCCTGCCCGTCTTCCTCAAACTGCAGGGCCAGCCCGTCCTCCTCGTCGGCGCCGGGAGCGTCGCGCGGGCTAGGCTGCCCGCCCTCCTGGAGGCCGGAGCCGCCATCACCGTGGTGGCTCCTTCCATCTCCGGCGGTGTGCGCGGCCTGGCCGCGGGCCATCCCCGCCAGGTGCGCCTGATCCAGCGCAGGGTGGAGATCGCCGACCTCGTGGGCGCCCGGCTCGTGCTGAGCGCCGCCGCCGATCCCTGGCTCAACGGCGTCCTGGCCCACGCCGCGCGAAAGCTCGGCGTCTGGTTCAACGCCGTGGACGTGGCGGAGCGGTGCGAGTTCTACATGGCCGGCAGCCTGCGCCGCGGCCCCGTGCAGGTGGCCGTGGGCAGCGGCGGCGCCTTCCCCGGCCTGGTGCGGGCCCTGCGGGCGGGCCTGGACGCCCTGCTGCCCAGCGGGCACCTGGACGACCTGGAGCGCCTCGCCGAGCTGCGCCGCCGCATCCGCGCCGAGATCCCCGACCCCGCCGCGCGGGGCCGCATCCTCCGCCGGGCGGTGGAGACGCTGGAGCGGGACTACTTCCAGGCCCTGCGCGAGCGCCTCGAGCCCCAGGGGACGCTGTCGTGAGCGCCGCGGAAGACCTCAAGCAACGTTCGGACTACCTGCGCGGCACCCTCGCGGAGGAGCTGGCCGCCGAGGCGGAGAAGTTCTCCCACGACGCCGCCCAGCTCGTGAAGTTCCACGGCCTCTACCAGCAGAAGGACCGCGACATGGCGCCGGCGCCGAAACCCCCCGTCCTCATGGTGCGTGGGCGCATCCCCGGCGGACGCCTCAGCCCGGCCCAGTGGACCGCCTGGGACCGCCTCGCCGACACCCATGGCGACGGCACCCTCCGCCTCACCACGCGCCAAAGCATCGAGCTCCACGGCGTGCTGAAGGGGGACGCCAAGGCCACGCTCCAGGAGCTGCACCGGGCCCTGCTGACGACGAAGGGGGCCTGCGGCGACGTGGTGCGCACCGTGATGGAGGCCCCCAACCCCTGGGGCCGGGCCGACCTGGCCCAGCTGGGGCCCGTGGCGCAGCGGCTCTCCGACCACTTCCAGGCCAGGTCCAACGCCTACGCCGAGGTGTGGCTGGACGGGGAGAAGGTGCAGGGCCCCGAATCCGAACCCCTGTACGGCGAGACCTACCTGCCGCGGAAGTTCAAGATCGCGGTCACCCTGGCGGGCAACAACAGCGTGGACGCCTGCACCCAGGACCTGGCCTTCGCGGGGACCCTGGACGCTGCGGGTGGCATCGACGGCTGGTTCGTGCTGGCGGGCGGCGGCATGGGCATGACCCACGGCGACGCCTCCACCTTCCCCCGCCTCGCCGACCTCCTGGGCTGGATCCCTGCCGACGCACTGATCTCCGTGGCCGAGGCCGTGGTCACCACCCAGCGGGACCATGGCAACCGCCTCAACCGCCGCCGGGCGCGCCTCAAGTACCTGGTCCACGACCGGGGCCTCGCCTGGTTCCGCGCCGAGGTGGAGGCCCGCGCGGGCCTGGCCTTCGAGGACCGGGACCTGCCGCCTTGGAAAACGCCCTCGACCCTGGGCTGGACGGCGCGCGCCGACGGCTCCTGGGCCCTGGGCTTCCACACCCTCTCGGGACGGATCGCCGGTCCCCTGAAGCGCGCCCTCGCCGAGCTGGTGGCCGGCCATGGCCTCGACGTCCAGCTCACCCCGGACCAGGACCTGATCCTGCTGGGCATCCACCGCCAGGCCCGGGCCTCCATCGAGGCCTTCCTCGACGCCGAAGGGGTCGCCTGGCGGAGCCCCTCCAGGCTCCACGACCGGGCCCTGGCCTGCGTGGCCCTGCCCCTCTGCGGCGTGGCCATCACCGAGGCCGAGCGGGTGGCGCCGGACCTCACGGCCCTCGTCCAGAGGCTGCTGGAGACGCACGGCCTCGCGGACCGCGCCCCCCTCTTCCGCCTCACCGGCTGCGCCAACGGCTGCGCCCGCCCCTACGCCGCGGAGCTGGCCCTGGTGGGCCAGGCCGTGGACCGCTACGCGGTCTTCGCCGGAGGCGACGCCGAGGGCACGCGCCTGGCGTTTCCGGTGGCGGAGCGCGTGGCCACCGCGGACCTCGAGGCGCTCCTCGATCGCCTCTTCTCCGCCTGGAAGGCCGAAGGCGGCGTCCGGGAAGCCTTCGGCGACTTCGCCGCCCGCCTCGGCGCCGCCGCCCTGGCGGGCCGGCTCCAGCCCGCCCCGGCCCTGGCCGCCGAGGGGGAATGACGATGATCCTCGAACCCTCCCAGGTCCTCGCCCTCGCTGGCCTCACGCTCCTCGCGGGCACCGTCAACGGCGTCCTCGGCCACGGCTTCTCCACCGTCAGCGTGCCGGTGGCCCTCCTGCTCCTGGCCAACCGCCTCCTCAACCCCGTGCTGGTGCTCCTGGAGGTGGTGCTCAACGCAGGGTCCTTCCTCGCCAACCTCCGGGCCTTCCCTGCGGTGGCGCCACGGGTCCTGCCCATGCTCTGGGGCCTCCTGCCGGGCATCGCCCTGGGCAGCGGGGTCCTCGCCCTCACGCCGGCCGGACCCATGAAGCTGCTCACCTACCTGCTGCTCTTCCCCGTCGTGCTGCTCCAGGGCCTGGGCTTCAAGCACAGCCTGGAGACCGAACGGAGGGCCGCCCTGCCCTTCGGCCTGGCCACGGGCCTGCTCTACGCGACCACCACCATCAGCGGGCCCATCCTCTCCCTCTACTTCCACAACCAGGCCTACCCGAAGCATGAATACCGCGCCGCCATCAGCTTCCTGCGGGTGGTGGAGTCGGCCTTCACCGCCCTGGCCTACCTGGCCCTGGGCCTGGTCACCCGGGATTCGCTGGCCCTGGCCGCGCCCCTGCTGCCGGGCACCCTGGCGGGCCTGGCCCTGGGCGCCTTCCTGGCCACGCGGGTCTCCGAACAGGGCTTCCGGCGCTTCTGCGTCTGGTTCAACGTCCTCGCCGTGAGCTTCGGCCTCGCCCGCATCCTCGGCCCGAGCGCGCCGGACCCCCTGCGCGGCCACCTGCCCTGGGCCCTGCCCCTGGCCGCCGGCGTGGCCGTGCTGACCCGCGGCTTCGGCCTCCTGCGCCGGCCCGCCGCCCTCCCTGAATCCGTTTGATTGGTTGGAGATGCCATGCCCACCTTCGAGATCCAGGCCTTCACCCCCGCCCGGGTGGCCGCCCTCAACGCCGAATACCGGGGCGCCTCGGCGGAGGCCGTCCTCACCTGGGCGGTGAACGCCTTCCCCGTCGAGCGGCTGGCCTTCGCCTGCAGCTTCGGGCTGGAGGACGTGGTCCTGGTGGAGATGCTTTCGAGGCTGCCCAGGGTGCCGCGGGTCTTCTTCCTGGACACCGGCCGCCTGCCCCAGGAGACCTACGACGTGCTGGACCAGGTGCGCCGGCACTACGGCCTTCCCGTGGAGGTCTACTGCCCGCGGGCGGAGGCGGTGGAGGCCCTGGTGCGCCGGGACGGCCCCAACGGCTTCTACGAGAGCCTGGAGCAGCGGAAGGCCTGCTGCGCCGCGCGGAAGGTGGAGCCCCTCGCCCGCGCCCTGCGTGGTGCTGACGCCTGGATCACCGGCCTGCGCCGGGAGCAGTCCCCCACCCGCGCGGACCTGCAGCCCTTCGAATGGGACGGCGAGCACGGCGGCCTGCTGAAGATCCAGCCCCTCCTGGACTGGGACTTCGAGCGGACCCGGGCCTACGCGCGGCATCACGGGGTCCCCGCCCACGCCCTCCACGACCAGGGTTATCCCAGCATCGGCTGCGCCCCCTGCACGCGCCCTGTCCAGCCCGGCGAGGACCTCCGCGCCGGCCGCTGGTGGTGGGAGGCGCCGGAGCACAAGGAGTGCGGGCTGCACGCGCGACGCGGGGTGCCAGCGCTCTAATCCCTGATCCATCGCCCGGTCGCACACGCGGATCTCAACCCCTCCCACGGAAACCCATGACCCTCCTGACGAACACACCGCCACCGCCAAGAACCCTTGACCCCGGACCCGGAACCACCCTCTCCCACCTCGACTGGCTGGAGGCGGAAGCCATCCACATCCTCCGCGAGGTCGCGGGCCAGTGCGCCAATCCCGCCCTGCTCTTCTCCGGCGGCAAGGACTCCCTCGTGCTGCTGCGCCTGGCGGAGAAGGCCTTCCGGCCCGGGCCCTTCCCCTTTCCGCTCCTCCACATCGACACGGGCCACAACTACCCGGAGGTGCTCGCGATCCGCGACCGGCGCGCGGCGGAGCTGGGCGAGCGCCTGATCGTGCGGTCGGTGGAGGACAGCATCGCCCGTGGCACGGTGGTGCTGCGCCATCCCGACGAAGCCCGCAACCCCCACCAGAGCGTCACGCTCCTCGAGGCGGTGGCCGAGTTCGGCTTCGATGCCCTCGTCGGCGGCGCCCGCCGGGACGAGGAGAAGGCCCGGGCCAAGGAGCGCGTCTTCTCCTTCCGGGACGCCTTCGGCCAGTGGGACCCGCGCAACCAGCGGCCCGAGCTGTGGGACCTCTACTGCGCGCGGGTCCACCCCGGCGAGCACATCCGCGCCTTCCCCTTGAGCAACTGGACCGAGCTGGACGTCTGGCAGTACATCGCCCGGGAGCGCCTCGAGCTGCCGTCCATCTACTACGCCCACGAACGCGAGGTGGTCCGCCGTGGCGGGGCCCTGGTGCCCGTCACGCCCCTCACGCCGCCCCGGCCCGGGGAGACGGTCGAGCGGCTCTCCGTGCGCTTCCGAACCGTGGGCGACATCCCCTGCACCGCCCCCGTGGCCAGCGCCGCCGCCACCGTGGAGGCCATCCTCCGCGAGACCGCCACGACGGAACTGACGGAGCGCGGCGCCACCCGCCTGGACGACCGGGCCTCGGAGGCCGCCATGGAGCAGCGCAAGAAGGAGGGCTACTTCTGATGAGCCTCGACACGACCCTGGAGCCCGCCTCCACCCCTCGCCGCGCCGACGACCGAAGCGGCCTGCGATCCACGGATCGCGGGGTCCTCCGCTTCCTGACCTGCGGCAGCGTGGACGACGGCAAGAGCACCCTCATCGGGCGCCTCCTCTATGACAGCCGCGCCATCCTCGCCGACGCTCTGCAGGCCCTGGAAACCACATCCCGTCGTCGGGGCCACGCGGGGCTCGACCTGAGCCTCCTCACCGACGGGCTGTCGGCCGAGCGGGAGCAGGGGATCACCATCGACGTGGCCTACCGCTACTTCGCCACCGCGACCCGGACCTTCATCATCGCCGACGCCCCGGGCCACGAGCAGTACACGCGCAACATGGTGACCGCCGCCTCCACCGCGGACCTCGCGCTGATCCTCGTGGACGCCACCCGCGGCGTGCGGCCCCAGACCCGGCGCCACGCGGCCCTCGCCCACCTGCTGGGCATCCGCCACCTCGTCTTCGCCGTGAACAAGCTGGACGCCGTGGGCTACGACCCGGCGGTCTTCCGGGCCCGCGTGGACGAACTGACGCAGGCCTGCTCCGGCCTCGGCATCATGGCGCCGCGCTTCGTGCCCTGCTCCGCCCTCGAGGGCGACATGGTGGTGCGCCGGGGGCATCGGCTTCGCTGGTACGAGGGCCCGACCCTGCTCGACGTCCTCGAGTCCGCCGAGGCGGACCGGGACGCGGCCACCCGGCCCTTCCGTTTTCCGGTCCAGGTCGTCGGCCGCCCGGTCCCCGGCCTCGCCCCGCGGCGCTACCTCGGGCGGATCGCCTCCGGCTCGGTGGCGCCGGGGGACGCCGTGGCCGTCCTGCCCGGCGGGCGCCGCGCCACGGTGTCCCGGATCCGGCTGCTGGAGGCCGACCTGCCGAGGGCGGTGGCCGGGCAGTCGGTCTCCCTGGAGCTCGCCGAGGAGCTGGATCTCGCCCGGGGGGACCAGGTGGCCAGCGCCGCGTCGCCCCCCCGCGCGACGCGGCGCGTGGAAGCGACCCTCTTCTGGCTGGCGGCCCGGCCCTGGGACCCGTCCCGACCGATGGTCCTGCGCCACACCACCCGCGAGGTGCGGGCCCGCATCCCTGGGATCGAAGGATCGCTGAACCTGGGTTCGGGCGTCCTGGCCCCCGCGCCGGGGCTCGAGATGAACGACATCGCGGTGGTCCGCCTGGAGCTCCAGCAGTCCATCTTCGCCGACCCCTACGCCCGGGACCGGTCCGGCGGCGCCTTCCTGCTCCGGGACGCGGCCACCCACCATCCCCTCGCCGCGGGCCTCGTCCGGGCCCTCGCGGAGGACGACGCATGACCCCCACCGCGCAGGTCCATGCCTTCAACGCGGACGTGCTGGCAGAGGCGTCCGGCTGGCAGGCCGCCCTGGCCGCGCTGGCCGACGAACTCCCCGCGGCGGTGCTCGCGGTGGTGGACGCTCCGGCCCCGTGCCGGGCCGCCCTCGACCGGGCCCTGGAGGCCGCCGGCCGGGGAGAGACGGACCACGCCGGCGCGGAGGTCCGGGAGGCCCGGGATGTCCTGCGCGAGCTGACCGGCGAATTGGGCAGGGAGGAAGCCTGCCTCGAGGCCATGGTTCCCTCCCTCCGCCGGCTGGGAGACCTCGTGCAGGGAGCGGCCCTCGTCGGCCATGCCTCTCCCCGGACCCGGGAGGCGGCTCATGCGGCGCTGGGGCGGCTGTCTGCAGCCCTTTTCACCGCCGTCCTGGCCCGGCGCGGCCTAAGCGCCCGGGTCGAGCTCCCCGGGCCTGCGGCATCCCCTGGGACCGCGGCCGCCCCCGCGGCTCCGCCAGGTCCCGGGGTCGTCCAGGTCATGCCCTGCGGACCGTGGACCGTCGAGGGCGGCCCATCCCCCGTTCCGGGTCCGGGGAGTCCGGAGGGGTGCGCGGTGGCGCAGGCGGCCGCGTGGGGCCTCCGGGAGGTCCGTCTCTGGACCCTGGACGAGGGGATCCTCAGCGCGGATCCGTCCCTGGTGCCGGGGGCGCGCCGCCTGCCGGTCCTGAGCTACGCGGAGGCCCTGGCCCTCTCGGGCTTCGGGGGGCGCGCCCTGCCCCCGGAGGTGCTGCTCCGCGCAGAGGCCGCCGGCCTCGACCTCCGGGTGGCGAACATCCTTCGGCCTGAAGCCTCCACGCGGCTGACCCGGAGCGTCCCTCTCCGGGAGCCCGGTTCAGTGGCCTGTGTCGCCTACAAGGAGGGCCTCCACCTCCTCCGGCTCCCGGCCTGCCGGGACCTTGATTCCCTGTCCAGGACCGACCAGGAGCTGCGGGAGGCGGGGGCGCACCGCTTCGGGGCGATCGTGGGGCCGGAGGGGACGCTGCTGGTGCTGAGGGCGGCCACCGAGTCCGCCGTGCGTGCGCTGGCGGTTTCGGCGGACCGCGGCGCGGAGGTGCAGCCGGGCTGGGCCCTGGTGGCCCTGGTCGGGGAGGGCCTGCGCGCGGCGCCGGGCGGCGCGCTGAGGCTCCTGGCTCCGGTCGGACTGGAGCATGTCGGGGGCCTGCTCGCCGGGAGCTCCCCCATCAGCGTCTCCTTCCTCATCCCCGAGGAGCGGCTGGGGGACGTCGTCCCTCGCTTGCACCGGATCCATCTGGAGGCCGCCGGGCGGCCCCTGGCCTTGGCGCCCCTCTCCCTCTGAACCGAAGGCGGTGTTGGGGCGGCGACTTCAGTGCTGCTTCATCAGCCAAGCGGCGAGGCGCTGGTGGAAGGCCTCCGGATGGGACAGGTCCGTCCGGGTCAGGCGGGGCGGAAGGTCTGTGTCGTCGTCCAGGAAGGCGCCCCGCAGGAAGATGGGCGTACGCTCCACAAGCCTCACATCTCCCGTCGCTGCAAGAATTTCATTACGACGCTCGACGCCGTTCCAGCTCATGGTCGCCTCCCTCGGGTGCCAGGGTGATGGGAAAACATAGGCCGCCTAGACTGGAATGCCATGGGTCGGATCCTCCAGTCCTTCGTTCCCGCTTTTTTCCCAAACCCTGGGCCTGTCTCCGCCTTCCTGGTCGGGGAGGCCCCCGGCCCCCGGGGCGCAGACCGCTCCGGCATTCCGTTCTGGGGGGACCGGGCGGGGCTGCCCGTCTACCTCGCCCTGGAGGAGGCGGGCTTGGCCAGGGTCCCCCCCGCAGCCTACGAGGCCTGGGACGGCCAGCGCTTCCGCGACCTGGGGCTCCGGCCCGCCCTGACGGGGGTGGTGCTGGGGAACGCCCTGGCGGTCTGCCCGACCTCGGACGGAGAACGGTTCAGGGCTCCGACCAACGCGGAACTGACGCATCCCGCCAACCTCGAGCGGCTGGGGGGGGAGATCCGCCGGGCCCGGGGCGAGGCCCCGGCCGGACTCACCCTCTTCGCGCTGGGCCGTCGGGCAGCCTGGGTCCTGGGGCAGTTCGAGCACGGGTGCCCGGTGGAGGTGCTCCCCCATCCCTCGGCCCAAGGGCTGCTCCAGGCCGCCCCTGCACGTGGCCTGGGCCTGCGCCTGGCGGATCTGCAGGCCGCCTGGCAGGCCGACCTGTGCCGTCGGCTCCTTCAGCTCAGGGCGGAGACCCAGAGGGTGCGGTAGGCGTGCTCCAGGGCCCGGGCGAGCCCCTTCCCGTCCAGGAGCGGGGAGGCCTGCAGCCTGTCGCGGAGGCCCGCGCGCAGGGTCGCCAGGGCCGCCGCGTCCGACGCGAAGACCACGCCCTGGGCGGCCATGGCCCCCGGGCTGGAGGGCATCCAGGCTTCGAAGCCCAGGGGGGCGAGGACGGCGAGCCCGGTACGGAAGGCCTGGCCGCGGGACTCGACGCCCAGGACGGGGAGGCCCATCCACAGGGCCTCGAGGAGGGATCCGGCGGAAGGGTGCGGGAAGGCCGCGAGGGCCACGTCCACCCGGGTGTAGGCCGCGAGGTGCTCGGCGAGGGAGGTCGGCGGCCGGCGGAAGCCCAACCGGTCCAGGTCCAGGCCGGCCTGCTCCAGCCTCGCCAGCCACTGGGAACGCGTGCGCGGGTCCTCCGGAAGGGTCGGCAGGCTGAGCCGCGCCCCGCCCACCTTCGCGAGCAGGAGGGACCAGGCCTCCAGGACCCCGTCATGGAGGCGGTCCAGAGGTCCGAAGTACCCGAAGGTGAGGTAGCGGTTGGCAAGGGCGGGCAGGGGCCCCGGCTCGGGCGCTTCCGCGAAGGGCCGATAGGCCAGGGCCGGCCGGTCGAGGCGGAGGAGGGATTCCGGTCCGTGGGATTCCGCGCCCAGTGGATCCGCGGCGGCGTCGGTGAGGCGGTGGGTGAGCGCGGTGAGCCCCCGGGTGCAGCCGTACCCGGGCCCCGCCACCTGCACCGGGGCCGGGCAGAGGGCCAGCGCACCCGCCCGGCCGCCGGGAGCGTGGCCCGCCAGGTCCACCAGGACGTCGATGCGGTCCTCGCGGATGGCCGCCGCGGTCTCGGTGTTGCCCAGGCCGGCGAGGTTCCGGAAGGTGCAGCGGGTGGCGAGGTCCGCCGCGAGGGCGTCCTCCGTGGAGGCCTCGCCGTAGCCGAACACTTCCACCGCGCCGGGGTCGTGGGACTCCAGCAGGGCGGCGAGGATCCGGCTGCCGGGGGTGGACCCGAAGTCGCCCGAGAGGTAGCCGACGCGCAGGCGGCGCCCGGGGTCCCGGTCCTGGGGCCGGACCGGGTCCGAATGGCCCACGGCGCTCGCGCCCGCGAGTCGGCCCCACCGCGCGTGGGCCTCGGCGAGGCTGGCTTCGCTCTGGCGGGGGTCGAAGCGCAGGAGGCTGAGCAGGCGGTGGTGCAGCCCCGGGTTGTCGAGGTCGAGGTTCGCGGCGGAGGCCCAGGCGTCCACCGCCTCCTCCACGCGGCCCAAGGCCTGCAACGCGTGGGCCATGAGGGCGAAGGCACGGGGGTGCTCCGGCTGGCTGTAGAGGACCCGCTCGGCGGCGTCGAAGGCCTCCGCCGGGGCCCCCGCGGTGAGCATGAGCCGGCCCAGCCCGAGCTGGGCTTCGGCGGCCTGGGGCGCGAGACGCAGGGCCCTGCGGTAGGCGGCCTCGGCTTCGGGAAGGCGCCCCTGGGCCGCCTGCAGACTTCCCAGGGCGATCCAGGCCTCCGGGTCGGAGCCGGCCTGTTCCGAGAGGAGCTGGATCGCCGCCGCGGCGCGGCCCTCGCCGGCCAGGAGGCCCGCCAGGTCCAGGGCCGCGCGTCCGTTCCCCGGCGCGAGTTCCAAGGACTTCTCGAGGTGGGGGCGGGCCTCCTCGGTCCGGCCCAGGAGACGGAGGGCCTTCCCCAGGTTCGCGTGGACGTCCGCGGCGTCGGGCTCGAGGTCCAGGGCCTTGCGCCACACCTCGGCGGCGCTCCGCAGGTCGCCCTGGGCCGCCTTGATGGTGGCCAGGTTGTTCCAGGCGCCGGCCCCCGCCGGGTCCAGCTCGGTGGCCTTGAGGGCGTGGGTCTCGGCGGTGTCGAAGACGCCCTTCTCCAGGCAGAGGATGGCCAGGTGGCCGTGCACGTCCGCCCGGCCGGGCTCCAGGTCCAGGACCTTGAGGTAGGCGGCCTCCGCCTCGGCGGTCCGGCCGGCGCGGTGCAGGCGCAGGGCTTCCTCGTGGAGCTCGGTGGGGGTCATGGATTCTGAAGCCATCGCGCCTCCTGTCCGGTTCGGCCGAACCCTGCATCGTACCAGCCGCGGCCCGGGAGGTCCCGCGCCGATCCCGCTCGCCGGGGGAGCGCCGCGGCCCTTTGCCCTTGGGCGCGGCGCCGAAAGCTGCTCTCCTGGAAGGCCGCTCAGCGTTTGCAGGACGCCGGGCCCCCGGAGGCGACCATGACCCGATCGAACCGAACCTGGACCGTGGAGGCCGGGGGCGCCGCCCTCGCCGGGGAACTGCACCGGGGGCTCGGCGTGAGCCATCGCCAGGCCAAGGGCCTCATCGACTCCGGGTGCGTGAAGGTGAACGGCCAGGATCCCTCGGGTCACGGCCACCGACTCGCCGCCGGCGACACGGTGGCGGTGGCCTGGGACGCGGACACGCGCTACCGGGCCCTGCCCCCGGCCCGGAAGCTGGAGGGCGAGCCCTTCAAGATCCTCTGGGAGGACGAGCACCTGCTCTTCGTGGACAAGCCCGCGGGCCTGCTCACAGTGCCCGCCGAGACGGGCGGCGAGCCGAGCCTGGCGGACGCCCTGGTGGACCACTACCGCCGCCGCGGCATGAAGCGCGTCCCCATCTTCATCGTCCACCGCCTGGACCGCTGGACCAGCGGCGTGCTGGTGTTCGCGAAGACGCCCGAGGCCCTGCGCGGCCTCAAGGACCTCTTCGAGGCCCACAAGCTGCAGCGCGTCTACCACGCGATCCTGGTCGGCGAGCTCCCGGAGAACAGCGGCAGCCTCTTCAGCAAGCTGGTGGAGCACCAGAAGTCCCTGAAGGTGAAGGTGACCAAGGGCCAGAAGGGGGCCAAGCACGCCATCACCCACTACCGCGTCCTGGAGCGCCTGCCGGGCCACACGGTGGTGGAGGTCAAGCTCGAGACCGGACGCCGGAACCAGATCCGCGTCCAGTTCGCCGACAAGGGCTTCCCCCTGCTGGGCGACCACGTGTACGGCGCGGAAAGCCCGCTCATCGAGCGCCAGGCCCTCCACGCAGAACTGCTGGGCCTGCGCCATCCCGTCACCGACGCCCAGGTGACGGTGAGCGCCAAGGTCCCCGAGGACTTCGAGGCGGCCCTCCGGGCCCTCCGGAACACGCGGAGGATCCAGCGCGCGGAGGCGGGCGTGAAGGGCGAGGAGGGCATCTTCAAGCCCACCATCACGAAGGAGCACAAGGCCGAACGCATCAGCCGCGCCCGGGCTCACGCCAAGCCGGCGGGACGGCGGGAGGAGGCGTCGGACCGGCCCCGGGCGGACCGGCCCCGGGCGGACCGGCCTCGGCCTGAGAAGCCTCGGGCTGACAGGCCTCGGGCTGATCGTCCCGCCGGCGCCGGCCCCCAAAGGGAGCGCAGCGGCAGCGCGGGCCCGGGGCGCGAGCGCCGCGAGGACCGCGCGCCGGGCCGGAATCGTTCCGACGACGCGACGACCCGTCGCGATCGAGCCGGACGCCCGGGCCCACGCCGGGAGCAGCCTGAGGGCGGGGCGCCCCGGCGAGAGCAGCCTTCAGGTCCCGGCTCCCGTCCGCCGGCCCGGTCGGGGTCGGGACCGGCCCGGAGTCCGCGGGAAGGCAGGCCCGCCGCCGACCGTCGGCCGGATCGCAGCGCCTCCGCCCGTGCATCCTCGCCACGCCCGTCCTCCGCCCGCGGCCCGCGCCCTGCTGCCGCCAAGCCCCGCAAGCCCCGCGGCTGAGGATCTCCATGCCCTTCCTGAATCCCCCCCTCAAAGGCCGCATCGCCTTCGTCACCGGCTCGACCCGCGGCATCGGCAAGGCCATCGCCCTCGAACTCGCCTCCTGGGGCGCCGACGTGGTGGTCCACGGCATGAAATCCGCGGAGGCCGCGGAGGCCGTGGCCTCGGAAATCCGCGCCGCCGGGCGGCGGGCCATGGTGGTGCTGGCGGACGTGAAGGACCGCCCCGCCATGAACGCCGCCGCGGACCGGGTGAAGGCGGAACTGGGCCCCGTGGACATCCTGGTGAACAACGCCGGCACCCGGAAGGACGGCCCCTTCATCCTCATGGGCGACGACAAGTGGGAGGAGGTCATGGACGTGAACCTCCGGGGCACGGTCTACGCCACCCGCGCCTTCGTCCGCGGCATGATGGCGGCCAAGTGGGGCCGCATCGTCAACATCGTCAGCCCCACCGGCATCATCGGCATGGCGGGCCAGACCAACTACGCCGCCTCCAAGGGCGCCATCATCGCCCTCACCAAGAGCCTCGCCCGGGAGGTCGCCCCCTTCGGCGTCCTGGTGAACGCGGTGAATCCCGGCATCATCCACACGGAGCTGACCTCGGACCTGAAGCCCGAGCAGGTGAAGGAGCTGCTGGGTCCCACGATCCTGAAGCGCGTGGGCGAGCCCGAGGAGGTGGCCCGGGTGGTGGCCTTCCTCTCCAGCGACTGGGCCAGCTACATGAGCGGGCAGGTGGTGAACGTGGACGGCGGCCTCTGTCCCTGAGGCACCGTCTCCGCGAGAATAGAATCCACCGCCCCCGTCCGGCTCCATGACCTCCGCCCCCCCTTCCAGCCCAGGCCCGGCCGTGCCGTCCGGGATTCCGCCGCGCACCTTCTGGACCCGCCAGGTCCACGACCCGGCGGGCTTCGTCCGCACCCATGGAGGCCTGGTGGAGGGGCGGGGGCTGGACCCCGGGGACGTGCTCCCGCCTCCGGCCCCGGCCGGCTGCGCCCGGGACAAGCTGGTGGCCATCGCCCGCTCCGAAGCCGGGATGCGGGCGGCCTGCCACCAGGCCGGCGATGGCGGCCTGCGCTCCCTGCGCGTGGCCTGCAGCAACGGCGCGGCCGCGGCCGCCGCGCGCATCGCCGAGCTGCTCGGTCGGCCCGACCCTGCCTTCCGCCTCGCCCTGCCCGGGGACCTCGAGCTGGCGGTGGAGGCCCGGGTGGAGGGGGACCCGACCGCTCCCGAAGGGGCGCGGGTCCGGCAGACCTGGCGCGGGGTCTCCGTGGCGCTGCGTCCCGGGAATCGGGGGGATGGCCGGCGCTACGTGACCTGCACCGGGCCCCTGAACGACTACCTGCTGGTGGGCCTCCGGGAAGACGAGGATCCCGCCGCCTTTTCCGTGGCCCAGGCCATGGAGCTCGCGGGTGCCTTCGGCCTCGACGCCGAGCCCCTGCGCTGCCGGGTGGCCCTGCTCCAGACCCGGGAGGCGACCGGACCCCGGGGCCGCTTCTTCACCTGCGGCGAGCGGGAGCACCCCTCCGCCCCGCTCACGGGCCTCGTGCTGGTGGCCCTGCTGGGCCTGCGCGCCGGATGGAAGGACCTGGAGGCCGCGCCGGGGCTGCGCACCGCGGCGGGCTTCCTGCCCCTCCCGCAGGTGGCCGCGGGCGCCGCGGGGGCCGTGGACGTGGCCTTCCCCGAGCTGTTCGTCCACATGGCGCCCTTGGGAGGAACCCCATGACCGAGGATCCCCACCAGCTCCTGCGCCTGGCCCTGGCCGGCGCGGGCGACATCGAGGAGTGGCGCCTGGGCGACCCCGCCCGCGCCGCCGCGAAGGGCTACCCCCGCGCGTATCCCGCACCGGTGCTCGACGACCGCGGCATCGTCTTCCTCGACATCGTCGTGGAGGAGGGCACCGGCGACCTGGTCTGCCACGAGGCCAACGGACCCAACGCCGTGGGCTCAGACGCCCTCACGGGCGACAGCCGGTCCCGGGCACGTAATGAGGCCGACCAGGCCCTCGCCCGCCTGGCGCTCCTGGAGGGGCCCGCGGTCACCCTCCACGCCCACCAGCACTGGCGCGCCTTCCGCACGGGCGGCGAGTTCTTCCCCCGCGTGGACGACTTCGCCAGGATCCTGGCTTCGCAGGTGCCGGGACGCCGCGTACGGTTGCGGGGCGCCCACGAAGCGCTCGGGGAGGAGGACATCGCGGTGGTCTTCGGGGACGTGCCGAGGGTGGCCGCGGACCTCGACCTGGACGCGGAGACGGGCCTCTTCCACTACCGCGGCCGGCCCGTGGCCTTCCTGGGGAACCCCAACCTCGCCACCGAGCTCGCCCGGCTGGGGCGACTCCCCATGCGCACGGGGTCCCTCCCGCTCCCCGCCCGGCGCGCCTTCCATGCCTGGCGCCTGCTGGACACCCTCCGGGACAAGGGTCTGCAGCAGGACCTGCTGGCGGGCACGGGCCTGCGGCCCCTGGCCTGGTTCGAGGCCTGGAACCGGGAGGAGGCCCTGGCGCGGACCCGCTCGGCCCTGGCGCGCGGACCGGTGGTGCTGAAGCCCAATGCCGCCAGCGGCGGCGCCGGCGTGCACGCGGTGGTGCCCTCCCAGACCGACGCGGAGATCCTCGCGACGGTGGACGCGGTGCTGTCCGACTGCGCCGCCAAGTACGGCCCGAACGCCGAACTCACCGCGCTCCCCCTCCGGGGCTTCGAGTTCGTCCGCTCCACGGGCTTTCCTATGGCCGGGGGCGGCCACCTCTGGGACCTGCGCATCGCGGTGCAGTTCGAGCCCGGCCTCGCCGAGGCCTATCCCGTCTCCCTGCGCCTCGCGCCGGAGCCTTTCCAGCCCGGGACCTTCCACCTCGGGCGCGACCAATGGATCTCCAACGTGAGCGGGCGGCAGGTCACGCTGCTCAAGTCCGGCATGGACGACGGGGTGCTGGAGGCGGTGGGCCTCACGCCGACGCGCCTCGCAGCCGCCCTCGAGGGCTGTGTGCGGTGGACCCTCAAGGCCTGGGACGCCGCGGCCCGGGGAGGCGGGCCCGGAGGCGGCGTCTTCGAGGACGGGGCCGAGGCGGAGGACCCCGGCTTCTATCCCCGGGAGGCCTTCCGTCCATGAGGGGATCCGCCGGAGCCTTCGACCCCAAGCGCGTCCCCACGCGCTTCCCCGTGCTCGAGGTCCTCGCGGCGAGGTGGAGCCCCCGGAGCTTCCTGGACCGCATGCCAGAACCAGGGATCCTGGGCAGCGTGCTGGAGGCCGCGCGTCTCGCACCGTCGGCCCATAACACCCAGCCCGCCCGCTTCCTCCTGGCCCGGGCCGGGCATGGCGACGGCCACGCCAGGCTCTGCGCCTGCCTCAGCCCCCACAACCAGGTGTGGGCCCCGGCGGCGCCGGTGCTGGTCCTTGCCTGCGTCATGCGCGAGCGGCTCAGCCAGGTGGACGCCCGGATGGTGCCCTACCCCCACGCCATGCACGACCTCGGCCTCGCGGTGATGTCGGCCATCGTGCAGGCGCAGGCCCTGGGCCTCCACGCCCACCCCATCGCGGGCTTCGAGCCGGACCTCGCCCGGGAAGTCTTCCGCGTGCCGGACCTCTTCGAGCCCGGCCTCGTCCTGGCCCTCGGCTACGCCGGGGCGCCCGACGCCCTCCCCGCCGACCTCCAGGTCAAAGAACGGGGACCGCGCACCCGCCGGGCCTTGGAGGAGGTGGTCTTCGAGGGCAGCTGGGGGCGGGTCCCGGACCTCCTCGCCCGACGGGCGGGCCGATGAGACCGGAGGAGGCCCGGCGGGCCCTGTGGGAGGACCCGGAGGAATGGCGGGCGCCCTGGCGGGCCCAGGCGGCCGCCGTCCGCGACCTGCTCGCGGAGATCGCGGCGCGTCGTCCGCTGGGGGGAGGCGAGAGGCCCTTCCTCGACGCCGCGGAGGACTGGCTGCGCGCGCGGGCCGAGGAGGACCCGGGCTGGAACGGCCCCTTCGGCTATGGCTGGGTGAGGGAGGCCCGCCGCCGCCTCGGGGCCGCGGACCCGTCCGGAAGCCGGGAGCCCCTGGCCCGCCACCTGGACCGCTTCCAGGCCTTTCCCCTGGCCCGGGCCGTCCGGTCCGGCCGGGACCACGTCCTGCCGGCCCCGGTCCGGGTGCAAGGCCCCTTCGCCCTGCCGGGGACGCGGTTCTCCTTCGACGCCGAGGGAGGGGTACTGGAGCTCCACGGACTCCAGCGGGGCGCCCTGGTGGCCGGCCTTCCGGGCCACGCCCCGGCCTCGTTCGATCTGGGGCCCGAAGGGCCCGGGGTGGACGCGCCCGCCGACCGGCCGGTCGCAGGTCATTGCGGCCCCGTCGCCCACCATGCAGGCTTCGAACTGCCCCTGATCCCCCACGCCTTCGCTCACCTCGGCATCCCCCAGGCCGAGCCCGCGCTGCGGGCTGGACCGGACTACCAGAAGCTCCAGGCTGAGGGCCTCTCCCGCACCCTCGGCCAAGTGGCTCGCTTCGCGCCCGAGGCCTTCGCCGCCTGCCGGGGCGTGCTGCGGGCGGCGGCCTTCAAGCCTCGGGACTGGGGCGGCTACGACGACTACTCCCACGCGGACCTCCCCGGCTCCTGCCTCCTGAGCGCCCAGCCGGACAGCCTCGAGCTCGGGGACCACCTCATCCACGAGCTCCAGCACAACCGGCTCCAGATGCTCGAGGAGCGCGGGCCCCTCTTCGCCGGGGACGGCGGCGAGCGGCCTCGGGCGTATTCCCCGTGGCGGGACAGCCTCCGTGGGCTCTACGGCATCCTGCACGGCGTGTTCGTCTTCCTGGGCGTCCAGCGCTACTGGGCCGGGGCCCTGGCCGTGGGGCCCGGGGACCTGGATCCGCAGCATCGGGCTTATGCCCTGGACCGCGCCGTCCGCCTTCCCCTGCAGCTTCGGATGGCCGTGGGCGTGCTCCGGAGACACGCCCGGCTCACGGAGCTGGGCCGGGCCGTCCTCCAGGTCCTGGAGGAGGACGTGGACGCCCTCTTCCAGACCTCCGCCACCCCCCTTCCGTGGGACGCCCCCGCCTGGACGGTCACGTCCGACGGGGCCTGCATCCCGGAGCGGGACGTGACCGGAACCCCATGTTCGGTGCGCGGCTCCCTGGCGGCCCACCGGGACCGCCACGACACCGAGGGTCAGGCGGCAGGGCTCCTCGAGGCCTGAACGTGGCGCCGAGGCGAGGGGCCAGGACCGCCGGATAGGATGCCTCCATGGGCCGCCGCATCGCCATCCTCTTCCACGAGCGCATGCCCCGGGAGGACCTGGGCAACTACAACATCTCCCGCCTCATCCCCGTCTGGGAGGCGGACGGCCACGCGGTGACGCTCCTCTTCGGCACCGCCGAGCGGGCGCCGGCGGACCTGGTCTTCGTCCACGTCGACCTCTCCGTGGTCCCCGATGAATACCTGCAGTTCGCCGCCGCCTACCCGGCCTCGGTGAACGGGAGGGTGCGGGACATCCGCAAGTCGGCCTACAGCCCCAACCCGCTCCGGCCCGGGGATCCTTGGATCGGTCCGGTCATCGTGAAGTCCGAGCGCAACCATGGCGGCACCCCCGAGGCGCGGCACGGCCTGCCGCGCCTCGATGGCCAGGAGGTCGCGCCGCTGTTCCGATCCCAGCTGGACTACCTGGTCCTCGACCGCCTCTCGGACGTGCCGGAGGCGTGGTTCTCGAGTCCCGACCTCCTGGTGCAAGGCTTCACGCCGGAGCTGGAGGACGGCCTCTTCCACGTGCGCAACTACCAATTCCTCGGCGACTGGAGCCTGGGCGTGCGCATGGCCTCCAACGAGCCCATCGTCAGCGTCGAAACCAAAGTGGCCAGCGAACCCTGCCCCGTCCCCGAGGAGATCGTGGCGGAGCGCCACCGTCTGGGCTTCGACTACGGCAAGTTCGACTTCGTGCTCCACGACGGGCGGCCCCTCCTCCTGGACGTGAACAAGACCCTCGGCGGGCGCAGCCTGCACCGCGCGCCGGACCCCGTCCTGGCGGCGCGGCACGCGGCGAAGGCCCGGGCCTTGTACCCTTTCTTCCCCTGAGCCCTCGCCCCAGCCTGGACGGACCGAGGCCGCGAGGTCATGCTGTCCTAAACCTTCGATCCCAGGAGCCGGCCATGTCCTTCGTCTCGGACTTCAAGGGCTTCATCGCCCAGGGCAATGTCGTGGACCTCGCGGTCGCGGTGGTCATCGGCGGGGCCTTCACCAAGATCGTGAACGCCCTGGTGGATGGGCTCATCAACCCGCTCATCGCGATGATCTTCAAGGCCGACGATCTCGCCAAGTTCATGGTCGGGCCCTTCAAGGTGGGCGCCCTCATCGGCGCCGCCATCGACTTCCTGCTCATCGCCCTCGTGGTCTACGTGGTGTTCGTGAAGGGCCTGAAGAAGGTCGTGCCCGACACCACGAAACCGGCCTGAACGTCCTCAGCCCGCGTTGGGGTGGCGCTCCAGCATGGCCGAGAGCTGGGCGTTCCTGCGCACCGCGTCCTGGCGGCGGAGGTGGGCGATCAGGGCCGGCGGCGCGGCGCTCCAGCGGGCGATGTTCTGGATGAGCAGGGTGGACGCATAGGTCCTGCGGCAGAGCAGGGAGGTCGTGTGGCCGTCCACCGTGAGCCCGGCGAGGAAAGCCAGGCAGCGCCCCTCGGTGCCGAGGATGAGTTCCACCTTCTCCTCGGCGCCCCGCGGCACGAAGGCCGCCCGCAGCGCGTCCCGGGCCATGGCGCGGACCTGCTCCGGCGCCTCCCGGGACACCACCACGAGGTAGAGCTCCTGGAGCCGCCGGCCCGACCAGAGGCGCCGGAACAGGGAGGCGGGCATGAGGGGATTCCTGAGCAGGGCCCGGCGCACCCCGCCGTCCTGGGCGAAGGCCGCCTGGGCCCCGAGCCGCTCCAGCCCCGCCGCCGTGGGGTGATGGGCGGCCACAAGGCGGGCGTGCGTCGGATCGAAGCGCGGGTTCTCCAGCAGCGCCGAGATGACGGCGGGCATGGGGTCGAAGCATAGGGCGCCGAGGTCCGGATCCTCCGCCCGGGCGGCCAGGGCGGCGCGCTCGTCCACGGGGCGCGCGCGCAGCAGCGTCTCGAAGCGCTGGCGGTGGGTGGCCTGGTGTTGCGCCCCCTCGGCGCCTTCCTCCACGGCGGCGGGAACCTCGTCCTGGGCCTCCGGGACGTCCGGCAGCAGCGCCTCCGGCCCGGAGGATTCCCTCGCCGCCGCCCGCGCACCAGGGCCCGGCACCACGGCGCCCAGGCGCACCAGGCCGGCCAGCAGGGACTCCACGCGCTCCGTCGCCAATCCCGTCATGGCCGCCAGCTCGTCTACGTCCGCCATGCCGTCGAGACGTGAGAGGAGATAGCCCTGCTCGGCGTCAAGGGGCAGCGCGAAGGGGTCCGCGTCCGGGCGCGGGAAGGGCCTCCAGGGCATAGGCAAGGATAGGGTCTCGCCGGGCCTGGGCCGGCTACCGCCCTTGCAGCTTCCGGAGCTCGGCCGCGACCCGGCCCGGGGCGTGGCCCGACCAGCGGGTGAGCAGTTTCCCGTTCCCATCCACGAGGATGGTGGTCGGGATCACCGACACGGGGCCGAAGGGTTCCAGCGCTTCCGGTCCTTCGGGGACGAAGGCGGTCAGGGTCAGCCCCTGGCGGGCGAGGAAGGGGCCCACGGCCTGGAACCCGGTGTCGTCCACGGAGAGCGGGACCACGGCGTAGCGGTCCCCGGACTCCGCCTGCAGCTTCGCCAGCTCGGGCAGGCTGGCCCGGCAGGGCGGGCACCAGGTCGCCCAGACGTCCACCACCACGGGCCGGCCGGCGAACTCCGCGAGGGTGTGCCGGCCCCCCTGCGCGTCCCGGAACGCGACCGCGCGCACGTCAGCGCCCACCCTCGGGGCGTGGTCCCGGCGCACCCTCCACACGCCTCCGAACAGCAGGAGCGCCGCCGCGCCCAGGCTCACAAAACAGCCCCACCGGTTCCAGGCGTCCCGCACGGCTTCCAGGCGATCATCGTCCACGGCGCGGCCTCCGCAGGACAGCATGGCACCGGCCTCGGACCTCCAGCCTCACCTCGTCGTCGCTCACCGCCTGAGGCACGGGAGGGATGCCGATGGGGTCCACGGTCCCCAGGGGCTTGGCCCGATCCGCCAGGTGGGATGGGGCCCGGCCCAGGTGCGGATCGTTGCGCAGCACCTCAGTTGGAGATCTCCGCCGTGGGGGGGCTGGCGTTGTCCAGTTCGCCGGTGACCAGCACCTTGCCGCCGGGCAGGGAGGCCGCGATGTGCCCGGAGCGCGGCCCGGCCATGCGCCCGTACCAGGACCAGGTGTTGGCGACGGGGTCGTAGACCTCCGCCGTGCCGTGGTAGTGGTAGCTCGCGTCGCCCCCCACCACCAGGACGCGCCCGTCGGGCAGCAGGGTGGCCGTGTGGTGTAGACGGGACCGGAGCATGGAGGCCACGGCCGTGAAGGCGCCCGTGGCGGGATCGAAGACCTCGCAGGCGTCGGAGTCCTCGCTCTGGGTTTCGCCCCCCGTCAGCAGGACCTTCCCGTTGGCGAGCAGCACCGCGGCATGGCCGTAGCGCGGATTCTTCAGGTTCCCCGCGGTGCGGGCGAAGGCGCCGGTGGCCGGGTCGTAGAGTTCCGCCGATTCCGCGGTGTCCCACTGGCCGGAGGCGGGATAGCCCCCCGCCACGAGGACCCGGCCGTCGGCCAGCCGCGTAGCGGTGTGGTAGACCCGCGCGGCGGCCATGTTCGGGCCCGCCGGCGCGAAGAGGCCCGTGGTCGGATCGAAGAGGTCGGCGGTGGCGGTGGGGTCGCCGTAGAAGTAGGGCTTGGTCATGCCCCCCGTCACCAGCACCTGGCCCGCCCTGGGACCCGTGGTGAGCAGCGTCGCCCGGTGCCCCACGCGCCGGGAGCGCATGGCGTTGGCCGCGGACGTCACCACACCCGTCTGGACGTTCACGATCTCGGCGCTGTCGGCGGCGGCGTCGTAGTCGGTCTGCCCCCCGCAGACCAGCACGCGGTTCGCATCCAGGGCCACGGCGGCGGGAGCGATGCGGGCGGTCGCCAGGCTCGAGGCCAGGGCGGCGAAGGTGCCCGTGCCCGGGCTGTAGACCTCCAGGGTTGCGAGGTAGGCGCCGGGGGCCCCGCCATAGCCGCCGGCGATGAGGACGCGGCCGTCGGGCAGGACCGCGGCGGCGTGGTCGATGCGGCTGCGCAGAGGGGCTCCGGTGGCTTGGAAGGCCGGTACCGCCGGGGCCGCCACCACGCTGAAGGGGCGTGTCGCGGCCTTGGAGGGATCCGCCGCCGGCGTGGCTCGCACGGTGTAGGCCCCCGGCGTGGCGCCGGGGGTATAAATGCGGTACCAGCCCATGTCGTGGAAGGTCCCGAACCCGGGCATGCCCACCACCTCGAAGGCGACGGTGCGGTCCACCCCCGCCGGCTCCAGGGACCACGAATAGTAGGCCCCGTCGCAGGGGAAGAGGGGGTCCGGGTCGAAGAGGCCGTAGAGTCCGAAGGAGACGGCGCTGGTGATCACCGCGATGGCGGTGGTGGCCTGCCCGGTGGCCGTGAGCGTCGCGGTGATGGTGACCTGCCCCGGCGTGGGTCCGGCCACGAAGTGGCCCGTGGCGCTGATGGTCCCGCCCCCCGGCGGGATGCTCCAGGTCACCGCCGCGACCGGGGTGGCGTCGTCGTAGGCCACGAAGTCGTAGGCGGTCCCGGGCGCCACCTGGACCACGGCCGGACTGATGTGGAAGCCCCCCGAGGCGCTCACGGACACCACCGCCACCGAGGCCTTCGTGCCGTCCGCGTGGGAGGTGGCCCGCACGTGCACGGTACCGGGCGTATTGGGGGCGGTGAAGAGGCCGGCGGCCGTGACGGACCCGCCCGCGGCCCCCTCGTCCACGGACCAGAGGACGGCCGTGTCGGCGCTCCCGGTGACGCTGGCGTTGAACTGCACGCTCATGCCGGTCCCCACCTTCGCGTTGCTGGGTGTCACGCTCACCGCCACCGGCTGGGCGACGTAGGTCACGGTCACCGCCGTCGACTGACCCGCGGTGACGGTGGCCGACTGGGTGGCGGCGCTGGGCAGGTAGGTGGCCACCGGAGCGGCGGCGATGGTGTAGGAGCCAGGGGTCAGGCCGCTCCAGGTCTGGCTGGCCTGGGCGGTCCGGGTGAAGCCTCCGGGACCGGTGACCTGCACGGACCCCGACAGGAGGTTGGGCAGGCCGGTGATGGTCAGGGCGAGGGAACCCGTGGTGGGGCCCGGCGTTCCGCCGCCTCCGCCGCCACCTCCGCCCCCGCAGGCCAGGGCCGCCGCCAGGGCCAGGGCCATGAGCACATGGATGAGATCGGCGCGAAGGCGGTGAAGCATGGCGGGTCCGGGAAGGGACCCTGATTCTACGCCGGCCGTCCACCGGCCGCGGCACGGGAGGTCCGGCCCCGTCCGGATGCCCCTTCCAAGGGGCTGGGTCCGGACGAACGGTGTCCGGACGGCTGGGCTCAGCCTCCGCCGGAGGCCTGGAGGGTGTTCAACAGCAGCCCCGCGATGGTCAGGGGGCCGACGCCGCCCGGCACGGGTGTCACCGCGCCCGCCACCGTCATGGCCTCGCCGGTGCGAACGTCGCCGCAGAGCACCGAACCCTTGGCCCGGAACTGTTCGAGCTTGGCGGGCTCCGCCGCGAAGACGCGCTCGGCCACCGCCGGGTCGTCCACGCGGTTGATCCCCACGTCCACCACCACGGCGCCGGGCTTGATCCAGGGGCCCTCCACGAAGCCCGGCCGCCCGATAGCGGCCACCAGCAGGTCGGCCTCCCGGCAAAGTCCGGGCAGGTCCACGGTGCGGCTGTGGGCGATGGTCACCGTGGCGTGCTTCTCCAGGAGCATCAGCGCCATGGGCTTGCCCACGATCTCGCTGCGGCCGAGGACCACCGCGCGCCTGCCCTTCAGCTCCACGCCGTGGATCTCCAGCATCCGCATCACGGCGCTGGGGGTGCAGGGACGCAGGCCCGGCAGGCCTTCGAAGAGCAGGCCCTGGTTCAGCGGGTGGAAGCCGTCCACGTCCTTCGCGGGCGAGATGCGGTGGAGGGCGGCCTTGGCGTCCAGGTGCTTGGGCAGCGGCAGCTGGACGAGGATCCCGTCCACCTCCGGATCGGCGTTCAGCTGGTCGATGAGGGCCTCGAGCTCCGCCTGCGTGATCGAGGCCGGCGGGAGGTGCTCCCGGCTGGTGACCCCGGTCTGGGCGCAGGCCTTCACCTTGCCCCGCACGTAGACCTGGCTGGCCGGATCGTCACCCACCAGGACGACCGCCAGGCAGGGCGCCCGCAGCCCCCGCTCCTTCCGGGCCTCCACGCCGCGCCGCACCTCGTCCAAAAGGCGCTCCGCCACCACCTTGCCATCCAGCACCTGCGCCATGGAAGCCTCCGCGGACCCATTGGATCATCGAGCCGCGCGGAGCCGGAAGACGGAGGTGAATCCGGTCACGAACCGCGAGCCCCGTCCACCCTTCCGCTTCCCGTCCTTGAATTTCAAGGCCTCCAGGGATAGCCTTGAGGATTGAATTCGGCCAAGGCATCCCAGCCACGCGGTTCACGGCAGGGAAGCCTCGACGGGTGGGTTCGTCCCGCCTTTTTTGTTTTGGTCCCCCGCGCAGGAGTCCCAGCCGCCCATGCCCCTGAACCTCCCGAAGATGCAGCCCGCCCTGGAACGCCAGCTTGGCCTCCTGGGCTTCGAGCTCGTCCTCGCGGAGCAGGCGAAGGACGGCCGGGACACGGTGCTCCGCCTCTACATCGACCACGCGGACGCCGGGACGTCGAACCGGAAGGTGACCCTCGACGACTGCGTGGCGGCCAACGACGGCCTCGTCGCCTGGCTGGATGTGGCGTTCCCCGACCTCCGGGAGGAGGTCGGCCTCGAGATCAGCAGCCCCGGCATGGAGCGGCCCCTGGTGAAGGCCGCCCACTTCCGCCGCTTCGCGGGCCGCCTCTGCCGCGTGCAGACGAGCCTTCCCCTTTCGGGCCAGAAGCGATTCAAGGGCTGGATCGGCCCCTGCAGCGACACGGAGCTGACCCTCGAGGAGGATGGCGCCCTCAAGGCGATCCCCCTGGAGGCGATCCAGAAAGCCCGTCTGGCCCCCTTCGACGAGGCCAAGACCCCGCCCGCCAAGTACGTGAAGGCGGTGCTCACCGGTCCGCCGGACGCGGACCTTGATCCAGGCCCCAATGAAAAAGGCGAGGTAGAGACAAGCCCCGCCGTGGAGGAATGACGCAATGGCAACCGTCGCAACGAGCTTTTTCGACAGCGTGAAGATGATCGCCGCGGAGAAGGGCATCCCCGAGGAGGAGGTGTACCGCGCCGTGGAGGAGGCCCTCGTGAAGGCCGCCGAGAAGTACTTCCAGGGGATGGACTTCTACGGCAACTTCCAGGCCCAGATGGACCGGGAGACCGGCGAGTTCCACGTCTACGCCCTCAAGGTCGTCGTCCCCGAGGTCGAGGAGGAGGACCTGGAGATCAGCCTCAAGGAAGCCCAGGAGCTGAACCCCGACGCGGCCGAGGGCGACACCCTCTGGCTGCCCCAGGACACCACCCAGCTCGGCCGCATCGCCGCCCAGGCCGCCAAGCAGGTGCTGGTGCAGAAGGTGCGCGAGGCCGAGCGCGAGCGCATCTACAACGAGTTCGTGAACCGCATCGGCGAAGTCGTCGTGGCCGAAGTGAAGCGCTTCGAGAAGAGCGCCATCATCCTCGAGATCGACCGGGTCGAGTCCATGCTGCGCCGCTCCGAGGCGCTGCGCGGCGACCGCTTCGACAAGGGCCAGCGCATCAAGGTGGTCATCAGCTCCGTGGACAAGAGCGCCAAGGACCCCCAGGTCCAGGTGAGCCGCACGGACCCGCGGCTCCTGGTGAAGCTCTTCGAGAGCGAGGTGCCTGAGATCCACGACGGCACCGTGGTCATCCGCTCCTGCGTCCGCGAGGCGGGCGACCGGGCCAAGGTCGCCGTCCAGAGCATCGACCCCGACGTCGATCCCGTGGGCGCCTGCGTGGGCCTCAAGGGCTCCCGCGTGCAGGCCATCATCCGCGAGCTCAAGAACGAGAAGATCGACATCGTCCGCTACGACGACGACGCCGCCCAGTTCATCGCGAACGCCCTCAACCCCGCCAAGGCCATCCGCGTGGTGGTCACCGACCTGGAGAACCGCCGGGTCGAGGTGGTGGTGGACGACGAGCAGCTCAGCATCGCCATCGGCAAGCGCGGCCAGAACGTGCGCCTCGCCGCCAAGCTCACCGGCTGGAACATCGACGTCCGCAGCGAGCAGGAGAAGCGCAGGGAGGCCGAGGCCGCCCTGGGCCGCGACCTTCCGGACCTGGCCCCCGCCCCGCAAGCCGAGGCAGCCGCGCCGACCTCGACCCTCCTCGACGAACTGGCCGTCGAGGGCCTGGACGAGGCCGTCGCCGCCCGGCTCGCCGGGGCGGGCTTCGCCGACGCCAAGTCCCTCTACAACGCCACCGCCGACGCCCTCATGGGCGTCGAGGGCGTGGACCAGGAGCTGGCCATCCGCCTCCTGGACGCCGCCCACGAGAAGTTCGGCGGCTGAGCCTACCCGGCCTCCTCCGCCTCCTCCGCCCCCCCGACAACCCACCCGAGGATCCCGCCTTCATGCTCCGCATCAACCAATTCGCCAAAGAGCTCGGCGTCTCAAACCAGGCGGTTCTCGAAGCCCTCGAGAAGCGCATGGGCATCACGGGCAAGAGCCACAGCTCGAACCTGAGCGAGGACCAGGCCGCGCAGCTGCGCCGATTCCTGGACCCCAAGGCCAAGGGGGCTGAGGACACTCCGCTCGCCCTCCACCGCCCCACCGCCGGCGTGAAGATCGTGAAGGCCGCCCCGGAGGCCACCCCCCCCGAGCCGGCCCGGCCCGCGCCGAAGGCCGCGCCGGTCCTCGTGAAGAAGGCCGATGCGCCGGCCGCGCCGGCCGCGAGCCCCGCCGCGAGCCCCGAGGCCGCGCTCTCGGCTCCCGCCATGGCCACGGAGGCGCCGACGGATGAGGCGCCGTCGCCGTCGGCCCTGGTCCCGCCGCCGGTCCCTCCGACCTCCCCGGCCTCCGATCCCGGCTTCTCGAAGCTCCGCATCTCCCAGGCGCCCGCGCCCGGGCCCGCCAAGCCCCAGGAGCCCGCCCGCTACATCCAGCTTCCCCAGGCCAAGCCTGCGGGCCTT
>JBDIBF010000032.1:0-31962 GCA_039812765.1 Holophagaceae bacterium
GCCGGCGCCGCACAAGGGGCGCGGTGGGCGGGCGCGGGCGTGGCGGGCCCGCAAGGGCAGGGCTCCGCGGGCGTGTCGCAGCAGCCGCAGGCGGGGGCCTCCGGCGGAAGGGACAGGCCCTGCCCCGCGCCGAGGACCAGCGCGAGGGCCAGGAGGAGGCGGGCAAGGAGACGCACGACGGGTTCAGTCTAGACCAGCAGCCCTGGCCCGGGGGCCACCGAGGCGGACCCGGGGGGTGAGATTTGGTCCAGATCACAGGGCCCGGAAAGCGTCGACGGGGGCCGTGGTATTCCTGGAGCCGGAGCGCGCGTGGTGGAGAGGGTTGACATCCTGGTCGTCGGAGGCGGCATCGCCGGGCTGTCCACGGCCCTGCACCTGGCCCGGCGAGGCGGCCCCAGCGTGCTGGTCATGGACCGGGAGGACACGCCGGGCTTCTACGCCTCCGGGCACAACGCCGCCATCGCCCGGCAGCTCACCGGCCGCGCCGAGCACACGGCCCTGACGGTGGAGGGTCGTGCGGGCCTGGCCGCGGCGGGGCTCCTGGAAGCCACGGGGGGCCGGCTCCTGGCCGTTGAACCGTCGGCGCTGGATCCCCTGGAAGCCGAGGCCGAGACCTTCGGCGTCGAGGCCCGCCGAGGCGAGGGGTCGGGCGTGGCGGGCCTGAAGGCCGCGTCCCACCTCCTCATCCCCTCCGACGGCATCATCGACGTGCATGGCCTGCTGGGGCGCTGCGCGCGGGAGGCCCGCGCCGCCGGGGCTGTGGTGCGCTTCGGGCGAGGGGTCGTCGGCGTGAGACCGACCGCCACCGGGTTCCGCGTGGAGACGGTCTCCGGCCCCCTGGAAGCCGGAACGCTGGTCAATGCCGCCGGGGCCTGGGCGGGTCCGCTGGGCCGGATGGCCGGAGGCCTCGACATCGCTTTCAGCCCCTTGCGCCGCCACCTGGCCTGGAGCGATGGGCCCTGGCCCTTCGGAGCGAAGGAATGGGCCTGGTGGGTGGACCGGCCCCTCTACGTGCGGCCGGAGAGCGGCGGTGTGCTGATGTGCCCCTGCGACGAGGTGGCGGTGGCGCCTCCGGAGTCCGGCCGCCAGCCCGAGGCGGATCCCGACGTGATCGCCGGGATGCAGGGCGACGTCCACGATCTCGCCCCGGGCCTCGAGGATCACGGCATCGCCCGCGCCTGGTCCGGCCTGCGCACCTTCGCGCCGGACCGGCGCTTCGTCATCGGGTGGGACCCCGTGAACCCGCGGCTATTCTGGGTCGCAGGGCTCGGCGGGCACGGCATGACGTCGGGATTGGCGGTGGGCCGGCTGGCCGCGTCGCTGCTGGGTCATGACCCGCTGCCGCGGCATCCCTTGAGTCCGGCGCGTTTCGGGTAGGCGGCTACCTGCCTCGAAGCTCCATCGCCAGCTCCCCCGCCCCGTACACCTTCTCCAGCGCCTCCACGATGGCCCGGGCGTCCACGGCGATGCTGCGCTTGGTGCGGCCGTCGTAGAAGTAGCGGCCCACCTGGGCCTCGATGTTGGAGTCGAAGTTGAGGCCGACGAGCTCGCCGTCGGTGTTGACCACCGGGGAGCCGCTGTTGCCCCCCGTGGTGTCGCAGGCGTAGGCGAAGTTGAAGGGCGTGGCGAGATCGAGCTTCGACGCGGCCTCCTTCCAGCGCGGCGGCAGGGCCCAGGCCCCGTCGAAGGCGCCGTCCCCCTGGCCCCAGGCGCGGTCGTAGAGGCCGGCGAAGGTGGTGAAGGGCTGCTGCTTCGTGCCGTTGGCGGGATAGGTCTCGATGGGGCCGTAGGTGAGGCGCAGGGTGAAGGTCGCGTCGGGGTACTGGGTCTTGCCGTAGGCCTTGAAGCGGGCCTCGGCGATGCGGCCGCCCATGTTGGTGTAGACGCCCTGGACCTCGTCCTCCACCTGCTTGCGGACCCTGCGGTTGAGGGGATCGAGCTTCCGGGCCAGAAGGATCATCGGGTCCGTGGATGCCGCGACGGCCCCGGGGCCGCCCTCCATCAGGCGCCTGCGCTCCGCCGGATCGGCGAGCTTCGAGCCCTTCACCGCCGCTTCCGCGGCCTCGCGGGGGGACGCCCCGCCCAGCATGGCCTTCACGAAGGGATGGGCCGCGCCCAATTCCTCCTTCGCCTCGGCGAGGTTGGCCGCCAGCATCGCGGCCTCCACCCCCGCGTCGAGGGGCCTGGGGCTCGCGAGCCTTGCTTTCGTGGCCTTGAGGTTGGCCTCCTTGAATTCGTTGAGGCGCTGCTCGTCGGGCTTGGCGGTCTCCTCGGCGAGCCGCACCAGGTTCAGGGCATGGACCAGGAGCGTCGAATTCCGCGCGGCGACGAAGGTGCTCTCCTTCAGGAGCTGGCCCTCCCGCCGGGCGGCCCGGGCGATGCGCGCCCAGGCCTCGCCGGCGCGGGCCTTCAGGGCCGGGTCCTTGGCGACCGCGGCGCGCAGCGCCTGCTCGTCGGCCTGGATCCTCGCCATGGCCTCGGCGTCCTTCAAGCCGGCCAGCCACCCGGTCTGGCGCTTGATTCCGTTCTCCAGCCCCCGGAGCTGGTCGCCCACCAGACGGCGCGCCTCCTCCGACGTCTTCCCGTGTTCCGCCAGGGCGTCCCGCAGCCGGGCCAGGCTCTTCAGCCGCTGGGGGATGACCCGGTCGCGGGCCAGCGCTATCTGCGCGACGGTCTCCTGGCGCGCGGTGGCCGCCGGGTTGCCCGAGGCGAAGACCAGGTCGCCGGCCTTCGCGCCCTTGGCGCTGAGCTTGAGGAAGTGCGCGGGCTTGTAGGGCTGGCCGTTCTCGTAGACCCGGAAGAGGGTGATGTCCAGGTCGTGGCGGGGCCACGTGAAGTTGTCCCAGTCCCCGCCGAAGAAGGCGATGCCCTCCTCCGGCGCCATCACCAGGCGCACGTCGGTGAACTTTTTGTAGCGGTAGATCCAGTACTCCCCGCCCTGGTAGAGGGTCACCGGATTGCACGTGAGGCCCGTGCGCTCGGCCTCGGCCTTCTGGAGGGAGGCCAAGGCGTTCTCCCGGGCCGCGCGGGCGGCCTTGTCGTCCATGCCGGGCTTCACCGCGGCGTTCACCCGGTCGGTGACGTCGGCCGTGGAGTCCAGCAGCAGCAGCTCGTAGCCCGGGACCTTCAGCTCCTCGGCGCGGGTGCGGGCCAGGAAGCCGTCCTTCACGTAGTCCCGTCCCTTCGAACTCAGCTGCTGCACCGCGCCCAGGCCCACGTGGTGGTTGGTGAGCACGAGGCCGTCGGCGCTGACGAAGGCCCCCGTGGCGCCGGGGAAGCGCAGGCTCGACAGCCGCAGGTGGTCCAGGAAGGCGTCGGAGGGGGCGAAGCCGTACGTCGCCTGGATCTTGGCCTTGGGCACGTTGTCGAAGGTCCACATGCCCTCGTCGGCGCGGAGCGAGGCGGCGAGGGCGAGCAGGGTGAAAGCGCGAAGGTGCATGTCGGCTCCGGAAGCGGGGAAGGAACCGGGAAGGCCACCGGAACGCCTGGGGCGCTCCGGTGGCCTCGGACTCCGGAGAGGCTACTTGACGTGGATCTCGTCCACCAGGTGGCCGGCGTCGTAGACCTTCGCCATGGCCTCGGCGATGGCCCGGGCGTCCACGCTGACGGCGCGGTTGATCCGCTCGTCGTAGTAGTAGCGGCCGGGCAGGCTCTCGATGTTGCCGTCGAAGATCAGGCCCACCAGCTCGCCCGCCTTGTCGACCACCGGCGAGCCGGAGTTGCCGCCGATGATGTCCATGGTGTGGACGAAGTTGAAGGGCGTGGCCAGGTCCACGGCGCCCTTGCGGTCCTGCCAGCGCTGGGGCAGCGCCCAGGCGCCGTGCTCGGCGGCCGGGCCCCAGCCCCAGGCGCGGTCGTAGAGCCCCGCGAAGGTGGTGAAGGGCTGGATCTGGGTGCCGTTGGCCGGGTAGCCCGCCACGGCGCCGTAGCTCAGGCGCAGGCTGAAGGTCGCGTCCGGGTAGGTCTCCTTGCCGTAGGCCGCGAAGCGGGCCTTGGCGATGCGGCCGCCGTGCTCGGTGACCACCGCGTTGACGTCCTCCTGCTTCTTGCGCAGCTCGCGGCCGATGGGGTCGAGCTTCTTGGCCAGCAGGATCATGGGGTCCTTGCTCTCGGCCAGGGCCTTCTTGCCCCCCTCGAGGAGGGCCTTGCGCACCGCGGGATCCGTGAGCTTGGAGCCCTCCACGGCCTCCTTGGCCACGTCCATGGGCTTCTTCCCGCCGAGCATCGCCTTCACGAAGGGGTGGTTGGCGCCGAGCTCGTCCAGGGATTCCTGCAGCCCGTGGGCGAAGGAGGCGATCTCCAGGTCCTTGTTGAAGTTCCGCGGCGCGTTGCCGAGCTGGGCCTTCAGGCGCTTGAGGTTGGTCTCCTTGAACTCCGCGAGCCGCTTGTCGTCGGCCTTGGGCTCCTCGTCCGCCAGGCGCACCAGGTTCAGCGCGCCGCCCAGGAGCTGGCTGCCCCGGGTGTTGACGTAGGCCGCGTCCTTCGCGAGGCCGCGGGCGGTGGCCATGGCCGCGGCGATCTTCGTCCAGCTCTGGCCGGCCTCGGCCTGCAGCTTGGGGTCCTTCTTCACCTTGGCCTGCAGCTCCTGCTCGGCCTTCTCGATGCGGGCCATGGCCTCGGCGTTCTTCAGCCCGCTGAGATAGCCGGTGATGGCCTTCTGGGTGTTCTCGAGCCCGAAGACCTGGGAGCTGACCTGGCGGGCCTTCTCGGGATCCTGCGCGCCCCAGGCCTTGAGGAACTTGATCTGGCGCTCGACGCTCTTGAGGCGCAGGGGGAAGGCCACGTCCCGGGTCATCTTCATCTGGGCGGTGGTCTCGAGGCGGGCCGTGCTGCCGGGGTGGCCGGTCACGAAGGTCATGTCGCCGGCCTTGAGGCCCGTCCGGGTCCAGGCCAGGTGGTGGGGCGGGTTGTAGGGCTTGCCGTTCTCGTAGACCCGGAACATGGAGAAGTCCAGGTTGTGGCGCGGGTAGGTGAAGTTGTCCGGGTCGCCGCCGAAGAAGGCGATCTGGCCCTCCGGGGCCATCACCAGGCGCACGTCGGTGTGCTTCTTGTAGCTGTAGATCCAGGTCTCGCCGCCCTGATAGAGGGTGACGACCTCGGGCGTGAAGCCGGTCTTGGCGGTGATCTCCTTCTTGATCGCCTCCAGCTCGGTCTCCCGGGCCTTGGCCTTGGCCTTCTCGTCCTTGGCCGAGGCCGTGGCCTTGGCCACGCGGTCGGTGACGTTGTCCATCTGCATCAGCGTGTTCAGCTCGAGGCCCGGGACCTTGATCTCCTCCTCCCGGGTCTTCGCCACGAAGCCGAGCTTGATGTAGTCCTTCTCGCCCGGGCCGGACACCGACTGGATCCAGGAGCGGCCCACGTGGTGGTTGGTCAGCACCAGGCCGTCCTTGCTCACGAAGGAGCCGGACCCGCCCGGGAAGCGCAGGGAGGACAGGCGCACGTGGTCGAGCCAGGCCTGGTCCGGGGCGAAGCCGTACTTGGCCTGCATCTTCTTCACCGGCAGGTTGTCGAAGGTCCACATGCCCTCGTCCGCGCGGAGGCCGGCGGCGGCCAGGAGCACGGAGAGGATCGGAAGAACGAGGCGGGGGGTCCGGGTCATGGGGTCTCCAGTAGGACGAACCCAACATCGTCTCACGAGGGACCCACCCCGTCCATGCGGGACATCACATCGCAGCGGATGGTTCAGCCCTCGTCCCCGGCCCCGAAGGCCCGGCCTCCTGCGCCCTGGAGGGGCCGGGCCTCGCCCCGGTGCCCGTGGAAGAGGAAGAGGTGGACGATGAACATCGCCAGCAGGACGCCCCCGAAGGAGCACACGATGGTGGCGCCGGTGGGCGTGTCCAGCTTCACCGAGAGGTAGACGCCCAGGGCCGAGACCAACGTGCCCATGGTCCAGCCGATGGCCAGCCGCGGGCCGATGCGGTCCGTGAACAGCATGGCGCCCACCGAGGGCACGATGAGGTAGCAGAAGACCAGCAGCACGCCGGCGATGGCCACGCTGGAGGTCACCACGAGGCCGAAGGATGCGTAGAAGAGGAAGTCCCACAGCCGGACGCGGACGCCGTCGGCCTGGGCGGCCTTCGGGTCCATGGAGATCTGCAGGAAGCGGCGTCGGAAGGCGTAGTGGAAGGCGCCGATGAGGCCGTAGAGCACGGCGGTCTTGGCCACCTGCTCCCAGGACACCGCCAGGATGTTGCCCACCAGCATGTCCTTGAGGTGCTCGGTCTCGCCGGTGGCCTTGCTCATGGCGAGGATGGCCGCCGCGCTGGCCACCGCGTAGGAGATGCCGATGAAGGCTTCCTGGGGGATGTGCCCCCGGCGGGAGCGCGCCACGGAGAACACCGCCGCCCCCAGGAAGGTGAAGCCCAGGCTCGTCCAGTAGGCCGCGGCGCCGTGGGGGTCGAGGCCCGCGATGAGGGCGACGATGGAGCCCAGGGCCGCGATCTGGGCCAGGGCCAGGTCCACGAAGATGACGCCCCGCTCCACCACGTGCACGCCCAGGTAGGCGTGGATGCCCGTGAGGATCAGGCTCGCCGCGAGGGGGGCCAGCAGGAACTGGAAGATGTCCACCGTCACCTCCTCACTTGGCGGCCCGGAAGGCCTTCACCAGCTGGTCCACGTCGTAGTCGAAGAGCTTCAGGTAGTCGCCGGTCTCGGCGTTGCCGCCCACGGAGGGCATGAGCACCACCACCTGGGCGCCGGTCTCCCGGGCCACGCTCTGCGGCGTCTTCAGGTCGAAGTAGGGCTCCACGAGGATCACCTTGATGCCTTCCCGCTTCATCATCCCCATGAGCTGCACCAGGTGGCCGGGGCTCGGGGGGATGCCCGGGCGCGGCTCCACGTAGTCCGCCACCTGCAGCCCGAAGCGGCTCGTGAAGTTCGGCCAGGAGCGGTGGTAGGTCACCACCTTGCGTCCGCGGTAGGGCTTCATCGCCTCGTCCCAGCGCTTCTCCGCGGCCTCCAGTCGCCGGCGGAAGTCCGCCAGGCGGCCCTGGAAGTAGGCCGCGTCGCCCGGGTCCATCTCAGCGAGCTTGCGGGCCAGGGCCTCGGCGATGCGCGCGCCGTTGCGCGGGTCCAGCCAGTAGTGCGGATTGCCCAGGGGATGCACGTCGCCCTGGGCGCGGCTCACGGGCCCCGAGGGGATCTCGAGGATCTCGGCGGACCGGGAGGCGTCGAAGTAGCCCGGGGCCGAGGGCTGGACTTTCGGGTTGCCGCACTGGTTCAGCAGGGGGGGCAGCCAGCCCACCTCCAGCTCCAGCCCGACGGCGAGGACCAGGTCGGCCTTCCGCAAGTTCAGCAGGAAGCTGGGCTTGGCCTCCACGAAGTGGGGATCCTGGTAGCCCCGGGCGATGGCGGTGACGGCCACCTTCTCGCCGCCCACCTCGGTGGCGAGGGCGGCGAGGTCGGTGGTGGTGGCCACCACGTTGAGCTTCCCGCCCGCCCGGAGGGCCGGGCCCGCGGCAAGACCGAGCAGGGCCGTGGCGGCGAGGGCGAGGGTGCGGAACAGCCTCGAGGGGGCGGAGATCGGCATGGCGGACTCCCGGGAAGTCAGAAGGGATGCGCCCCGTGGGCGCCCATGAGGAAGACGAGCTGCAGGCGGAATTCCGAGCCCTTCGCCCCGCCGGCGTAGCGGGTGGACTTCAGCTGGCCGCGGAGCTGGCTGAACTCGCTCAGCCAGAAGGTGCCCAGCAGGGACTGGCCCTTGTCCACCAGGTCCGGGGCCTCGGCGCGCTCCGACCGGTCCACCCGGGCCCCGAAGGTCCACCGGCGGTCCAGGCGGTAGTCCAGGGAGCTGTAGAAGCCCTTGGCGTCCCGCACGCCGTCCGGGGCCTCCCGGCGGCTCCAGACCACCTCGGTGCGCCACAGGAGCGAGGTGTAGATGGAGCGCAGGAGCGGCTTCCAGCGCAGGGTGGCGTCCAGGCCCCGCAGGGTGGTGACGAGGCCTTCCCCGGCGGGATTGTGGCCCCGGGCGTAGGACAGACCGATCTCCAGGTTCGTGTTCTCGGTGAGGTCCTGGTAGGCCTTGAGGTGCCCCACCGCCGTCAGGTCCTTTTTCTTCCGGGCCTCGAAGAGGTCCCCGGAGGTCCCGCGGTAGACCTCGCCGGTGGCCTCCAGGAAGAGGGAGCCCGGAGCCGGCAGGATGCGGCTCACGGACAGGCCCGCGTCGGCGATGCCCTCCTCGCCCCCCAGCAGGTTCTCCGTCACCAGGGGCCGGTCCGTCCAGGCGAGGTTGTGGGTGTGGGCCGGGTTCACCTTCCCGAAGGCCGCCCGCAGCTTGCCCGCCTTGGCCACGAAGCCGCCGGGGAGGGCGTTGAAGGTGAGGTAGGCCTCCTCCACCGCCGCGCCGCCGTCTCCGAAGGAGAGGATCACGTCGCCCCGGGAGTAGGGGTCCACCACGGCCCCGAGGGCCACCTCCGCCTCGTGGAGGTCCAGCCCGTCCGAAGGGCGCACGGGATCATGACCGGCGGAGGCCACGAGGTTCCCGATGACGCTGATGTCCGGGTTCAGGGACTTGGACGCGGACCCCTCGGCCCCGCCCAGGCGCGGGGGCGGCGTCGCCTCCCGGGCGGCTGCTTCGGCCTCGAGCTTCCGGACCCGCGCCTCCAGGGCCTTGAGCTGCTCCGGGTCCTGGGGTGCCGCCGGGCCCGGGGCGGGCCCCGGCTGGGCGGGAGAGGCCGGCTGCTGGGCGGAGAGCCGCAGCGCGCACGCGGTGGTCAGGGCGAGGATGGAGGTGGCTCGAAGCATGGGGTCCAGGAATTCAGGTTCAATTGATAATTGTTTCTGTTTGTATTTCAGCCGTCAACCATGAATCCTCGTGTAGCAAGGTATTCAAACTAAACGGGAAGTCCTCCTTGGACGAACCCCGAGGGAGCTCCGGAGGCTTTTGACATGAACCGCAAGAAGATGGCCCTCATCGGCGGCGGGGTCCTGCTGCTCGTCCTGGTTGGCGTGGCGGTGGCCAAGGGGGGGGACAAGGGCGTCCCTGTCCAGATCGCCACCGTCGGCCGGGAGAACCTGATCTCCAAGGTGAGCGCCAATGGAAAGGTGCAGGCGGTGAAGAAGGCCGACATCAGCGCCAACCTCGTAGGCCAGGTGACCCGCCTCGCCGTGAAGGAGGGCGACGTGGTGAAGAAGGGCCAGTTCCTCATGGAGATCGACCCTCGCAGCGCGAAGGCCAGCACCGAGGCCTCCCAGGCCGGCATGCAGGCCCTCCTCTCCGACCTCGCCTCGGCCCAAGCCAACCTGGTCCAGGCCCGAGCGGATTTCGAGCGCGCCAAGGCCAACCGCAGCGCGGGCATCATCTCCGCCGCGGATTTCGAGCGCGCCAAGACGGCCTTCGAGACCGCCCAGGGCAACGTGAACGCCACCCAGAAGCGGGCGGAGCAGGCCCGGGCCCAGAACGCCCAGTCCAGGGTCGGCCTCTCCTTCACGACCATCGAGAGCCCCATCGACGGCGTGGTCACCGCCCGTCGCATCGAACTCGGCGAGACCGCGGTCCCAGGCATCCAGAACCAGCCCGGCACCGTGCTGCTCACGATCAGCGACATGAGCAAGATCGAGGCGGAGATGGAGGTGGACGAGGCCTCCATCCCCACGGTGAAGCTGGGACAGAAGGCCGTGGTGCGGATCGACGCCTATCCCAACAGGACCTTCGACGGCCAGGTGACGGAGGTGGGCGGCAGCCCCATTCTGAAGGCGAACGTGAACGAGGCCATCAAGTTCAAGGTGAAGGTCTGGATCAAGGATCCGCCCCTCACCATCAAGCCCGGACTTTCCGCCCAGGCCGACATCTTCACCGGCAGCCGCGACAACGTGGTGGCCATCCCCATCCAGGCCCTCATCACACGGGAGATCAAGCCCAAGGCGGGCGAGAAGCTGCAGCCCGGCGCCCCGAGGGACGAGGAGGGCGTGTATCTCGCCGAGGGGGGCAAGAGCCGCTTCGTCCCGGTCAAGACGGGGCTCCTGGGCGAGCTTAACGTCGAGGTGACCGAGGGCCTCAAGGGCGGCGAACGCGTGATCACCGGCCCCTTCAAGGCGCTCCGCGAGATGAAGGGCGGCGAGGAGGTCAAGGAGGACAAGCGGAAGAAGAAGGACGAGAAGAAGAGCTGAGCCGATGTCCTACCAAGAACTGCTCCGCGTGGCCCTCCGGGCCATCCGGGCACACAAGCTCCGGAGCTTCCTCACGCTGCTGGGGATCATCATCGGCGTGACCACCATCGTGGGCGTCGTAGGGATCATTTCCGGCCTCAACACGTACGTGAAGGAGAAGATCATCGTCCTCTCCCCGGACATGTACATCGTCACGCGGTTCGGCATCATCCGCAGCCGGGAGGAGTTCATCCGGGCCGTCAAGCGACCCCAGTTCTCCTGGGAGGAGTTCCAGCGTCTGGACAGCGGGGTCCTGACGCGGGCGGAGCTCGTGGCCACCCGCTCCTTCAAGCAGCTCCCCGTGAACGTCGGGGACAAGCGCCTGGCGGACACCTTCGTGGTGGGTGCCACGGCCAACTTCGGCGCGATCCTCGGGCTGGACACCCAGGGCGCCGGGCGCCTCTTCTCCGAAGCCGAGGACCAGGCCGCGAGCAACGTGGCGGTCATCGGGGCCGACATCAAGGACGAGCTCTTCCCGCACCAGGACCCGCTCGGGAGGACCTTCTACATCCGGGGGCTGCCCTTCCGCGTGATCGGGCACCTGCCCAAGGAGGGCCGGGGCCTCGGCGTGAACCGCGACCAGCTAGTGGTCATCCCCTTCCAGGTCTACCGGAAGAACTTCTTCGCTCCCAACGACCCCCTGGACTACTTCGTCAAGGCTCGCGGAGGCGTGGAAGGCGTGGAGGCCTCCATCGACGAGACCCGGGCCTACCTGCGCGCCCTGCGCCACACGGCATGGAAGGACCCCGACCCCTTCGGCTTCCTCACCCAGGACCAGCTCCAGGAGCTCTGGCGCCAGATCAGCACCGCCACCTTCGTGCTCCTCACACTGATCTCCAGCGTCTCCCTAGCGGTGAGCGGCATCGTGATCATGAACATCATGCTGGTCAGCGTGGCCGAGCGCACCCAGGAGATCGGCGTGCGCATGGCCCTCGGAGCCCGGAAGCGCGACATCCGGCGGCAGTTCCTGCTGGAAGCCGCCATCCTCTCGATGGTCGGAGGGATCATCGGCGTGGTGCTAGGGGGCGCCGCCGCCCTCACGGTCAAGCTCGTGACGGGGTTCCCCGCCGAGATCACGGTGGGGATTGTCATCCTCGGCGTCGGGCTCTCCACCGTTGTCGGGCTGCTGGCGGGCTTCCTTCCCGCCAAGCGGGCCTCGGGCCTGGTGGTCATCGACGCCATCCGGGCGGAGTGAGGGATGATGGCGCATCGCAAAGGAACCCACGCGCTCCGCAGCCTCAGCGCCGAGAATGTCAAGTTCGCGCTCCGCTCGATCATGGTCCAGCGGCTCCGCAGCTTCCTCACGCTGCTCGGCATCATGGCCGGCGTCGGGACGGTCATCGCAATGGTCAGCTTCGTGGCCGGCTTCAACGAGGCCATCACCGGCGCCTTCTCGGCCTTCGGCACCACCCTCGTGCAATACCAGAAGTACGACCCCCGCTTCGGAGGCGGGCCCACCGGCCCCCCGGAGGAACAGCGCAAGCGCCGCGACCTCACGCTGGACGACGCCCAGGCCCTCAAGCGCTTGAACACCCTCGCGGCGGCGGTGAGCCCCGAACGCTACCTGAACAACCCCGTCCTCGCCGCCAGCACGACCTTCAAGAACCGGAAGGGGCAGGAGGCCAACGGACCCACCCTCGCCGGCGTGGTCCCGGACTACGCCCAGGCAAACAACTCCACCGTCCAGGACGGGCGCTTCTTCGTGGACGCCGACGTCACCCACGCGGCGCGGACCTGCGTGATCGCCCCGGACGTCGCGGACGCCCTCTGGCCACGGCGGGATCCCATCGAACAGGAGCTGTTCATCAACGGCGTCGCCTTCCGGGTCATCGGCCTCCTCGAGAAGAAGGGCTCCTTCCTCGGCGGCAGCGCGGACAACCTGGTCCTCATCCCCTTCAGCACCTTCGACGAGATGTTCCCCCAGATCAAGAACGGGAACGGGGACACGATCCACATCGCCACCGTGCCCCGGGAACCGAACCTCGTCCATGAGATGCAGGATCAGGGCACCGCGATCCTCCGGGCCCGGCGCGGCCTGAAGGCGAACCAGCCCAACGATTTCGCCATCTTCACGAGCGAGGGCCAACTCGAGACCTTCAAGGCCATCACCGGGGGCATCGCCGGCTCCATGATCCTCGTGGCGGGCATCGCGCTCCTCGTGGGGGGCGTCGGCGTGATGAACATCATGCTCGTAAGCGTCACCGAGCGGACCCGGGAGATCGGCGTGCGGAAGGCCCTGGGCGCCACCCGCAAGGACATCGCCCTGCAGTTCCTGGTGGAAGCCGTCACCCTCACCGGCGTCGGCGGCGCCATCGGCATCGCGGCCGGCCTGGGCGTCGCCATGCTGGCCCGCTTCGCCCTGGACTTCCCCGCGGCGGCGCCGCTCTGGTCCATCTTCCTCGGCTTCGGCATGAGCACCACCGTCGGCCTCGTCTTCGGCCTCTGGCCCGCCCTCAAGGCGGCGAGCCAGGATCCCATCGAGGCCCTGCGCTACGAGTAGCTCCGGGCCTCGGATCCCGCGGCTCCGCCGACCACCCCCGGATCGGACTCGCCCCCGGCGAGTCCTCCCGTGCCTCGCTCCGCCCGGCCGCGGAGGGGGCCCCGTCCCATCGAGGCTTCGCTGCGAATAGGCCTGGCCGCGGGCCCGCGCGCCGCTAATCCCGGCCACCGAGGCCGCGTATCCCTTCCCGAGACGCACGACGCGAATCTCCCGGAGGAATCCATGCGCGCCCCCTTCACCGCCCTCGCCCTCGCCGCGGCCATGGCCCTTCCCGCCGCCGCCCAGCAGGCCCGCTTCATCCACGTCCACATCATCGGCAAGTCCGTCCACGGCCACCACGGCAAGCGCGCCGGCCAGGACGGACCCACGGAAGTGAACATGCGCATGCCCATCGCCCTGGCGAAGAGCGCCCTCGAGATGGCCGGCGACTCCGAGATCAAGATCAACGGCGAGGCCAAGAAGGGCATCAAGCCCGACGCCATGATCAAGCTCCTCGAGTCCTCCAAGGCCGGGGACCTCCTCCTCGAGCTCACCACCGACAAGGGCGATGTCGTGAAGATCACCCTCGAGTAGTCCGCAGACCCCCTCCTTGGGTGCGGCCCCGCGCGAGCGGGGCCGTCCTTTTGGATGTCTCCGGCTACGGGCTTTGGGCTCGAGGCTTTGGGCATTAGGCTTTAGCCAGAGCCCCAAGCGCAGAGCCTCCATGGAATCCGTCACCGACATCCGGGTCCGCTACGCCGAGACCGACGCCATGGGCATCGTGCACCATGCCGCCTACGTGGTCTGGCTCGAGCTGGGGCGTTCGGACCTGCTCCGGAGCCTGGGATCGGGCTACGCCGACTGGGAGCGGCGGGGCGTGCACATGACCGTGGCGGGCATCGGGATGACCTACCGGGCGCCCTGCCGCTACGACGAGCTGGTGAGGGTCCGTACCCGGGTCCTGGAGGCGGGTCGGAGGAAGGTCGTCTTCGACTACCTCCTGGAGCGGGACGGGGTCCGGCTCGCGGAGGGCAGCAGCGTCCATCTGGTCACCGGCTCCGACGGCAAGGCGCGGACCCTGCCCCAGGACCTCCTGGACATGCTCCTCAGCGCCGCGCCAGCTCGAAGTGGAGGGCCAGGATCACGGTCAGCGCGTCCATGAGCCGGCGCACCGACTCGTTGAACCCGTCCTTCTGGAAGCACTGGTAGCTCACGAGGCCGTAGCAGCGCTCCCCGAACCCGAACGGGACGCCGTACCAGCTCTGCGGGACCAGGCCGCTCACCTGCTCGGCGGCGGAGAAGACGGCCCCCCGGCTGAGGCCCTCCTCGGCGCTGCGGACGTAGAGGGGCCGGCCGGACTCCACCGTCTTCCCCGTGAGGCCCGCCTCCGCCTGGTAGTCCCGGTCGGCGTACACCCTGAGGGCGCCCCCCTCGTGGTAGGTGGGGAAGCTCAGGATCCCCCGTTCCCGGTCGATGGTGGCGATGTAGAAGCTGGCCAGCTCGAGTGGGCGGAACACCGTCTCGCAGAAGGCCTTCCCCAGCGCCTTGACGTCCATGCCCGGTTTCAGGGCCTCCACCACCCGGAGCACCAGCTCGCGGTCCAGTTCCTGGTGGTGGGACAGTTCCTGGAGCTCGGTCCGCTCGGCGCGCAGGGAGTCCAGTTCCTTCTCCAGGCGCTGCACCTTGGCCTCGAGCTCGGCGATCTGGTCCTGCCTGGATTTCCCGTTCCCGAAGAGGCCCATGGTCGGTCCTTTGGCTCCCCGCGCGGGGCCGCCCCTTGGGAGCGGCGGCCAATGATGGTGTGATGGTGGGATGAGCATGGTCCGGACCGTCTCCCTTTTCAATACCCTCACCCGCGCCGTGGAGCCCGTGGCCTCGGGGGACGGGGAGGTCCGCATCTACACCTGCGGCCCGACGGTCTACAACTTCGCCCACATCGGCAACCTGCGGACCTTCCTCTTCCAGGACCTGATGAAGCGCACCCTCCGGGCCGCGGGCCGGAGCGTGCGCCACTGCATGAACATCACCGACGTCGAGGACAAGATCATCCGGGACAGCCAGGCCGCGCTGCCCGCCGACGCCACCAATGAGCAGCGCCACGGGGCCATGTCCGCCCTCACCGAGCGCTACACCCGGGCCTTCCTGGAGGACCTCGAGACGCTGAGGATCCAGCTCCCGGACGTCATGCCCCGGGCCACGGACCACATCCCCCACATGATCCGCCTCGTGAAGGATCTCGAATCCAAGGGGCTGGCCTACGCCCGGGAGGGCTCGGTCTACTATCGCATCGCCGCCTTCCCCGCCTACGGCGCCTTGGCCCACCTCGACCGGGAAGGGATGCGCCTCGGCGCCTCGGTGGACGCCGACGAGTACGAGCGGGACACGGTCACGGACTTCGTGCTCTGGAAGGCCGCCAAGCCCGGCGAGCCGTGGTGGGACAGCCCCTGGGGTCCGGGCCGTCCCGGCTGGCACATCGAGTGCTCGGCCATGGGCATCGAGCACCTCGGCGGGCACGTGGACATCCACACCGGCGGGGTGGACCTCGTCTTCCCCCACCACGAGAACGAGATCGCCCAGAGCGAGGGCTGCCTGGGCCACCGCTGGGTGGACGCCTGGGTCCATGGCGAGTTCCTGATGGTCGAAGGCGAGAAGATGTCCAAGAGCCTCGGCAACTTCTACACCCTGCGCGACCTGGTGGAGAAGGGCGTGGATCCCGTCGCCTTCCGCTTCGCCATCCAGTCCAACCACTACCGCAAGCTCTACAACTTCAGCTTCGAGGGCCTGAAGGCCTCGGAGAACGCGCTGAAGCGCATCCGGGCCTTCCGCCGGCGGATGGAGGACGAGGGCGCCCCCGCGGGCGGCGGCGCCTGGAAGGAGGCCGTGGATCCCAAGCAGCGCATCGCGAAGGCGCGGGAGGACTTCTGGGCGGCGATGTCGGACGACCTCAACACGCCCGAGGCCCTGGCGGCGGTCTTCACCCTCATCACCGACCTCAACGCCCAGGACGACCGGGTGGCCCTCACCCGCGAGGAGCGCAACGAGGCCCTGGCCTTCCTGGACGAGGCCGACGCCATCTTCGCGGCGTGGCCGAAGGAGACCGGCAGCCTGGACGCGGAGGTGGAGTCCCTGATCGAGGCCCGCAGGGCCGCCAAGGCCGCCAAGGACTGGGCCGAGGCCGACCGGATCCGGGACCGGATCCAGGCCCTGGGCATCGTGCTGGAGGACCGCAAGGACGGCACCACGGCGTGGCGGCGGGACTGAGGGCCTGCCATCCTGGGGGCATCCCTTCCCAGCGGAGTCCCCATGGCCAGCGGCAAGAAGATCCTCCTCGGCATCGGCATCGGGTGCGGCGTGCTCGTCCTCCTCGTGGGCGGCGGCTGCGTGGCGGTGGGCTGGTGGGCCAAGAAGAAGGTGGACGCGACGGTGAGCGAGGCGAAGGCGGAGATGGACAAGAACCCCGCCGGCCGCGCCGTGGCCCAGGCCATGAAGGAGGGCGCCACCCGGGGCGAGGGCGGCGTCACGGGCGCCCTCACCGGCCTGGCCGGCGCCGGGATGGCCATGGCCGCGCCCGCCCTGGCGATGCAGGTGGTGCCGAGCCTTCCGCCCGCCGAGCAGGCCGACGCGAAGGCGGTCTTCAAGGCCCTCACGGACAAGGGCGCCCGCATGAGCACCGCCGACCTCGACGCCTACGGCAAGGCCGTGCAGCGCTTCACCGAGGCCACCGAGCCCGGCCGCAAGGCCCGCCAGGCGGCCCTCGAAGCTGAGACCGACCCCGGCAAGAAGATGCAGATGAGCATGGACATGATGAAGGTGGAGCCGGAGCACGCCCGCCAGCTCGTGGCGGACCTGAAGGCCATCACCGACAAGCTCTGAAGGCAGGGCCTCCTCTGGTCCAGTGGTGAATTCCTGATCTGGTCTAATCACCAGGCCTGGTTTCAGCCATCCTGGATCGACTTCAGGGAGACCCCATGACGCTGCGTACCCCCCGGCACCTGTTCCTCCTTACGGTCGCGGCCCTGGCCTTGGCCTGTGGCGGCGGCGGCGGAGGGAACAATCCCCCCATCGTGCCCGTGTCGGTGGGGATCTCCCCTTCCGCCCCAGCCCTAGGCACCGACGGCACCCAGACCTTCACCGCCTCCGTCACCGGGAGCACCAATACCACCGTCACCTGGAGCATCCAGGAGGGCGCGGCGGGCGGCACCATCAGCGCCTCCGGGGTATACACGGCCCCGGCGGTGGTGGCCAATGGCGCGGGCACCTTCCACATCATCGCCACCAGCCAGGCGGACCCCACCAAGACCGCCAGCGCCACCGCCACCGTGACGGCTCCCGCCCTCACGGCCTGGTCCGCCCTGGCCCCCATGGGTCAGCCGCGCTACGGCCACACGGCGACGCTCCTGCCCGACGGCAAGGTCCTCATCGCCGGTGGAGCGGGGGACACGCCCCAGGCGCCCGCCACGGCCACCGCGGAAATCTTCAATCCGGCCACCGGGACCTTCACGCCCACGGGGTCCATGACCACCATCCGCGCCTTCCATACGGCGGTCCTGCTCCCCAACGGCAAGGTGCTCATTTCTGGCGGCGGCATCAACGGGTTCAACCCGGGCACCAAGAAGAGCCAGGATCTCTACGACCCCGCTACCGGCACCTTCACCGCCACCGGAGACATGGTGAGCGCGCGCTCCAGCCATGCCTCGGTCCTGCTCCCCAACGGCAAGGTGCTGCACGTAGGGTCCGCGGGCACCTCCGCCGAGCTCTACGACCCCGCGACGGGCCAGTGCGCCGCCACGGGCGCCATGAGCCAGGCCCGCTGGCGGGAATGGACCAACGCGGTGCAGCTGACGAGCGGCAAGGTCCTGGTGGTGGGCGGGACGGAAGTGAGCGGCATCCCCAATCCGACGCACATCGCCGAAGTCTACGACCCTGCCGCCGGCACCTTCACGAACTCCGGCGCCCTCCAGGCCAACCGCGCCCTCTTCCAGGCCCAGGCCCTGCCCGACGGCAAGGCGGTGGTGCTGAACGGCAGCGTCTACGTGGGCAACCAGGGCACCGGCTCGAAGACCGCCGAGGTCTGGGACCCCGCCACCGGGCAGTTCACCACCAGCGTCGGCACGCAGGCCCGCGCGGGTTTCTTCTGGTGCCCCAGCGTGATGCGGGCCGACGGCGTGCCCATGATCGGCAGCGGTTCGAGCCCCACCCTCCTGGACACCTTCAGCGCCACCCTTTCCGCCTACGCCCCGGCGCCCACCCTGCCCACCGGCGTGCCCTATTTCGCCGCCATGGTTAGGCTCAAGGGGGGGAAGATCCTGATCTGCGGCGGCGGGGGCGGCGGTTCCGCCTCGACCGGGGCCTTCCTGCTCCAGTAGCCCTCAGCTCCGTTCCGCGAAAGCATGCAGGAGCCGGGCGCCCACGGCGTCCGGCTCCAGGCCTTCCAGGCAGTCCCGCCGCTGGCAGCGCCGCTCCCGGCAGGGGGAGCAGGCGATGCCCGTGCGCAGCACTTCGCCCGAACCGGGCGGAAGCCCCGCCACCACAGGATCCGAGGGTCCATACACCGCCGTCGCCGGCACGCCGAGGGCCACCGCGAGATGCAGCAGGCCCGTGTCCGGGGCGATGACACGGTCGGCCTGCCGCACCGCCGCGGCCAGGCGCCACCAAACCAGTTCGGGCAGGGCCGGCACGCCGCTCTCCTGAGGCAGCCACGCCCGGAGGTCCGCCTCCTCGGGGCCGAGGCTCCAGCGCAGCTCGAAGCGACCTCTTAGCATGGCCGAAAGCCGAAGCCAGTGGCGCACGGGCCAGCGCTTGATGGCGCCCCGGCGGCTGGCGCCGGGCACCAGGACGATCCGCGGCTTCCCGTTGGCGGGCCAGACTTCGCCGGGATCGGGCAGGGCCGCTTCCCGCAGGACGGCCTGGAAGCGGCCCAGCCCCTCGACCCCCCGGCTTCGGCCGAACGCCTCCGCGAGGCCCAGGGCCTGGTCGTAGCGGGTCTGGTGGCGCCAGGGCAGCGGGTGGGTCTGCAGCCAGCCCGCGCCCTCCCTGGCGACGCCGTCACCCCAGCGCTCCTCGATGCCCGCGAGCCTGGGCACCAGCGCCGACTTGAGGATGCCGTGGAAGTCCAGCGATGCGTCGGCGCCCTGCACGAGTTCCGCGACGCGGCGCAGCTCCTGCCAGGCCTTGAAGGGCCGGGATAGCCTCCTGCGCTGCACCACGACAGGCTCCAGCCAGGGCAGCGGCTGGAGCAGGAAGGCGTGGCGGTCCTCCACCACCGCCTGGAAGCGGGTGTCCGGAAAAGCCGCCCTCAGGTTCGCCCAGGCGGGCAGGACCCGCAGGATGTCTCCCAGGGCGGAGAGGCGGAGCAGGACCAGGCGCATGAGCCGAGTGTAGGGCATGCGAAGATGCCGCCATGGCCGAGTTCGCCCAGGACCATTCCAAGAGTCCGCCCCCCAGCGGACTCTTGGAGGCCTTCCTCCGGCGCTTCGCGCGATTCAGCTACGCCATCGTGGTGCTGCTGGTCTACGTGCTCGCCTCGGCCGCCCTGGGCCTCGCACTGGCGCCGGTGCTCTGGGGCTGGCACCACCTGTGGCCCATCGGCCAGGCCTGGGCGCCCGTGTGGCGCTGGATCTGGCTGGGGTTCATCGGCGCCCTCACCTTTTTCGGCTTCGGGCTGAACCTCATCATCGTGGTGCCCCTCTTCAATTTCCTGCTGCCCACCCGGGTGAAGCCCTTCAAGGGCGGCTACTACCAGCTGGTGGCGGTGCCCTGGTTCCTGCACAACGCGCTGTTCTACCTGGTGCGCTTCACCTTCCTGCCCTTCGTGACCCTCACCCCCTTCGGCGTCTGGTTCCTCAAGGCCATGGGCATGAAGATCGGGCGGCACGCCTTCATCAACACGGAGTACATCAGTGATCCGCAGCTCCTCACCATCGGGGACGACGCGGCCCTGGGCGGCTCGGTGCGCATCTTCGCCCACTACGGGGGCGGCGGGAACCTGGTGGTGGCTCCGGTCGTCGTCGGCGCCAAGGCCACCCTGGGCGCCGGCTGCTGCGTCATGGGGGACGTGGAGATCGGCGAGCGCGCCGTGATCCTGCCCCAGAGCGTGGTGCTGCCCGGCAGCCGCGTGCCCGCCGGCGAGACCTGGGGCGGCATCCCCGCCCGTCGCATCACCCGCGAGGAGATGGACAGCTTCAAGCGCCAGATCGGCGGGCAGTTCGACTAGTCCTTCGCGCGGTACGCTGATCCATGGCGAAACACCCGAAGCCCCGATTCCAGCCCCGTTCCGCGCCCCGCAGGCCCGACCGCATGACCTCCCGTCCGCCCCAGGCGGGCAAGCCCGGCTTCCGCCCCACGGAGACCTTCGAGGCCACCTTCCTCGGCCACCCCGAGGGCGTGGGCGGCTTCCTGCGCCCGGCGGGGATGGACAAGGCCGCGAAGATGGACCTGTTGGTGGACTGGCGGGAGGCCCACGGCGCCATCCACGGCGACAAGGTCATGGCGGAAGTCAGCGGCGAGACCTTCGACGGGCGCCTTCGGGCCCGCATCATCAGGGTCCTCTCCCGCAGCACGGAGCCCCTGCCCGCCCTCCTCCAGAAACAGGCCGTGGGCGGGACGATGCTGTGGCGGGCCATCCCCGTGGAGCCCCGCCTCTCCCAGCTCGTGAGCGTGGCGCCCACGGATCTGGCGGCGGACGGGGACTACGTCAGCGTCCTGCTGGATCCCGACCCGGAAGCCAAGCAGCTCCGCGGCACCGTGCTGGCGAAGCTGGGCCGGCCCACGGACCTGAAGATCGAGAACAAACTCACCGCGGCGCTCTTCAACTTGAGGACGACCTTCCCCGACGCCGTGATGAAGGAGCTGGCCCCCTTCCCCACCGCGATCCCCGAGGCCTGGACGAAGGGCCGCGAGGACCTGCGCGAGCTGGTGATCGTCACCGTGGACCCGCCCACGGCCAAGGACTTCGACGACGCCATCTCCCTCGAGGTGCTTCCCGAGGAGGAGGGCGGGGGCTGGATCCTCGGGGTGCACATCGCCGACGTGAGCCACTACGTCACGGAGAATGGCCCGCTGGACGCAGAGGCGCGGCTGCGGGGCACCTCGGTCTACTTCCCCGACGAGGCGATCCCCATGATCCCCGAGCGCCTCAGCGGGGACCTCTGCAGCCTGCGGGAGGGCGTGGACCGCCTCACCATGAGCGCGTGGATGACGGTCTCGCCCGAGTTGGAGGTCGTCCAGAGCCGTTTCACCGAAAGCGTCATCCACAGCCGCAAGCGCCTCACCTACGACGAGGTGAAGGAGGCCTGCCTGGACCTGTCGGCGCGCAAGCGCGCGGAGCTGGGCGACAAGGTCTGCGGACTGCTGGACCAGTGCCTGGTGCTCTCCCGCCAGCTCACCGCGAAGCGGCTGGGCCGAGGGGCCCTGAACCTGGAGACCGAGGAGACCGAGTTCCTCTTCGAGGAGGGCCGGCCCGTGGACGCGCGGAAGTACGCCCACCACGAGGCCCACACCATGATCGAGGAGTTCATGCTGCTGGCCAACGAGGCGGTGGCGCGCTTCTTCTCCCGGAAGAAGATCCCGGCGATCTACCGCGTCCATGACAACCCCGACCCCCTGAAGCTGGAGATCTTCAAGGAGATCGCGACGACCTTCGGCCTCATGCGTCCCTATGACAGCCCCACGCCGGAGGTGCTCAACGCCCTCCTCAAGAAGATCAGCGGCGGACCCCTGGAGGTGATGCTCAACACCCTGCTGCTGCGCTCCCTCAAGAAGGCCGAGTACTCCGCCGACAACATCGGCCACTCGGGCCTGGCCCTGCAGGACTACCTGCACTTCACCAGCCCCATCCGCCGCTATCCGGACCTCGTGACCCACCGCTACCTGCGCAAGGTGCTGAAGGGGGAGCCCCTGCCCGAAGGCCTGCACGGGCATCTCGCCATCATCGCCAAGCAGGCCAGCGATGCCGAGCAGAAGGCCACCGAGGCCGAGCGGGAGAACGACCGCTGGAAGACCTGCCTGCTGATGAAGCCCAAGATCGGCCAGAAGTTCGATGGCCGCATCCAGGGCTATTCCCTGAAGGTCATGTTCGTGCGCCTCGACAGCCCCTTCGTGGAGGTGGGCGTGCCCCTCGCCGCCCTGGGCGGCAACTTCACCGTGGACGAGCACAAGTCCAAGGCCGTGGGCATGCGCGGCCAGGCCGTGCTCTCCATCGGCGACGCCGTGAAGGTGGAGATCGTCGGCGTGGACGAGGACCTGCGAAGGGTCAGCGCCTGGGTCACCGAGGCCACCGCCCGGGACGACAAGGGCAAGCCCCTGCGTTTCACGCCGGCGCTGGCCGCGCCCGCCACCCTGCGGGAAGCCGATTTCGTGCCGGAGAAGCGCGGACCCCGGCCCGAGCGGGGCGCCCCGCGCGGCCGAAGCGAGTCCCGCGGCGATGGGCGCGGTCCTTCCCGGGGATCCACGTCCAGCGGGGGCCATGGCCCGGCCGGCCGCGAGGAACGGCCCCGCAAGCCCAAGGGGTCGGTGCGCGGACCCGCCTCGGGCCCGGGACGCCCCAAGCGCGGAGCCGACGCCTCGAGGCCGAAGCCCCCTGCGCGGAAAAAGCGGGGCTAGGCCTTCCGCTTCGCCGCCCGCACGCAGGCCTCGATGATGCGCTCCAGCCCGAACTCGAAGTGGGCGTCCGCGAGCTGGCGGCGGAGATGGGGGCCGACCCGGGCCAGGGCGGGAAAGCGCCGCGGGTCCACGGGCTCGGGTGGCGGCGCGGGGTCGTGCACCCTTCCAGGCCCGAGGGCGGTGTAGAGCAGGGCCCCGTCGAGGTAGTGCCCCACCAGCCGGAAGAGCACGGCGGTGCCCTGGGGGTCGAGGCCGGCCTCGCCCATCAGGGCGCAGAGCCGATCGCAGTAGGTGAGCTGGGTCTCCGTGGTGTAGGGCCGGGTGAGCAGCAGGGGCCACGCGTGGGGGTGGCGCAGGGCGGCCTCCCGGTGGGACCAGGCGGTCTTCCGGATGCGGTCGGGCCAGGGTCCTTCCGCAGGGGTCTCCACCTCCGCCACCAGCAGGTCCATCACCAGGTCCAGCACCGCGTCCCGGCTCGGGACGTGGTGGTAGAGGCTCATGGCCTCCACCTTCAGCCTGGCCCCGAGGGCGCGCATGGTGAGGCCTTCCAGCCCCTTGCGTTCGATCAGGCCCAGGGCCGCCCGGGCGATGCGCTCCCGGGTGAGGGGAGCGCGGGGGCGGGTCCGGGGCTTCGGGGCTGTCACGGCCATGGATGGACTTTACATCGTAAGGATGTCGCGCCACAATAGCCCTTACATCGTAAGTTCAAGGAGCCTCCCATGAAGACCGACGACCTGGTCGCCCTCCTCGTCCTGGGCACCTTCCTCCTCTTCCTCGTCAGCGAGAAGCTCATCCGGGCCCGGACGTTCCCGAAGGTGCGGGGCTGGAACCTGCTGGGGATCGGGTTCTTCATCCTCATCATGGGCGTGGGGGCCGTGTTCCCGCTGCTGCTGCCCATGGCGTGGATCGCGAAGCACAGCCTTCTCCCGGGCCAGAAACTGGGCGTCCTCGGCGGCGTGCTGGTGGGCTATCCGGCGGTGTCCCTGGCCTCGGCCCTGGTGCACCGGGCCATGCACCGGTTCAACCCCCTCTGGCGCTGGATCCACCAGATGCACCACGCGCCGAACCGGGTGGACATCCCCGGCGCCGTGCTCTTCCACCCCTTCGACATGATCCAGAACAACGCCGTCTCCCTCGCGGTGACGGTGCTCGTCCTCGGCCTGCATCCCGAGGCCGCCGCCTGGACCGGCTTCGTGGCCATCTTCTATGGACTGTTCCAGCACTGGAACGTGAAGACGCCGGCCTTCGTGGGGTATCTCATCCAGCGCCCCGAGAGCCACTGCGTCCACCACCAGAAGGACCTCCACGCCTACAACTACAGCGACTTCCCCCTCTGGGACATCCTCATGGGCACCTTCCGCAACCCGAAGGAATGGCAGGGAGAGGTTGGCTTCGACGGGGCCGTCTCGCGGAAGTACGGGGCGATGCTGATCGGCCGGGATGTGAATCCCGGAATGGCCAACGGGGGCGCGAAGACCGCCGCTTGAGTGCGGGCATCATGGAGGGATGCCCGCTCCCGCTCCCTCCATCTGCCTCGGCGTGGACCCCGGCTCCCTCGCCTGCGGGTGGGCCATCGTCTCGCGGCTGGGCTCGAGGATGGAACTGGTCGAGGCCGGCGTGATCCGTTCCCCCCGGGGCGCGGACTTCGACCAGCGCTGCCTGCGGATCCATCAGCGGCTCAGCGAGGCCATCGCGAAGCACGATCCCACCTTCATGGCCGTGGAGTCCCCCTTCATGGAGAAGAATGCCGCCACGGCCCTGAAGCTCGGCCAGATCCGCGGCGGCATCCTCCTCACCGCCGCCCTGCACGGCCTGCCGGTGGGCGACTACAACCCCATGCAGGTGAAGAAGGCCGTCAGCGGCTACGGCTGGGCCGCCAAGGAGCAGGTCGGCAAGATGGTCATGATGCTCCTCAACCTGAAGGAGCCCCTCCCCAGCGACGCCGCCGACGCGGCGGCGGTGGCCATCGGGCATCTGCTCGCGACACGGTGGAGTTGAGCCCGTCCCAGCGCCCGGGATCGGACCGGTCCCAACAGTCGCACCGCCACACTCCAGGGTTTGACCTTCAACCGGCATGCGCGTCCACCGCGGCGGCTTCATGCCGCGGCGGACACGCATGCTGGCAAGCGAAGCGCGCCAGGACCATGAACCATCCCCCGGCCGGGACGCCTCCCGAACCCGCCTCCCCCAACACCAAAAAGGGCACCGAAGGGTGCCCTTGTGGGGGTCGCATGGTTGCCGGCATGACTCCCGGGAGTGTCCGCTCGGCACCATGGAAGGGGCAGGCAGGGAATGGTCGCCCCATCAAGTGAAGAAGAAACCCGGAGGATCGTTCTTCATGCCCTGAAGGTACGCCTCGGGGCGTGCCCTTCAAGGGGAATTTTGCGCGAATCAACCGGCGGAAAGCCGCGCCACCAGCGCGTCTTGTGACGTCGCCGGAAGCTCGCAGGCACGATTCCGGCATACATACGCAGTCGCCCTGCCCTCAACTTTTCCGCGCGCCTGATGCAGCGGGAGGCTCCCTTCGATGCCACAGCTCAGCACCCGGTTGGGAAGGAACCGGCGATGGACCTCCCGGAGCATCCCTCGGCAGGCCTCGTCCTGGGCGGGGTCGCCGGCGAGCACGATGTCGAGGTCGGGGCCGAGGGCGAAGTCCAGGGCCGAGGCCATGGCCAGGAAGGCCCGCGGCGCCCTGGACAGGAACCGTCCGGCACAGCGCAGGGCCCGCTCGGCCGAGGCCCGGAAGTCCACCCGGTCCAGGTGCCTCGCGAGGCGCAGCAGCGCCATCACCGCGAGGCTGTTGCCGCTGGGCATCGCGTTGTCCTGGACCGGCTTCTGGCGGAAGAGCAGGTCGCCCTGCCCCTCCCCGGTGGAGAAGAATCCACCCTCCTCAGGGTCCTCGAAGCGGGCCCGCATCGTCCCGGCGACCTGCTCCGCCAAGCGCAGCCAGGCGGGATCGAAATCCGCCTCGAAGAGGTCCACCAGCCCGTTGGCCACCGCCGCGTAGTCCTCCAGGAACCCCGGCGTGTGGGCCTGGCCTCCCCGCCAGACGCGCAGCAGCTCGCCGTCCTTCCAGAGCTCGTCACGCAGGAAGGCGGCCAGGCGCCGCGCGGCTTCGAGGTCCGCGGCATCGTCCAGCACCTGCGCGCCCCGCGCGAGGGCCGAAAGGGCCAGCCCGTTCCAGGCGGCCAGCACCTTGTCGTCCTTGGCGGGGCCTACGCGGCGGTCCCGCCAGGCCTTCAGCCGCCGGAGCAGGCCACGCTCCTCGGCGGCGTCCAGCTTGACCTCCGCCGGCCGCGAAAATCGATGGACGACGCTGGTCCCATGCTCGAAGTTCCCTTCGGCCGAAATGCCGAAGGCCTCGCAGAAGCGCGCGCCGTCCCTGTCGCCAAGGGCTTCTCGGACATCGGCGGGCGTGAACACGTAGAACCTCCCCTCCTCGCCCTCGCTGTCCGCGTCCTCGCTGCTGTGCACGCCGCCCGCCGGGTCCACCATGCGCTCGTGCAGATAGTCCAGGGTGCCCCGGGCAACCGCCGCGTAGGAGGCGTCGCCGGTGGCCTGGTAGGCCAGCAGGTACGTGCAGGCGAGCTGGGCGTTGTCGTAGAGCATCTTCTCGAAGTGGGGCACCAGCCAGCGGGCGTCCACGCTGTAGCGGGCGAAACCGCCGCCCACGTGGTCGTGCATGCCGCCGTCGCGCATGGCGTCGAGGGTGCGCAGGGCCATGGCCCGGTCGCGCTCGGAGCCCCGCCGCAGGATCAGCTCGCAGGCCATGGCGGCGGGAAACTTCGGCGCGGGGGAGAAGCCGCCCCAGCGGGGATCGAAGCTCTGCCGAAGCTGCTGCAGGGCGTCCTGGAACACCGATTCCCCCGGCAGCTCCGAACCCGCCACCACCCGCGCCTGGCGCTGGAGCTCGGCCGTGAGCTCCCCGGCCTGCTCCAGCACCTCGGCGCGCCGGGTGGTCCAGAGCTCCGCGATGCGCTCCAGCAGCGGGATGAAGCCCGGCATGCCCCGGCGGGGCTCCGGCGGGAAGTACGTGCCGCCGTAGAATGGCCGGAGGTCCGGCGCCAGCCACACGCTCATGGGCCAGCCGCCGTGGCCGGTGAGGGTCTGCACCGCGCCCATGTAGAGGTCGTCCAGGTCAGGCCGCTCCTCCCGGTCCACCTTGACGGGGACGAAGCGCTCGTTCAGCAGCTTCGCCACCGCCTCGTTCTCGAAGGACTCGCGCTCCATCACGTGGCACCAGTGGCAGGCGCTGTAGCCGATGGAAAGGAAGATGGGCTTGTCCTCCGCCCGGGCCTTGGCGTGCGCTTCCTCGCCCCAGGGGAACCAGTCCACGGGGTTGTGGGCGTGCTGGAGGAGGTAGGGGCTGAGGGAGCCGGCGAGACGGTTGGCCATGCCGCCAGTCTCCCAGGAATCCCCGGCTTCCTCGCGCCGTCTAGACGGGGATCCTGGCCGGCTGCCAGCTCTTGGAATCCGGGGGACGGCGGAAGGGGAAGGCCAGCATGGAGAGGAAGTCCGAGACCAGGCCGAGGTAGCGCAGGGGCGTCACCAGCAGGCCCTGGCAGGCCAGGGTCCAACGGCGCTCCCCGGCGGAGAGCAGCAGGGCCAGGAAGGTGCAAAGGCACTCCACGGCGACCACCGCGCCAAGGGGCCGCCACCGCCCCAGCCCGGCCAGCAGCGCGAGGGTCAGGGGCCACGCCGCCTTCTCGACGGCGCTGAAGAGCACCGCCCAGCCGATGGGGCGGCCGAAGCGCCGGGTGTAGTCCCGGCCCCAGGTCTGCCGGTAGGGCTCCTTCACCTTGCGCAGGGCCGCGACACCGCTGTCCCTCACCCGACGCTCGTGCGCCCGCCTCCACGGGGTCTTGAACGGCGAAGCCAGGAGACCGTCCATGTCGGCGCAGCTCCGGAAGAAGCTGCTGGCCCACCGGCGCTGCTGGGCCGGGAGCTCCGGCAGCGCCGGGTCCTGGGTGCGCGCCACCACCTCGGGCAGCATCACGTTCCGGTAGCCTTCGTGGAGCAGGGCCAAGCCGATGAAGATGTCCTCCGCCTTGGTGAGGTCGTCACCGAAGATGGGCTCGTAGTGGTCGAAGAGGTCCTTCACGTAGCGGCGCCGGTAGGCCACCGCGCAGCCTGCCGGATTGAGCACCGAGCCGAAGGCGCGCATCTGCCCGCGCTGGATGAACCCCTCGACGAAGGCGTGGAGCGCCTCGCGGTACACGTTGCTCAGGCCACGCAGAACACGCTGCCCTGCCGTGGGCGGCGCCCAGGCCTTCAGGTCCGGCAGGGCCTGCCGGAGACGCGCGAGGGGGCCCTCCCGGGCCAGGGCCTCCAGGTCCACGGGCCGCAGGGGCGCGAGGGCGCCGCTCACCGAAGCGATGCCCCGAGCGGTGTAGAGCTCCTCCACGCAGCGGGCGATGTAGTCCGGGGATTCCAGGATGGTGTCGGCGTCCAGCACGAATTCCACATCGCCGTCGAACTCCCGGGACTGCCGCTTCACGGTCACGGTCTTGCCGATGGGCTTCACCCTGGGGATGATCGTGAGGTCCAGGCCCGCCAGCTCCGCGAAGGCGAGGGCCGCCTCCACGGTGCGGTCCGTGCTGCCGTCGTCCACCAGGATGACGCGATGGGGGCGGTGGGTCTGCCGCGCGACGGAGGCTAGGCAGGGGGCGATGGAGGCCTCCTCGTCGCGGGCGGGGATGACCACGTCCACCCGGGCCCTCCGCCAGTCCTCGGTGAGGGTGGGCACCGTGCGGTCCGGCCTCGAGAGGAGCCCGAGCAGGCTCAGCAGGGCATTGGGCCCGAAGATGAAGTTGGGGATGACCGCCATGGGGCACCGGGGCCGGGACGAGGATGGCCCCATGATCGCCCTCCGGTCCCGGGGCGCAAGGCGGATTCAAGCCTTCGGGGGCGGAGGCTCCGGCGGTAGCATGGGTGTTTGCGCCTGCCGCGCGGGACCACCCATGTTCGACGCCCTTTCCGAGAAGCTCACCCGGGCCATGAAGACCCTCCGGGGCCAGACCCGGCTCACGGAGAAGAACATCGAGGACGCCCTACGGGAGGTCCGCATGGCCCTCCTGGAGGCCGACGTCCACGTCCAGGTGGCCCGCACCTTCCTCCAGCGGGTGAAGGACAAGGCCCTGGCCGCGGGCCCCGACGGCAAGGGGGCCGGCGTGCTGGAGGGGCTCAACCCCACCCAGGCCTTCATCGACATCGTCTACCAGGAGCTCACGGAGATCATGGGCGGGGCCGCGAAGGAGCAGCCCCTGGACTTCGGCAGGCCCCCGGCGGTGGTGATGATGGTGGGACTCCAGGGCGCGGGCAAGACCACCACCAGTGGCAAGCTGGCGAAGTGGCTCAAGAAGCAGGGCCGCGCGCCCTTCCTGGTGCCCGCCGACGTCTACCGGCCGGCGGCCATCCAGCAGCTCCACTTGGTGGCCAAGGACGCCGGCGTCCCCAGCTTCCACCACGATTCGACGGATCCCGTGGCCATCTGCCGGGACGCGGTGGCCGAGGCCAAGGCCAAGGGCTGGGACACAGTGGTGCTGGACACCGCCGGCCGCCTGCACCTCGACGACGACCTCATGGACGAGCTGCTGCGGATCAAGGAGGCCGTGGGGCCTTCGGAGATCCTCTTCGTCGCCGACGCCATGACCGGCCAGGACGCCGTCCGCTCCGCCACGGCCTTCCACGGGAAGCTGGGCCTCACGGGGGTGGTCCTCTCGAAGACCGACGGCGACACCCGGGGCGGCGCGGCCTTCAGCATCAAGCAGGCCACGGGCCGGACCATCAAGTTCATCGGCGAGGGGGAGAAGCTGGACGACTTCCAGGTCTTCCATCCCGACCGCATGGCCCAGCGCATCCTCGGCATGGGCGACGTGCTGAGCCTCATCGAGCACGCCAAGGACCGCATCGACGAGAAGGAGGCCGAGAAGCTGGCCTCCCGCATGGCCAAGAACCAGTTCACCCTCGAGGACATGCGGGCCCAGTTCGCCCAGGTGGCCAAGCTCGGAAGCATGAACAAGATCCTCGGCATGATGCCGGGCATGGGGCAGATGAAGGAGCAGCTCGCCTCCGTGGCCACGGACAGGCGCATGAAGCACCTCACCGCGATCCTGGATTCCATGACCCCCCGGGAACGCGCCAACCATCTCCTGCTCGACGGGAAGCGCAAACGCCGCATCGCCGCCGGGGCCGGCCGCCCGGTCCACGAGGTCAACCAGCTCCTCAAGCAGTTCCTGGAGATGAAGAAGATGATGGGGCAGATGAACGACCCGAAGTTCCTGGCCCGCATGCAGCGCATGGCCGGGGGCATGAAGGGCATGGGCGGCCTGCCCGGCATGGGCGGCGGGGGCTTCAAGCTGCCCTTCTGAAGCCGTCGGGGCCCGCCGCCCTTCCGCCTCAGGGATGATGGGTCTCGAAGGCTCCCATATCCGGGGCCGCCCCCTTCGGGCGGGGCACGCCGTCCCAATCCGACGTGACCGGAGCGAGGCTCGGGCCGGCATCGATGCAGGGACTTCCGGCCAGGAGGCGGAAATCGGACTGGCTTGGGTTCACGAAGCGCGGGTCCAGGGTCAGGCTTCCCGGCGAGGCGCCGGCGAAGCCGGGGGGCAGGCCGCCTTCAATGCCGAAGAAGAGGCACTGCCTGAAGTACGTGTTGGCGCCGTTCGGCAGGATGTCCGCCGCGAAGGTACCCCCCTTGAAGTAGCCTCCCGGCGTGCCCGGCAGGCAGCCCACGTAGATGTTGCCGAGGTACTTCATGTTCGCGCAGTGCCGTTCCGCGTAATGGAGGTAGCGGGTCTTGTAGAAGGTGCACTGGGCGATGGTGTTGTCCCCGGCATCGGAGGGCACGCTGTAGTTAGAGAACGACACGCCGATGTAGCAGTTGGTGATGACGCCGTTCACGTAGAGGTTGTTGTTCCCCGGGTGGCCGGGCGGGTTGGGACCTGTGTCCCCGTCCTCCACGGTGTCGTTGAACACCAGCCCCGCATTGCAATTCTCGGCGGTGAAGCCGTCGAAGACGTTGTCGCTCGCCCCGTCGCGGGTGACGATGCCGTTGCCCTGGCCCCCCGGCGACCCCGGGGCGCCCGTGTGCGTGCCGTAGGCCTTGCAGCGGATGAAGCGGTTGTACTGGGAGGTCCGATGGCGGACGTAGAAGGATTCCCCCATGTTCCGGGCCGTGCAGTTGATGAACTGGTTGCGCCGCGCGGTGATCACGGGAAGGGCCTGCCCCTGGTCCACCACCTGCTCCGCGTTCGTCTTGGCGCCCATGCCGTGGCCGTTGTGCCAGAGGCCCGGGGCCCGCTCGATATAGCAGCCTGAAAGCGCGTTGTCGTCGCCGCAGACGATGATGTAGTAGTCCGTGGACGCCCCCTGGGTCATGTCCTCGTTGCAGTAGACCTTGCACCCCGCAAGCACGTTGCGGGCGCCGTTGATCCCGATGCCTTCCGCCGCGGCATTGACGACCATGCAGTCCGTGAGCATGTTGTCGTTCGAGAAGCGGGTTCCCATGCTGCCCAGCAGGATGCCTTCGCCGGAGTAGGAGGCGTTGACGTCGCCCACCGTCATCACGTTCACGTTGTCCAGCCAGATGTTCCCGGCGGTCTGGCTGGTCCCGCCCAGGATCACCCCGTAAGCCACGTTCTGGATCTGGAAATGACGGATGACCAGGTGCTTCTGGTTGGAGCAGTCGAAGCCCACGCCAGTGGCCCGGCTGCCTCCGTCCAGGGTGGGCATGTCGGTGCTGGAGAAGGGGGCATAGGGATTCGCCTGGTCCACCCTCCGCGGCGGCGCATCCCCCGGCGTGGCCTGGTAGCCCTGGAAGACGATGGGGTTCCCCGGGGCTCCGCTCTTGGCGAAGACCACCTTCTGGGCATAGCTGCCCGCCGCCACGTACACCGTATCGCCCGCAGCCACGGGGCTCGCGGCACTGGCCGCGTAGGCCAGCGTGGCCCAGGCGCTGCCCTGGGAAAGTCCCGAGTTGCTGTTGCTCCCCGCGGGGGACACATAGTAGGTCTTCCCGCCCCCCTGGCGGACGACCAGCAGTGCGGGGTCGCTGTACGCGCGGCCCTCGGAGTTCGTCGCCACGCAGCGCACCTTCGCGCCGGAGTCGGAGGCCGAGGCGCTGGACAGGTGCAGGGAGCTTCCCGTCTCTCCCGCAAGGTCGGCCCAGGTGGTCCCGTCCGCACTCCGCTGCCACTGAAGCGCCGGCGAGGGACTGCCCGTCGCCGCGACGGTGAAGGTCGCCGGACCGCCGGAGACGACCAGCTGGGACTTGGGCTGCGCCGTGATCTCGGGCGGGATGAAGACAGTCACCACCGTGAGCCTCGCCGCCGCGCTCGCGGCCGAGCCCTGGCTGTTGGTGGCCACGCACCGGAAGGAGGCCCCGTCGTCCGAGGCCTGGACGCCGCCCAGGGCGAGGGTCGCGCCGGTGGCGCCGGGGAGGGCCGTCCAGGCGTTCCCGTCGGGGCTCCGCTGCCACTGCAGGGTGGGCGCCGGGTTCCCCGCGGCCGCCACGGTGAAGCTGGCGGCGCCGCCCGCGGGCACGCTCTGGTCCGCAGGCTGCAGGGTGAAGCTGGGCGCCGCCAGCGCCGCGCCCACCGTGAGCGTCGCGACCGAGCTTGTGACGGAGCCGGCCCCATTGGAGACCACCACATCGTAGCGGCCGCCATCGCTTGGCTGGGCCGAGGCGAAGGTCAGCACGCTTGCCTGCGCGCCGCCAAGGTCGGCTCCATCCTTGC
>JBDIBF010000033.1:0-31857 GCA_039812765.1 Holophagaceae bacterium
TGTTCTACGACCCGATGATCTCCAAGCTGAGCACCTGGGGCCCCACGCGCCTGGAGGCCATCGACAAGATGGCCATGGCCCTGGGCGAGTACCGCATCGGCGGCATCCGCCACAACGTGGAGTTCCACAAAGTGCTCATGCAGCACGAGGCTTTCCGTTCCGGAGCGCTGCACACCGGCATGCTGGACAAGCCCTTCTGGAAGAAGAAGGAGCTGGGCCCCAACCTCCAGAGCGCCGTCGCCGCCGCCATGCTGAGCGAGCTCGACGCCGAGGAGCGCCGCGCCGTCCAGCCTGCGGGGAGCGGCGGCGGCAGTCCCGATGCCTGGCGGCATTGGGGGAAGTTCAACCGGTTGTGATGGGAGCCCCGATGCCAACCCTCGAGGGCTACAACAACTTGGGAATCAAGGCGTGGCTGCTGGACATTCTTGTTGTGGTACCCATCGTGTTGGGGCTCAACTGGCTCCTCAACCACTGGCTGCTGGCGCAGGGACATCAAAGCATCGGGTACCTCGCCGCATGCGTACTCGGCCCCCTCATCGTCAGTTGGCGGGATCGACAGCGTCTGGCCCGGGCAGTCGATTCGATTCACAAACAGGATCCTGAGGAACTCAAGCCATGAAGCGCACCCTCCTCATCGGCAAGGAAACCCACGACGTGGAACTCACGCGCCAGGACGGCGTGCTGACGCTCACGTGGGACGGCGAGGCCCTCCCGGCGGACATCGTGGAGGTGGAGCCGGGGACCTACTCGGTGATCCTCGGCGGGCGCTCGGTGGACGTGCGCATCGATCCCGCGCGCTCCAACGACCCCGACGTCCACGCCTACCGCGCCACGCTCCACGACGGCGCCTACGAGTTCGGACTGCAGGACCCCATGAAGGCCCTCCTCGCCGCCGCGAGCGGCGCTGCGGCGGGCGGTGGGACCCTCAGCTCCCCCATGCCCGGCAAGATCGTGAAGATCCTCGTCAAGGAGGGCGACGTCGTCGCCGAAGGCCAGACCCTGCTCATCATGGAGGCCATGAAGATGCAGAACGAGCTCAAGGCCACCGGCGCGGGCAAGGTCAGCAAGGTGGCGGTCGCCGAGGGCGGGACCGTGGAGACCGGGGCGACGCTGCTGGTGATGGTGGCGGAGGGGTAAGGCTCGGACATGGCGAAGAAGACCACCCCCGCGCCGGAAGGACCACCCCCCTCCCGCCTCATCGACGAACGCATCCAGGAGCTCCGCGACTGGCGCGGCCCCACGCTCGCCCGCCTCCGCGCCCTGATCCACGAGGCCGACCCGGACGTGGTGGAGGAATGGAAGTGGGCCGTGCCGGTGTGGTCCCACGGCGGGATCCTGTGCACGGGGGAGACGTACAAGCAGGCGGTGAAGTTGACCTTCCCGAAGGGGGCCTCGCTGCCGGATCCGGCGAGGCTGTTCAATTCGAGCCTCGAGGGCGCCACCCGGCGGGCCCTCGACGTGCGCGAGCACGACGCGATCGACGAGGCGGCCTTCAAGGCGCTAATCCAGGCGGCGGTGGCCCTGAACGCGGCGAAGAAGTCGTCCTGACCGGCCCCCGAGGGGGCTTCACGATCCCTTCACGCGTGCCCCTCGTGGCTTCATCGCGGGGGCGGAGCCTGTCGGCATCCCTTCGCGGTCTCAGCCCACCCCGGAGCCCCTCATGTCCCGATGGCCCTGCCTCGCCCTCCTCGCGCTACCGGCCCTCCTGGCCTGCGCCGGCTCCCACACCCGCACCCTCTGGCACGACACGAAGCTCCCCTCGGGGAAGGTCGTGAAGGTCACCTCCTTCAACCTGGTCTGGGGCCTCGAGCACGACGCGCGCACGCCGGCCGACGACTGCCTGGCGATGGAGTACGTGTCCGCCCTTCCGGGCGCCGACGGGAAGGCCCGGGAGGCCGAAGCCCAGGAGGTCTTCGAACTGGCCCGGGTCGCCTCGGAGCAGTTCGACTTCCGCACCGCCACCCTCGCGGGCTTCCCGAGCCTGGAGCGCAAGGGCGCCTACGACTTCTACGTGTTTACCCGGGGCGCGGACGGGACGTGGTCCATGGCGCGGACGGTACGGAAGGTGTCCGCGACGGATTGACCCCCAGCAAGGTTCCAGAGACAGCAGTCCTAAGGCTACCCTTGAGTCACCTTCCGACTTGATTCGCATGACGACGGCTCCCCCTATCCGTGTGACCCCCCCGGGCTCGGCCCTGGTCTGGATCTACGCGATCTCGGCGCTGGGAATCGCCGCCTGGAGTTTCTGGAGCCTCCGGCCTGGGATTACCAATCCCGTGTGGCCAACGATGCTGACATTCACCCTGGCCGTCGGGATCTGGCGGGAGGCCACCCATGCGATCGAACTGACGGCCGGGAACCCGGATCTCTTCCGGGGACTTCCTGGTTGGCACTTCGGGATACCGAGGATTCTTGGCCTGGCATCCTTCGGGGCAAGTCTCGTGGCTCTCTTCCTCTGGATCCAGAGCTCAGCCCAGAAAACCTGAAGCCTCACGCATCCTTGGAAAGGCGTCCCCATGCGCATCCTCCGCACCCTCGGCGCCGTCCTGCTCGGCTTCGTCGTCGCCAGCTTGGTGATGATGGTCGTCGAGTCCATCAACGGCCGCGTCCTCTACCCGGAGATCGGCAAGGCCGCCGAGGGCCTGAGGGACCGCGAGGCCATCCGGGCGCTGGTGGCGTCGGCTCCGAAGGCGATGCTGCTGGTGGTGCTCGCCGGCTGGGCCCTGGGCAGCTTCGCCGGCGGCTGGGTGGCGGCCCAGGTCGCCCGGCACGAGCCCCTGCAGGCGGCCCTCAGCCTCGGCCTCCTGCTCACCGGCGCCGGGATCCTGAACAACTGGATGATCCCGCCGCCTTTGTGGTTCCGCATCGCCACCTGGCTGGTCTTCCTCCCCTGCACCTGGGCCGGCGCGGTGCGGGTGGCGGACCGCCTCTAAGCGCGCACCGCCCCCGGGCGCCCTTCGCCACCTTCCTGGGCTTCGTGCTCATGAAGCGGGCCGCCTTCCAGTTCTATGGTGGGGCGCTCAGGGCCCGGCCTCAGTCGAACCGGTCCGGCCGGAACGCCTCCAGCGGCAGGGAAGGGGCCGTCCCCGACGCCGCTTCCGCCACCAGCACGCCCGTGATGGGCGCCAGGCCGATGCCCAGCATGGCGTGGCCGGTGGCGGCGTGCAGATTGGGGAACCGCTTGAACGGCCCGAGGTAGGGCAGGCCGTCGGGGCTGCAGGGGCGCAGGCCCGCCCACGGCGCGTCCGGGATCGGCGGCAGGTCCAGGTCCAGGTAGGCCTTCGGCGCGCGGTGGATGGCCTCCACGCGCCGGCGACGGATCGAGAGATCCATCCCCGAGAGCTCCATCGTTCCCGCGAGGCGCAGCCGGTCCCCCATCGGCGTCACCGCCACCCTCGCCTCGGCGAGGATGCTCGGCAGCTTCGGCATCCGGGAAGGCGCGAGGTCGAAGCTGTAGCCCTTGCCCGGCTGCATCGGGAGCCTCAGGCCCAGCGTCCTGGCCAGCCCCGGCGAGGCGCTGCCCGCCGCCAGCACGAAGACGTCGGCCGGGACGTCGCCCTCGGACGTGCGCACGGCCTTCACCCTCGCACCTTCGGCCACGAAGCCCGACGCCGCGGCGGTGACGAAGCCCACGCCCTCGGCCTCAGCCTCCCGCGCCAGGGCCGCCGTGAAGCGCGCCGGATCCAGGTGGGCGTCGTCGGGCCAGAGCACCGCCTCGCCCGCACGGACCAGGCCGCCGGGCTCCAGGGCCTCCAGTTCGGCGCCGGCGACCACGCGGGGGGACAGGCCCAGGCGCTGCCCCAGCTCCGCCTCGTGGACGTTGCCGTCGCGGCCCGCGGGCGTCGCATGCAGCATGAGCAGGCCCCGGGCCTCGAAGCCGAAGTCCAGGTCCGCGAGGCCGTCGAAGCGCCGCCGGCTTTCGAGCAGCAGGTCCCGCAGCACGAGGGTGTGGGCCTCGCAGTTCGAGCGCCGCGCCGCCCAGGCGAAGCGCCCCAGCCAGGCCAGCAGGCCGAAGTCCAGGCGCGGGCGGAGGTAGAAGGGGCTGGACGGATCGAGCATCCACGTCAGGCCCTTCCAGAGCAGGGAGGCCTCGGCGAGGGGGACGACGTGGCTCGGCGTCACCAGCCCCGCGTTGCCCCAGGAGCAGCCCGAGCCCGGCGCGGCGCCGTCCAGCACCGTCACGTCGAAACCCCTGGCCCGCAGTTCCCGGGCGCAGCAGAGCCCCGGCGCGCCCGCGCCCACGACGATGGCCTGCGTGCCGCTAGCGCCCATCACAGCACCGAGAAGCCGTGGACGTAGGGGTCCCGGTCGTCCAGGAAGATCGTGTTGTAGCCCGTGACCACGGCCCAGCCCTCGATGCTCGGGACGATGGCGTCGAAGCCTCCCACCTTCACAGCGGCCTCCACGCGCCCCTTGAAGAGGCTGCCGATGATGCTCTCGTGGTGGAAGGCGTCGCCCACGGCGAGCTTCCCCTTCGCCGCCCACTGGGCCATGCGGGCCGACGTGCCCGTGCCGCAGGGGCTGCGGTCCAGGGCCTTATCGCCGTAGAACACGGCGTTGCGGGCGTGGGCCTCGGGATGGCGCGGGGCGCCGGTCCACTGGAGGTGGCGCAGGCCGCGGATCTCGGGCTTCTCGGGGTGGACGAATCCATGCGCCGCGTTCAGCCGCTCCCGCAGCACCGGGCTCCAGCGCACCAGGTCGCCGGCGGTGACGTGCTCGAGTCCGGGGAAGTTGGGCTGGGGATCCACGATGGCGTAGAAGTTCCCGCCGTAGGCGATGTCCACCTTCACGGGACCCAGGTCCGGGCAGTCCACCTCGAGGTCCGTGGCATAGAGGAAGGAGGGCACGTTGGTGATGCGCACCGCCGACACGCGGCCGTCGGGCTCCTGGGTGTAGCGCGCCTCCACGAGCCCCGCCGGCACCTCCAGGCGCAGGATCCCCGGCGTCTTCGGCGCCACGAGGCCCTCCTCCACCATCACCGTGACGGTCCCGATGGTGCCGTGGCCGCACATGGGCAGGCAGCCCGAGGTCTCGATGAACAGCACCCCCACGTCATTCGCCGGATCACTGGGGGGGAAGATCATCGTCCCGCTCATCATGTCGTGGCCCCGGGGCTCGAACATCAGGCCGCGCCGGATCCAGTCCCAGTCCCGCTCGAATTCCAGGCGGCGCTCCGCCGCCGTGCGGCTGGCCAGCAGCGGCGCGCCCCCGGTGACCACGCGCACCGGGTTGCCGCAGGTGTGGGCGTCGATGCAGGCGAAGGTGTGTTTGGCCATGGGAGGTCCCTTCAATCCAGATCCAGGGCGCGCCGGGCGAAGCGCTCCAGGTGGTCCATCAGCGCGTCGGAGGCCGCCATCGCACCAGCCTCGTCCCCCCGCGCCACGGCCTTCATCAGCGCCACGTGCAGGCCCGCGGCGCCGGCCAGGTCCCCCTCGTGGTGGTGGCGGAACCAGAAGCGCCGGCAGTGGATGTGCAGGGGGAGGGAGGCCTTCACCGCCGAGGGGTTGCGGCAGGCGGACTCCAGGATGGCGTCGCAGCGGGCGTCCTGGGCCAGGTAGGCCTCCAGGTCGCCTTTGGCCGCGGCCTTCGCCATGGCTTCGGCGCCGGCCTTCAGGTCCGATCGCTGCTCCGGGGCGGCGCGGCGCGCGGCGAGGCCCGCCACCAGCCGGTCCAGGGCGCGCCGGGTCTCCAGGACGCCCAGGTGCTCCACCCCGTCGATGGGCGCCACCACCAGGCCGCGCCGGGGAAGGACCCGCAGCAGGCCCAGGGCCGAGAGCCGCTGGATGGCCTCCCGCACCGGCGTGCGGCCGAAGCCCGTGCGGACGCACAGCTCCTGCTCGCTCACCACCGCGCCGGGCTGCAGGGCCAGGGTCACCAGCAAGCCCTCCAGGGCCGCGTAGGCCTGGTCCGCCAGGCTGACCGGGGGTGCACCCGGTGGCGAATTCCGGAGCCGGCTCATCAAGGCATCGAGTAACAGGTCTTGGTGACGGTATAGAACTCCCGGGCCGCCGCGCCCTGCTCCCGGGGTCCGCAGCTGCTGCCCTTCCGGCCGCCGAAGGGCACGTGGTAGTCCACCCCGGCGGTGGGCAGGTTCACCATCACCATGCCCGCCGCGGCGTGGCGTTGGAAGGCCGCCGCGTGCCTCAGGCTCGTGGTGCAGATCCCCGCCACCAGGCCGAACTCCGTGTCGTTGGCGACATGGAGGGCTTCGTCAAAGTCCTTCACCCGGATGACGCCGGCGAGCGGCCCGAAGGCCTCTTCGCGGTTGAAGCGCCAGGCGTTGTCCGTCTCGGTGAAGAGCGTGGGCGTGAGGAAGTGGCCCGGGCCTTCGAGGGCCCCACCGCCGAAGGCCAGGCGGCCACCTTCGTTGGTCGCGAGTTCGACGTAGGCCAGGTCCTTATTGAACTGCCGTGCATCCACGACAGGTCCGATGTCGGTCCCCTCGGCCAGGGCGTCCCCCACCTTCAGCGCCTTCATCCGGTCCACCATCGCCGCCACGAAGCGGTCGTGGATGCCCGTCGTGGCGATCAGGCGGCTGGAGGCCGTGCAGCGCTGGCCCGTGGAGAAGAAGGCCCCTTGCACCGCGGCGTTCACGGCGACGTCCAGGTCGGCGTCGTCGAGGACCACGAGGGGATTCTTCCCGCCCATCTCGAGCTGGCAGCGGGCCAGGCGCGCGGCGCAGGCGGCGGCCACGCCGCGTCCGGTGGCCACGCTGCCGGTGAAGCTGACGCCGTCCACCCGTGGGTGCTCCGCCAGGGCCCTGCCGGCCCCGGCGCCGCCCAGCACCAGGTTGAAGGCGCCCTCCGGAAGGCCCGCCCGGCTCAGGATCTCCGCCAGCTCCCATGCGCAGCCGGGCGCGACTTCGCTGGGCTTGAGCACCACGGCGTTGCCGAAGGCGAGGGCCGGCGCGGTCTTCCAGGCGGGGATGGCGATGGGGAAGTTCCAGGGGGTGATGAGGCCGACGACCCCGAGGGGCTCGAGCCGGGTCGTGACCTCCACGCCCGGGCGCACGGAGTCCACCCGCAGGCCGGCCGCCCGCAGGGCCTCCCCGGCGAAGAACTTGAAGATGTGCCCGGCCCGGGCCACTTCCCCCAGGGCTTCGGGCAGTGTCTTGCCTTCCTCCCGGGCCAGGAGGCGGCCCAGCTCCGCCTGGCGGGCGAGGACCTCGGTGCCCACGGCGTCGAGGACGTTGGCCCGCTGCTGGGGCGTGGCCGCCGCCCAGCGCGGAGCGGCGGTGCGGGCGGCCTCCACCGCCGAACCAATTTCGGCCGCGCCGCCCAGGGCGTAGGCATCCACGACCTCGTCCGTGCGGCTGGGGTTGCGGGTCTCGAAGGCGGAGGATCCCTCCGCCCAGGCGCCGCCGATGAAGTGGGCCTTCATGGGACCTCCGCCAGGACGGGCAGGGCGGGGCGCGTCTCCAGGGCGCGGCGCACGGTGGCGGCCACGCGTTCGCGCTCCTCGCCGGCGAGGGCGAGGCGCGGGGCGCGCACGGCCTCGGAGCCGGTGCCCGCGAGGGCTTCGGCGAGCTTGATGGCCTGGACGAATTTCGGGCCCACGTCCAGGTGCAGGAGGGGCATGAACCAGCGGTAGAGCGTAACCGCCTCGTCCATACGGCCGGCCTTGGCCAGGCGGTAGAGGGCCACGGTCTCCGCCGGGAAGGCGCAGACCAGGCCCGCCACCCAGCCCACGGCGCCCAGCAGCAGGCTCTCCAGGGCCAGGTCGTCCACGCCCGTGAAGATCGCGTAGCGGTCCCCCAGGCGATTGCGCAGGTCCGTGATGCGCCGCACGTCGCCGCTGCTCTCCTTGAGGGCCACGAAGGCCGGCTCGTCGGCGAGGGTCTCCAGCAGGTCGGGCGTGAGGTCCACCTTGTAGGCCAGGGGGTTGTTGTAGAGCATGATGGGCCGGTCCGTGGCCTTGGCGAGGGCGCGGAAGTGGACGGCGGTCTCCCGGGCGTCGGAGGGGTAGAGCGTGCCGTGGAGGGCCATGAAGCCGTCCGCGCCGGCCTTCGCCGCGGCCTCCATGAAGGCGCAGGCGCCCCGGGTGCTCTGTTCGGCCACGGTGGCGACCAGGGGGGCCCGGCCTCGGCACACCTCCGCCGCCGCGGCCACGACCGCCAGCTTCTCCGCGCGCTCGAGGGTCGCGTTCTCCCCCAGGGAGCCCAGCACCACCAGCCCGTACGCGCCCGCGTCCAGCTGGCGCGCCGCCTGGGCTTGGAAGGCCGGGAGGTCGATGGAGCCGTCGTCGCGGAAGGGGGTCGTGAGGGCGGGGAAGACGCCGGACCAGCGCATGGGGACTCCGGGGAATCAGGACAGCATGCAATTGATATATCAGATGGGGGGAGGGTGCAAGGGGATCGTGGCAAGGCTGTCAGATCGTTGGGGAGTTCGAGCCACACGGTGCGTTCATCCCGGCCATCCCAGCCTTGACCCTGCGGGTCTGGTTCCTCGATTCGCCATGGCCCGAAGGGCGCGGGCCATGGCGAATCGAGGAACTCTGTTCAACCCCACTTGCCGTGGGCCTCGGGAATGGTGGGGTGGAGGTTCAATCGGCCTCGTCCCTCCAGGATCCACAGCCGGAACCGACCAGCGATGGTGGGTGGAAACAGAGCCCACGTCCTTGCTTCTGGCCGCGCCTTTTGCGGCCTGAAGCAAGGGCGCGTGCCAGACGAGCGAAGCGAGTCAAGGCCGAGGGTCCGGAGCCCACAGACGGCCCCGGCGACCCGGCTTCGTCCGGAGAACGGCCCTGGGGTTCGAAGTTCCGGGCCCCGCGTCCCGGCCATCCCGGCCTTGACCCTTCGGGTCTGGTTCCTCGATTCACCATGGCCCGAACGGCGCGGGCCATGGTGAATCGAGGAACTCTTTTGAACCCCGACGGACATGCGGCTTCGAGATGCGCGGGGTGAGGGATCGAAAGGCTTCATTCCCACCGGGAAGATGGCCGGGACCTCAGGGCGATGGTGGGTGGAAACAGAGCACACGTCCTTGCTTCGGGCCGCGCCCTTTGCGGCCTGAAGCAAGGGCGCGTGCCAGACGAGCGAAGCGAGTCAAGGCCGAGGGTCCAGAGCCGGAGGATGGTTCCAGAGATCCGGCCCCCTCCGGAGAACGGCCCCGGGTCTCGGTCCTCCTTCCCGCCCCGTCCCCTCCGAATCCCTTCCCCCTCAACACATTCCGCCTTCCGGGAACCCGCGCCCCATGTTCAACTAACCCTTCCACTCCGGCGGGCTTGGGTGTCCGCCGCTGACGCACGAGGGCGCCGATGAGCGAGTCTTCTCCCAAGAAGAAATATCCGGTCTATCTGCCGAAGACGGACTTCCCCATGAAGGCGGACCTTCCGCAGCGGGAGCCGAAGCGGGTGGAGGCGTGGCAGACGGCGAAGCTCTACGAGCGGGTGGAGGCCACCCGCAAGGCGGACAACGCCGCCGGGAAGGGCCGGGGGCGCGCCGTGCTCCACGACGGGCCGCCCTACGCCAACGGCGCCATCCACATCGGCCACGCGCTGAACAAGATCCTCAAGGACGTGGTGGTGAAGTCCCGCTGGCTGGACGGCTTCGAGTCGCCCTACGTGCCTGGCTGGGACTGCCACGGCCTGCCCATCGAGCACGCGGTGGAGAAGGACCTGGGCCCCAAGCGCCGGGAACTCTCCCGCGCCCAGTTCCTGGAGAAGTGCCGGGCCTTCGCGGCCAAGTGGATCGACGCCCAGCGCCTGGGCTTCCAGCGCCTGGGCGTGCTGGGGGCCTGGGATTCCCCCTACCTGACGATGGACCCGAAATTCGAGGCCGCCGTCGTCCGCGAGCTCGGCAAGCTCTTCGAGCACGGCGCCGTGACCCGCAAGCTCAAGGTCGTGCACTGGAGCTACGGCGCGCGCACGGCGCTGGCCGAGGCCGAGGTCGAGTACGCCGACAGGACCAGCCCGGCGATCACGGTGGCCTTCCCGGTGACGGGGGAGGCGAGCCGCACGCAGCTCCTCGACCTCGCGCCGAACATCGTCGCTGCGTACCCCTCCCTGCCCGTCGAACTCCACCTTCCGATCTGGACAACGACGCCCTGGACCCTGCCGAGCAACCTGGCCATCTCGGTGAATCCTGAACTGGACTACCGCATCGTGGTGCAGGAAAGCGGGAGCAGATTGAAGCTCCTCGTCGTCGCGGACGCCCTGAAGGAGGACCTCGGCAAGAAGCTCGGCGTGGACTTCCTGACCAGCAGTGCGAACCACTCCCCGGCCTTCAAAGGGCGGAGCCTCGCCGGCGTCGTGGCCCGCCATCCATGGATCGCCCGCGACTCGCGGGTCCTGCTGGGCGAGCACGTGACCTCCGATGCCGGGACCGGCCTCGTGCACACGGCCCCCGACCACGGCGTGGACGACTTCAACGTCGTCGAGTTCCATAACCACTCCAATCCCGAACTCGAGAAGCTGGGCCTGCTCCAGCTCGTCGGCCCCGACGGCAAGTTCACCGCCGCCGCCAACGACCCGGACCTGGAGGGGAAGAACATCTTCGAGACGAACCCCGTCGTCATCGAGAAGCTCAGGGCCGCCGGTGCCCTCCTCCACGAGGACGTGCTGCACCACAGCTACCCTCACTGCTGGCGCACCAAGACACCCATCCTCTTCCGCGCCACCGAGCAGTGGTTCATCACCATGGACGACGAGCTGCGCGGCCTCGGCAAGAGCCTGCGGGAGCTGGGGCTCGACGGCGTGGACGGCACGCGCTGGGTGCCGGCCGCCGGCCGCAACCGCATCCACGCCATGATCGCGGGCCGGCCCGACTGGTGCATCAGCCGCCAGCGCGCCTGGGGCACGCCCATCACGGTGCTGCGCGACAAGGTCACCGGTGAACCCTTCTGGCACGCCCAACTCTTCGAGCGGGCCGCTCAGGTCATCGAGAAGGGCGGCATCGAGGCCTGGGCGGACGCGGAGGTGTCCGAGATGGCTTCCGGCCTCGGCATCAACCCGGACGGCTACCAGAAGGAGACCGACATCCTGGACGTCTGGATCGACTCCGGCGTCAGCGCCGGGGTGGTCTGCGACACCCACCCCGAGCTGAGCCGCGCCGACTACGGCAAGTTCATCTACCTCGAAGGGTCCGACCAGCACCGGGGCTGGTTCCACAGCTCGCTCCTCTTCAACCTCGCGGCGAGCGGCGAGAAGCCCTACACCACCGTGGTCACCCACGGCTTCGTGCTGGACGAGAAGGGCCAGAAGATGTCCAAGTCCCTCGGCAACACGGTGACGCCGGACGACGTCTTCAAGACCTACGGCGCGGACATCCTGCGCCTCTGGACCTGCAGCGTGGACTACAACGAGGACGTGCGCATCGGGAAGGAGATCCTCGAACGCACCGCCGACGCCTACCGCAAGATCCGCAACACCCTGCGCTTCCTGCTGGGCGCCTTGGACGGCTATGACCCTGCCAGGGACGCCGTGCCGGAACAGGACTGGACGCCCCTGGACCGGGAGCTCCACGGCGCCTTCCTACGCCTGGCCCGGGAGGTGCGCGAGGCCTACCTCGCCTTCGAGTTCCACCGCGCCTCCCAGGCCCTGCTGGAGTTCTGCCAGCGGGACCTCTCCAGCCGCTGGTTCGAGATCATCAAGGACCGCCTCTACTGCGACGGGGAGGACTCGCCGCGGCGGCGCAGCGCCCGGGCCCTGGCCCACCGCCTCGCCGAGGGCCTTTGCATCCTGCTGGCCCCCATGCTCAGCTTCACCGCCGACGAGGCCTGGGAGCACCTGCCCGGCGCCTCGGCCAAGGGCCCGGTCTTCGCCCAGCGCTTCCCCGAGGCGGCGGCGGGGCGCGAGTCCGACGCCTGGGCGGCCCTGTGGGCCGTGCGCGAGGCGGTGCAGGGGGCCATGGAGCCCCACCGCGCCGCCAAGGCCATCGGCACCAGCCTGGACGCCGCGGTGCGCATCGGCCTGCCCCCGGAGACCCAGCTCGAGCTGCACGGACTGGGGGAGGATCTGGAGGACCTCTTCGTGGTCTCCAGCCTCGAGTTCTTCGACGCGCCGGAACTGCAGATCGAGGTCGGCCCCCACCCCGGCGCCAAGTGCCCGCGCTGCTGGAACCACCGGGGCGGCCACGGGACCATCGAGGACCCGGACCTCTGCTTGCGCTGCGCGAAGGTGATGGCGGCGAAGGGGCACCCGTGAGCGCCCCCCGCATCCTCCGCTGGCTCCTCCTGCCCCTGGCCGCCTTCCTCGCGGACGTGGCCTCCAAGGCGTGGATCCTCGCGCTCCTGCCCCGGGAGGGCGCCACCAAGGTGGTGATCCCGGGCTTCTTCAACCTGTCCCTGGGCTACAACAAGGGCGCCATCTTCGGCACCCTCCACGGCGCCCCGGACTGGCTGCGGGTGGGCCTCTTCACGGTCGCCGGCGTCGCGGCGATCTGGTACTTCGGGAAGGAGTTCCTCGCCGACGCCACGCCCAGGCTCGAGCGCATCGCGCTGGGTCTGATCCTCGGCGGCGCCGCGGGCAACGGCCTCGACCGGCTCCTGCGCGGCCACGTCGTCGACTTCCTCGACTTCGTGTTCAGGGGATGGCACTACTGGACCTTCAACGTCGCCGACAGCTGCATCGTGGTGGGGGGGATCCTGTTCGGGGTGAGCCTGCTCTCCGCCAAGAAGGCTCCGGACGCGAAGGCCGGCGAGTAGCTCAGTCCGCGCGCCCCACCGGCCCCGTCACCGCCGGGCCCTTGAGCTCCACCACGTTCCCCTCGGGATCGGTCACGTACACCGACGGCCCCTCGCCCTCGGCGCCGTAGCGGGAGGCGGGGGGCTGCACGGGATGGCCGGCGGCCTCGAGGTGGGCCCTGAGGGCCTCGGGCTCCCAGGGCTCGATGGTGAAGCAGACGTGGTCGACGTTGCGGCCGGGCTCGGAGGCGGAGCGGCCGGGGACGAGGTCGATGAGGGCGGATCCCGCCCGGAGCTGCGTCAGCGAAATGGGGGGCTGGCGCTGCTCGAGGGTGCAGCCCAGCACGTCAAGGTAGAAGCGCTCCATGCGCTCAGGGTCGATGCAGCGCAGCACGACGTGGTCCAGGGCCTTGAAGCGGAAGGGCGCGGGCATGGTCAGTCCTCGGGATCGCGCCATCGTGCCATGCGGGCGCGCTGGAGGGCAGCCACCACCTCCCGCGCCCGGGCGTCGGCGGGCCCCTTCGCGTCCGGCCCCTTGCCTTTCTGCTGGTTGCAGCGCGGACAGGCCAGGGCGAGATTGCGGGGGTCGTCCGGGCCCTCGAGGCCCACGATCAGGTCCTCCGCCGCCCGTTTGGGGAACCAGCTCCGGGGCACCACGTGCTCCAGCGTCCCGCCGTTGAGGGGCGCGCCGGAGCCGTCGAACTGGAGGCCACTGCGGCAGTGCAGGCAGCGGGTGGACCAGAGGCCATCCGCAAGCTTCGCCTCCCCATCCGTCCGCAGCGCCGCCAGCAGGGATTGCCGCAGCCCCGCCCCCATCAGTCCCGCGGGCTCAGGATCCGCAGGATCGTGAGGAAGAGGTTGAAGATGTCCAGGTAGAGGCTCACCGCCACGTCCACGGCGTTGCGGCCGGTGGCGGGGATCGCCATGGCGCGGTGGCAGTCGAAGCCGATGTAGAGGGTGAAGATGCCCGCCGCCAGCCACTCGATCCAGCCCGCGGCGCCCAGGGAGGGCACGAACATCCCGACCAGGCGCAGGACCACGAGCGCGATCAGCGAGGCGAAGAGCACGCCGCCCAGCTTCTCGAAGACCTTCGGGTAGCTGAGCCCGAGCAGCGTCATCACGCCGGTGGTGCAGCCCGTGAGCATGAGGGCCCGCATCACCAGCAGGGTGCCGCCGACGCGCAGGTAGGCTTCGAGGATGGGCCCCAGGATGAGGCCGAAGGGCACCAGCAGCAGGTGGTAGCCCAGCAGGGCCACGCCCATCGTCCGCGCCCGGCTGGCGGTGAAGACGCCCACCAGGGGCAGCACCACGCCGAGCCCGATCATCCCGAAGAGCCCCGGCCGCCAGCCCGCCTGCAGCGTCCACCACGCCAGGCCCGCGTTCAGGGCCAGGCCGTAGAGCGTCAGAGCGCCGGTGAGTCCCAGGAAGGCGTTGCGGGACAGGGTGTCCTCCCCCGTTCGCTCCCAGAGGCCGGTGGACAGGATGGATCGGGAATCGGCGGTGGCCATGGAGTCTCCAGGCCTCCAGTCTACTGCGGCGACAGCAGCCCGAGCTCGGCCCGGTGCGCGTGCACGACGCCGATGATCCGCGCCAGGTGCTCGTCCTCGGTGCCGCCCACGGCCTCGATCAGCATGCGCAGCCCCTCGGCCACCTCGTGGCGGTCCACGCCGGCGGCGAAGGCCTTGTCCTTGAGCTTTTTCCGAACGCTCCTGGGTTCCAGGCCTTCGGTCCGGTTCGGCCGCACCAGGGCGCAGGCGGTGACGAAGCCCGTGATCTCGTCGCTGGCGAGCAGGGCCTTGTCCAGCAGGCTGTCGTAGCTCACGCCCCACGGGGTGTAGTGGGCCGACACCGCGTGGGCCACGGCCTCCTCGCCCCGCTCCCGCAGCCAGGCCACGATGCGTTTCGGATGCTCCTCGGGCCACTGGTCGTAGTCCGCGTCGTGGAGCAGGCCCGCCAGGCCGAAGGTCCGCTCGTCCTCGCCGAGCTTCCGCGCCAGGTCGAGCATCACCAGCTCCACCGAGCGCGCGTGGACGCGGAGCTTCTCCGAGGGCGTCCAGTCGCAGAGCAGGGTCCAGGCTTCATCGCGGGTGAGCATCTAGGGCACCTCGATCACGGGATGGATGGCCGACGGCGGACCGTCGCCCCCGTAGCGCACGCGCTCCAGGAAGAGCCCCGCCGCCGGGGCGGCCAGGGCGCCCCAGCGGAGGTTGGCCTCCTTCGACGGCCGCTTGAGGTCGCGGGCCAGTTCCTCGGGGCGCGCCTTGCCCTGGGCCACGGCCACTGCGGCGCCCACCATGCGCCGCACCTGCCGGTGGAAGAAGTGCCGCGCGGTGACCCGCAGCAGCACGAGGCTCCCCGCCTCCGCCAGCTCGCAGGCCTCCAGGGCCATCCTGCCGTCCTCCCGCGGCTCCAGGTCCGCGAAGGCCGAGAGGTCATGCTTCCCTTCGAAGGCCTTCCACGCGGAGCCGAGGGCCTGGAGGTCGAAGCTCCCCTTCACCCACCACGCGTAGGGCTTGCCGAAGGCCGTGCGGCGGCGGCTGAGCTGGTAGAGGTAGGTGCGCGCCTCGGCGTCGTGGCGGGCGTGGAAGCCGGGGCCGCAGGCCTTCGCCTCGCGGATCGCCAGGTCGTGGGGCAGGTGGGGGTCCAGGGCCCGGATGAGGTCCCGCGCCTCCGGCGCGCCCTTCGACGCCAGGTGCAGGTGGGCCGGCATCCCCAGGGCGTGGACGCCGGCGTCCGTGCGGCCCGCGCCCACCAGCTCGATCACCTTCAGGCCCGCCTCCCGGCAGGCGTGCTCCAGGCTGCCCGCCACCGTGCGCACGCCTTCGGCGCTCTGCTTGGGCCCCTGGCGCTGCCAGCCCTGGAACTTCGAGCCGTCGTACTCCAACAGCAGGCGGAAGGCCGCGACGTCCCCCGGGCCTCCGGGCCGCGGCGGCTTCGGAGCGGCGGGCCTGCCCGGCCTCATTCCTTCGGGATCACCCGGCGCACCTCGTTCAGGAAGGCGTCCGGGTCGTGGAAGGGCTTGGCGAGGTAGCCCTGGGCGCCGGTCTCGGCGATGAAGCGCTCGCGGTCGCCGAACATGGCGTGGGCCGTGGCGATGAGCACGGGGATGTGGGCGGTGGCCGGGTCCGCCTTCAGGAGGCGGGTGATGCCGAGGCCGTCCATCTTCACGCCGTCCAGGGTGGACCGGGCCAGGCTCACGTCCATGATGATCCCTGCGAGACCTCCGGCCTTCGCGATCTCGAGGATCTCCAGCGGGTCCTCGGAGACCACCACCTCGAAGCCCCCCTTCCGGGTGAGCACCACCTGCATGAACTTGACGTTGATGGCGTCGTCCTCGACGAGCAGAAGCTTCTGGGCCATGGGGGGAGTGTACTTGGTCCTTGCTCCTTCGTCCTCGGGCAGGAAACAGGGGCGCCCCGTCTCGGCCAAGGACCAGGGGCCCAGGACCAGGGATCCCGGCTCAGGTCCAGGCGCCTTCGGTCCGGGCCCGCTCCAGGCCTTCCAGGACCTCGCCCGGGACGTTCAGGCGGCCCCGGCCGACCCCCAGGCGGATGTGCGGCTTGTTGCCCCCGTGGTAGTCGCTGCCGCCGCTGGGCACCATGCCCTTCCGGGCCGCCAAGTCCAGGAAGTAGGCCTGCTCCGCGGGGCCGTACTCCCCGTAGTAGGCCTCGAAGCCCGCCATGCCGGCCTCCCTCAGCGCGTCCATGGCCTCGTCCCAGCCGAAGCTGCGGCCGGCGAAGCGCCCCGGGTGCGCCACCAGGGGCACGCCGCCGGCCTCCCGGATCCAACGGGCGGCGGTGGGCGGGTCCAGCTCCTCCCGCGGCACGTAGCCCGGGGCACGGTCCCCCAGGAAGCGGTCGAAGGCTTCAGGGAGGCTGCGCACCGTCCCCTTCGCCACCAGGGCGAGGGCCATGTGGACCCGGGAGACCACGGCGCCCTGGGCGTGGGCCTCCACTTCCTCCAGGCGCAGGTCCACCCCAAGGCCGTTCAACCGCGCGATCATGCGGTCGTTGCGCTCCGTCCGGCTCCGCCGGAAGTCCGCGAGGCGGCCCTCGAACACGGCGTCCGCGGGGTCCACGAAGAGGCCGAGGACGTGGAGGGAGCGGCCGAGGAAGCGGCAGCTCAGCTCGGTGCCGGGGATGAGCCGGGCCTTCACCCGCGGCTGCTGCGCGAGGAAGGCGGGCAGGCCCTCGAGGGTGTCGTGGTCCGTCAGGGCCAGGGCCTCCAGGCCCGCCGCGTCCGCGGCCAGGGCCAGGGCCTCGGGGGTGTCGGTCCCGTCGGAGCAGCAGGTGTGGGCGTGCAGGTCGATCATGGCCGGGGGGGAAGGAAAAGGCGGGCCCGGGGGCCCGCCTCGAAAGGTGCGGTGGGGCTACTGCACGAAGTGGGAGGCGCCCTCGGCGTCCTCCAGCTCCTCCATGGCCAGGCGCCGGAACAGCTTGACGTCCATGAGGCTGAAGAGGCTGATGTAGGCGAAGCCGGTGAAGAAGAGCCAGAGGAAGGGCACCGAGGCCCACTTGCGGAGGTAGATCGCCACCAGCAGGGCGGCGAAGTAGTAGAGGGCGAAGCCCGCCTCCAGGAAGGTGATCAGGGACTTGGGCACCTTGTAGGCGCGCTTGCTCACGGCCTTGCCGCTGGCGTCCACGCCCAGCTTCGGGGTGCGCTTGAATTCCTTGTCGTCGGTGAAGAAGCCCTCCAGGACGGCCTTGGCCTGGTTCAGGGCGAGGCCGATGCCCAGGCTCATGAGGGCGGGGATGTACTTCCAGCGACCGGTCCAGCCGCGGTTGTCGGAGAGCTCCTTCTGGCTGACGCCGAAGTAGAGCCCGACGCTGACCGCGTTGAGGAGGAAGAAGGGGCCGTCGGTGGCCAGCAGCCACTGCCAGGGCGTGCCCGCCCGCAGGATCATGCAGGGCACCATGAGCACCGCCAGCACCACCATCAGCAGGTAGTTGCAGTTGGCGGTGAGGTGGAACCAGCACTCCAGCTTGGTGTGCAGGCTGGCGTCGGACTTCCAGATGGTCTTCATGAGCTTGCGGATGACCTGGGCGTTGCCCTTGGCCCAGCGGTGCTGCTGGCTCTTGAAGGCGTTCACGTCCACGGGGAGCTCGGCGGGCACCACCATGTCCTTCAGGTAGACGCCGCGCCAGCCCTTGAGCTGGGCCCGGTAGCTGAGGTCGGCGTCCTCGGTGATGGTGTCGTGCTCCCAGCCGCCGGCGTCGGCGATGGCGGAGATGCGCCACATCCCGGCGGTGCCGGAGAAGTTGAAGAAGGCGTTGGAGCGGTTCCGGGCGGTGTGCTCGAAGACGAAGTGGCCGTCCAGGAGGATGGCCTGGACCTGGGTCAGGAGGCTGAAGTCCCGGTTCAGGTGGTCCCAGCAGCCCTGCACGAAGGCCACCTTGGGGTCGGCGAAGTGCGGCACGGCCTTGCGGAGGAAGTCCTCGGTGGGGATGAAGTCGGCGTCGAACATCGCCACGACCTCGCCCTTGGCGGTCTTCAGGCCGTGGGCCAGGGCGCCGGCCTTGAAGCCCGTGCGGTCGGTGCGGTGGATGTGCTGGATGTCGAAGCCCAGGAGCTGGTAGCGCTCGCAGACGGCCGCGGCCACCTTCACGGTCTCGTCGGTCGAGTCGTCCAGGAGCTGGATCTCGAGCTTCTCCTTGGGCCAGTCCATGCGGATCACGGCGTCCACGAGGCGCTCGACGACGTTCACCTCGTTGAAGATCGCGAGCTGCACCGTGACGTGGGGCAGGTAGGCGTCCGAGCCGGCCGGGGGCTGGGGCACGTCCTTCTTGTGGCGGAAGTAGAGGATGAGCATCCACAGGCGATGGGCGCCGTAGATGGAGAGGATCGTCAGGATGGTGAAGTACGTACCGAGGACCAGCGCCTTGAAGGTGTCCATGGTGGGGGGGGGCTCCGGAGAGGCTTGCCGCCGGGCAAGTAATCCTTAAATTGTCTCCAACCGCTTGGAAAAATCCACAGGAATTAAGGACTTTTTCAAGTTTCTTTTTGAGCGGGCGGGGGCCCCGTATAGGCTGGAGCCATGAACGATGCGCAGAGGCTGCCCGAGACCATCGGGCGCTATGAGGTCCGGAAGCTCCTGGGGGCCGGGGCCATGGGCAGCGTCTGGCTGGCCGAGGATCCCAGGATCAAGCGCAAAGTGGCCATCAAGACCGTGAAGCTGGACGCCCTGCGCTCCGAGGCCGACCGGCACGAATACATGATGCGCTTCCAGCGGGAGGCGGAGATCAGCGGCCTGCTGAACCACCCCGGCATCGTGGCCATCTACGACTTCGGGGAGAGCGACCTCGGCCCCTTCCTGGCCATGGAGTTCGTCGCGGGCCAGCCCCTGGACGGCCTCATGAAGTCCGGGGCCTCCATGCCGCTCCGGGACAAGCTCCGCATCGCCGCAGGCCTCGCCGAGGCCCTGGACCACGCCCACCACCACGGCATCGTCCACCGGGACGTGAAGCCCGGGAATGTGATGATCACCGAGGACGGCCGGCCCAAGCTCATGGACTTCGGCATCGCCAAGCGCGAGGACGCGAACCTCACGCAGACCGGCACCTTCCTGGGAACGCCGAGCTACGCCAGCCCCGAGCAGATCCGGGAAGGCACCGTGGACAACCGCTCGGACATCTTCAGCTTCGGCGTGCTGGTCTTCGAGCTGCTCTCGGGCATGTCGCCCTTCCCGGGCAACAGCATCAACACCATCCTCTACCGGATCGTGAACGAGCCCCCGGTGGAGGTGAAGCCGCCGGTGCTGGGCGTGCTGCCCGATGGCTGGGGCCGCATCTTCGGCCGGGTGCTGGCGAAGAAGCCCGCCGACCGTTACGAGTCCTGCGCCCTCTTCGTGAAGGACCTCATGGAGAGCGCCACGGACCTCCACATCGAGGAGAAGCGGGAGCTGCTCGGCATCCTGAAGATGGGGACCCAGGTGGTCGCCGCCCCCATCGTGAACGTGGCCGGCCAGCAGACGGTCTACACGCCCCATGCCACCCACCCGCCCACGAGGCGGGGGAAGGGCGGCCTCGTCGCGGGCGCCGCCGCCGCGCTCCTCGTCCTGGTGGCCGGGGGGTGGTTCGTCTTCCTGCGGGGCGGGGACAAGCTGCTCATCGCCACCCAGCCGCCGAAGGCGGACGTCTACATCGACGGGGAGAAGGTGGGCGCCACGGACACGGTGCCCCTCGCCTTCAAGGCCGGCGCCAAGGTGAAGATCGAGGCCAAGGGCTTCGAACCCTTCGAGCGGACCCTCCAGGCCCCCACGGATCTGCCGAGGAGCCTTGTGCTCAAGGAGATCGTGCGGCCGGTGACCCTCAAGTCGGACCCCAGCGGCGCCACCGTGCTCCTCAATGGCGAGCTGAAGGGCACCACGCCCCTGACCCTGGACTGGAAGCATGGCCACGAGCACAAGCTCACCCTCACCAAGGGCGAGGGCCTGGCCTTCACCCGGGACTTCAAGGCCGGCGAGGCGCCCGACGGGGAGGTCTTCAAGCTGGTGGACGCCAGCACCGCCTCCGCCGTGGATCCCACCGCCGCGGGCGTGCTCAAGGTGGCCGGCGCCTTCCCGGTGCGGGTGAGGGTGGACGGCGCCGACAAGGGCGAACTGGGTCCCAAGGGCCAGAGCCTGCCCCCGGGCACCTACAAGGTCGAACTGAGCAACCCCAAGGTCTTCTACCGCGAGACGAGATCCGTCACCGTGAAGCCTGGCCAGACCGCCACGGTGAGCACCCCGGGCATGGGCAGCATCCTGGTGGAGACGTTCCCCGGCGTCGGCGCCGTCAGCGTGGACGGCGTCAGCACCGGCGTCGAGAGCGACGGCAGCACGGCCATCCCGGTGAGCAAGGGGACGCATGTCATCTCGGTGAAGGGCAGCCGGGTGACGGTGGAAGTGACCGGAACGGGCCAGAAGGTCCCGAAGTTCCGGATTTGAGGCCTCCGTACCAACTTCCAGAAAAAGGGCCCGCATCGCGGGCCCCTTTCGTGGGACGGCCAGTTCACATGTTCGCGATGATCACGTCCGCGAAGCCGGAGCACTTCACCTCGGTCGCGCCCTCCATGAGGCGGGCGAAGTCGTAGGTGACGGCGCGGCTGGCGATGGCCTTGTCCATGCCATTGATGATGGCGTCGGCGGCCTCGGTCCAGCCCATGTAGCGAAGCATCATCTCGCCGCTGAGGATCACTGATCCGGGGTTCACCTTGTCGAGGTTGGCGTACTTCGGCGCGGTGCCGTGGGTGGCCTCGAAGACGGCGTGGCCGGTGACGTAGTTGATGTTGCCGCCCGGGGCGATGCCGATGCCGCCCACCTGCGCCGCCAGGGCGTCGCTGAGGTAGTCGCCGTTGAGGTTCAGGGTGGCGATCACGTCGAACTCGTCGGGGCGGGTCAGCACCTGCTGGAGCGTGATGTCGGCGATGGCGTCCTTGATGACGATGCCGCCCGGCAGCTTGCACCACGGGCCGCCGTCGATCTCCACGGCGCCGAACTCCTTCTTGGCGAGCTCGTAGCCCCAGCGCATGAAGCCGCCTTCGGTGAACTTCATGATGTTGCCCTTGTGGACCAGGGTCACCGACTTGCGCTTGTTGTCGATGGCGTACTGGATGGCGGCGCGCACCAGGCGCTCCGTGCCCTCCTGCGAGACGGCCTTGATGCCGAGGCCCGCCGAGCCGGGGAAGCGGATCTTGGCGAAGTCCTTGGGGAAATTCTCCTTCAGGAAGGCCATGAGCTTGGCGTTGCCCTCGGTGCCGGCCTCGAACTCGATGCCCGCGTAGATGTCCTCGGTGTTCTCCCGGAAGATCACCATGTCCACCTTCTCGGGGTGCTTCACCGGGCTGGGCACGCCCTTGAACCAGCGCACCGGGCGCAGGCAGGTGTAGAGGTCCAGCATCTGGCGCAGGGCCACGTTGAGGCTGCGGATGCCGCCGCCGATGGGCGTGGTGAGGGGGCCCTTGATGCTCACGAGGTACTCGCGGCAGGCCTCCACCGTCTCGTCCGGCAGCCAGGTGTTGAACTGGGTGAAGCTCTTCTCCCCGGCGTAGACCTCCATCCAGTGGATCTTCCGCTTGCCGCCGTAGGCCTTCGCCACCGCCGCATCCAGCACGCGCACCGAGGCGCGCCAGATGTCCGGACCCGTGCCGTCGCCCTCGATGAAGGGGACGATGGGGTTGTCCGGGACGAAGAGCTTGCCGTTCTCGATGCGGATCTTGGCGCCGCCGGAAGGCACCTGAAGCTGGACGTCGGCCATGGAGGGCTCCTTCAAGGAAACGCTCCAGCGTCCCACGGGGCTGGAGGCGGATCAAGGATTGGCGCGGGCCCGGAGGGGACCGTGACGGAGATCATGCTTCCAGGGCGCGGACCTCAGCCCTCGGGGCGGGTCAGCCACCTCTGCTGGACCGCCGGGTTGCCTTTCAACCCCCGCGGCTCGAAAGGGCAGTGCCGGCAGCCCGACCCGCAGCAGGAGCCGCGCTTGAGGTGATGGGCCTCCGTGAAGACGAGGAGGCCGCCCTCCAGGTAGAACTCCGGCCCTTCCCGGCGGTTCAAGCCCGCGCCTCCAGGGGCAGCGAGATTCCGCTGGCGGCCTTGACCCCGCCCTTGGCCACCGTGAAGTCCATGCGGCCGAGGTTCACGCCGGCGAAACCCACCTGGAAGATGAGGGTCTCGCCGCGGTCGTTCGCCACCTTCGTGGGCTGGTCCAGGAAGGTGTGGCTGTGGCCGCCGATGATGGCGTCGATGCCGGGCACGGCCTTGGCGAGGGTGAGGTCGTCCCAGCCCGCGCCCTTCTCGTCGTAGCCGAGGTGGCTGAGGAGGACAACCAGATCCACCTTCTCCTTCTCCCGGAGGTGGGCCACCACGGGCTTCAGGGCCTTGTCGGGCTCGATCCATTCGATGCCCTTGTGGTTGTAGGGGGCGACCAGGCCCTTGAAGGCCACGCCGACGCCGGCGATGCCCACCTTCACGCCAGGGAACTCCTTCACGACCCAGGGCTTCAGCCGCTTCCCCAGGGCCGGCGCGCCCTTGCAGTCGAAGTTGCAGTTCACGAAGTCGAAGGTGGCCTCCTGCATGGCCTCCAGGAGCGAGTCCACGCCGTTGTCGAAGTCATGGTTGCCGAGCGTCCCGGCGTCGTAGCCCAGCATGCTCATGAGCTTGTAGTCCAGGTGCCCCTTGTAGAGGTTGAAGTAGGGCGTGCCCTGGAAGGTGTCGCCGGCGTCCAGCAGCAGCACGTTCGGCAGGGCCTTGCGGAGTTGCTTCACCAGGGTGGCCCGGCGGGCCATGCCGCCTCGCCCGCTGAGCTGCCCGTTCCCGGGGCCGAAGGGCTCGATGCGGCTGTGGGTGTCGTTGGTGTGGAGGAGGGTGACGTGGCCGCTCCCGGGGACGGGGCCTGCGGCGGCCTGGGTCGCCGGATGGGCGCAGGCGGCCCCTAGGCCCGTGGCCCCCAGGGCGCCGAGGGCGCCGAGGGCGGAGACGAAGGTTCGGCGGTCCATGGCGTTGCTCATTTGGTCGCTCCTCCCTTGGGGGCCGGTGCGGCCTTGTGGTCGAGGATGGCCTGCTGCAGCTCCACCGGCTCGAAGGCGTAGCGGCCCGTGGCGGGGGGCAGGAGGGGCTCCTTGCGCCGGGCCAGCCCGGTGCAGGCGTCCAGGAGGATCTGGCGGAGCAGCAGGCCCGTGGTGAAGGGACGGCGCCCGTCCCGGAGGCTCCTGTAGCCGTCGCCACCGCCCACCAGGTAGTCCGTGGAGGCGGCCTTCACCGTGGCCGTGGGGTCGATGGGCCGGCCGTCCGCCCAGGTGACGGTGATCCGGGGCTGCTCCGCCGAACCCGCCACGCTCACCTTCACCCCGGAGACAGGCTCGCCGCCCCGGCGCAGCACGCCCGACTCCACCACCTTGATCACCTCGGCGCCGGTCAGTTCGACCACCACGAGCTCGTTCTCGAAGGGCATGAGCTCGAAGATGTCGCCCACCTTCAGCATGCCGGCCCGGAGGTTCGCGCGGAGGCCCCCGCGGTTGGTGAAGGCGAAGGCCACCTCGGACCCCGTGGCCTCGGAGGCGCGCCGCCGCATCTCGTCGGCCACCCAGTAGCCCAGCAGGTTCTCGTCGGTGCCGCGGCCCTTGAAGAGTCCCTTCGGGCAGTCCACGAGGGGCTGGTCGAAGGTCTTGACGATCTCGGCCCTCGCGGGCTCGATCACCTTGAGGATCGCCGGGTCGTCGGCGGTCTCGGCATTGACGGGCAGGACCTGGGCGCGCGCGGCGGGGCGGCCGTCCTGGGCGAGGAGGGCGCAGCCGGCGAGGACGAGGGCGGCGGTGCGGGCGAGGATCAAGGGGCCTCCGCGGCGGGTCCCGAGGGAGCTTCGGGGGAGGAAGGGACCGCCACGGCAGTCCGGCGGCGGACGGATTCGAGGGCATTCAGCTCCTGGCTGACGGTCCAGCGCCGTCGCCAGTAGCGGGCCGTGAGGCGGAGCATCCAGGCAAGCAGGAAGGCGCCGGCGGCGGCGGCGAGGACTTGGATCCCCAGGAGGGCCCAGACCCGGCCGGCGGTGCCGCCGCCCCAGCGCCAGCCGAGGGCCAGGGCGCCGAAGGTGAGCCCCGCGCGGAGGGCGGCTCCGCCGAGGTGCAGCGCCGTCCACTGCACGGGATGCTGCCAGAGGCGCAGGAAGGAGTCCTTGAGGTGGCCGGGGTAGGCGTTGAGGACGTCCGCCAGGGGGCGACCCGCGAGGGCCGCGCGGTTGAGCCTGCAGAGCCCCCACTGTCCCACCAGCGCCGAAGCGAAGGCGAAGCCCAGGAGGGGCTTTCCCACGAAGCCCAGCCAGTTGAGGCCCTGGATGCCAGTGGCGGCGCCGGCGTCCATGAGCTTCAGGGCCAGCAGGTATGGCAGGAGCAGGGGGACGAGCCCGATGAGGAGGGCATCCAGCCCGCCGAGGAACCAGTCCCGGAGGCGGACCGGCAGGCCGGCGGCTTCAGCCTGGTGCTTCCACGAGGCCCAGAGCATCCAGGCGACGCCGAAGGCCGCGAGGGACGGCGCAAGGGTGCCGAAGGGGGCCTTGCCCATCTCGCCGTTCACCGCCAGGTTCCAGAGATCCTGGGCCGTGAGCATCTCCCCCCAATGCTGGGGCAGGCCGCTCCAGCCGCCCGCGTAGCGGGTGAAGCCGCGCAGGTGGACCGCCCAGGCGGCGCTGGGGGCCACCTGGAGGAAGACCCAGGCGGCGAGGACCTGCCAGCCCGAGGCCCCGAAGGCACCGGCGAGGCCTGGCCGCAGGAAGGCCCAGGGACCCAGGGGGAGCAGGCGCGCCTCCGCGTCCGCGAAGGCATGGATGCCCTGGGGTGGCGCGGGCCGGGTTTCAGGGATGTCGTCCTGCGGGGTCTCGTCCATGGGCCTTCCGGAACCCTCCATCAAAGCACATCAGGGCCGCCTTTGCCCCGACCCGGAAGCGGACCCGAAGGTTGACAAAGCCCGGGAGCGCGGGTTGACATGGAGGAATGACGTCGATCGTCCATGCTTCCTCGCGCTGCACCGCCATGGCCTGGTGGTGGCGGACGGGCTCGGACGAAGGACGCGAACGCCCCCGCTGATCGCACCCCGCCTTCCTCCGAGCCCGGCCCCCGCGCCGGGCTCTTTGTTTGTGGACCTCCCATGCTGCTGCTGCGCCGCCTCATCGCCGCGGACCTCGTCACCCCCCTCTCGGCCTACCTCTCCCTGCGCCCGCTGGGGGCCAGCCTGCTGCTGGAGTCCAGCGACCTGGGCGAGCGGGTGGGCCGCTACAGCTTCGTCCTGCTGGAGGGCCCGGGCGAGGTGCGCCTCGACCCGCCGGGCCGGGGCTGGGTGGAGGCCCTGCGGAGCCTCGCCGGACCCGGCGACCTTGCCTCGCGGCGGCTGCCGGCGCCGGAACTGCCCCGGATCCGCGAGGAGCCGCCCATCGGCGTGGGCCTCGCCGGCTACGTGGGCTTCGAGGCCCTCGGCGCCCTGGAGCCTACGCTGCCGCTGCCGTCCGGGGACGCGCTGGGCCTCCCGACGGTCTGGGCCCGGCGCTTCGACGCGGCCCTGGTCATCGACCACCTCCACCAGGTGGCGGAGCTGCAGGCCCTCGGGGAGGCCGCCTCTGACCTGGAGGCCAGGCTGGCGGCCATGGAGGGCGCCCTCGCCCGCCACGAGGCCCCCGCCGCCCACGCCCTCGCCGCCACCGCCGTCCCGCAGATGGACCGGGCCGCCTACGAGGCGGTCGTCCGCGCCGTGCAGGCCCGCATCCTGGACGGCGACGTGTACCAGCTCGTCCCCAGCCAGCGGGTCCGCGTGGACGGCGCGCCCCCGCCCCTGGAGGCCTACCGCAGGCTGCGCCGGCTCAACCCCGCGCCCTACGCCTTCCTCCTCGACTGGGACGGCTTCGCGCTGGTGGGCGCCTCGCCGGAGATGCTGGTGCGCGTCTCCGGCAGTGAGGCGGAGACCCTGCCCATCGCCGGCACGGTGCCCCGGGGCGCCACGCTGGAGGAGGACGCCGAACGCTTCGAGGCCCTCAAGCGCGACGCCAAGGAACTGGCGGAGCACCAGATGCTCGTGGACCTCGCCCGCAACGACCTGGGCCGCATCGCGGTGCCCGGCGGCGTGCGTGTGGAGAAGCCCCTCGCCCTCCAGCGCACCAGCCACGTCCTGCACCTCACCACCACCGTGAAGGCCACGCTGAAGCCGGGCCTCGACGCCCTCGACGTGCTCGCCTCCAGCTTCCCCGCGGGCACCGTGAGCGGCGCCCCGAAGATCCGCGCCGCCCAGCGCATCGCCGAGCTGGAGGGCGAGGTGCGCGGGCCCTACGGGGGCGCCCTGGTGCGCCTCGGCGCCGACGGCGTCCTGGACACCGCCCTCATCCTGCGCACCGCCGTCTACGCGAAGGGCGCCGCATGGCTCCAGGCCGGAGCCGGCGTGGTGCGGGCCTCGGACCCGGGCCGGGAGTACGAGGAGACCCTCCACAAGATGGGCGCCGTGGCCGAGGCGCTCGGCGTGTCGCTGCATGGAGGCCAGGCATGATCCTGCTCATCGACGCGCTGGATTCGTTCACCTACAACCTCGTCCAGGCCCTCGAAGCGCTCGGGTCTTCCGTCAAGGTCGTCCGCCACGACGCGATCGCCCTCGAGGAGGCCAGGGCGCTGAACCCCGAGGCGGTGGTGCTCTCGCCCGGGCCGGGCCATCCCACCGAGAGCCCCGGCCACATGGCGGTGGCCGGATCCGACTGGGGGGTCCCCATCCTCGGCGTCTGCCTGGGCCAGCAGGCCCTGGTGGCCGCCAGCGGAGGCCGGGTGGTGCACGCCCGGGAGCCCCTCCACGGCGAGGCCACGCCCCTGGAGCACGACGGGCAGGGCCTCTTCGCGGGCCTGCCCCAGGGCTTCCCCATCGGCCGCTACCACAGCCTCATCGCCGACCAGCGGACGCTGCCCGGCTGCTGGGAGGTGACGGGAAGGAGCACCGGAGGCGAGATCATGGCCATCGCCCACCGCAGCCTGCCCCGCTGGGGCGTGCAATTCCATCCGGAGAGCATCCTCACCCCGGACGGGCCGGCCCTGCTCAAGAACTTCCTCGATCTCGCCGCGGCCGCGCGCCGCGCTGGAGCCTGAGATGACCCTGCTCACCACCCACAATCCGATCCGGCCCCTGGACGCCGCCACCGCCAAGGAGCTCATGGCGATGTTCATCGACCAGGACACCGACGCCCTGCTGGTGGGCGCCTGCCTGGCCCTGCTGGCCCAGCGCACGCCCACTGCCGACGAGCTGGCCGCCTTCGCCACGGCGCTCTCAGAGGTGGCCGTGCCCTTCCCCGACCCCGGCATGGCGGTCCTCGACGTGGTGGGCACCGGCGGGGACAGCCGGAAGGTCGGCGACGGGACGCCCCGGGCAACCGCGAACCTCAGCACCCTGGCGGCCCTCCTCCTGGCGGCCATGGGTGTGCCGGTGCTGAAGCACGGCAACCGCGCCGCCACCGGCGTCTGCGGCAGCGCGGACCTGCTGGAGGCGCTTGGCTGCGACCTCACCCGCGATCCCGCGAAGCTGCGGGAGGACCTGCGCCGGGGCCGCCTGGCCTTCCTCTTCGCGCCGGCCTATCACCCCCTGCTGGGCCGCCTGCGGGAGATCCGCAAGCGCCTGGGCATCCCGACCATCTTCAACCTGCTGGGGCCGCTGCTGAACCCCGGGCGCCCCGCCCACATGCTGCTGGGCGTGGCCCGGGAGGACCTGCTGCTGCCCATGGCCGGGGCCCTCGCGAAGCGCGGCGTGACGCGCGCCTTCGTGGTGCACGGCAAGGACGCCGAAGGGCAGGGCATGGACGAGGCCTCCACCGAGGGACCGACCCGGGTGATCGAGGTGAGCGGAACCAAGGTGACGGACGTGGGGGTGCTGGTGCCCCGGGAACTGGGTCTGGCCCATCCTCCGAAGGACGCCCTCTGTGTCCGGGACCTGGGCGAGGCCCTGGCGCTCGCCCGGGGCTTCCATGGCGGCGCCGCCCATCCCGGCTTCAGCGCGGCCCTCGCGGACGCGGTGGCCCTCCAGGCGGGCCTGGGCCTGCTGCTGCACCGCAAGCAGGGCCTGGACGCCCTGGGGCCCGCGCTGGCCGAAGCCCGGCAGCGCCTCGACATCGGATTCCCCCTTCCCCTGCCCGCGACGGAGGCCCTGTGAGTCCCGCGACCCTGCCCACCCCCGACGCCCTCCTCGCCGCGGCGGACCTGCCCCCGGGCTCCCATCTCGCGCGGGTGGTGGGCCTGGAAGCCGCGCGCGTCGCCGCTCTCGCCGTGGACCTGCCCGGGGCCAGGGCGGCCTTGCCCGCGTCGGGCGGCGCCCTGGAGGCGGCCCTGCGCGCCTCGAAGGGCGCCCGGGGCGGCGCGGTGATCGCCGAATACAAGCAGGGCTCGCCCTCCCTCGGGCCCTTCGCCGCGGGCACGCCCCTGCGGCCGCAGCTCGAGGCCTACCGCGAGGGCGGCGCCGCGGCCTTCTCCATCCTCACGGAGCCCGCCCTCTTCCTCGGCAGCGCCGAGGACCTGCGCCGGGGCGCGGAGCTGGGCCCGCCCTGCCTCTACAAGGGCTTCGTCCTGGCCGAGGCTCAGCTCGACGAGGCCGTGGCCTGCGGCGCCGCGGCGGTGCTGCTCATCGCGCGGGTGCTGAAGGGGCACACGGCGGCCTTCGCCGAGGCCGCCCGGTCCCGGGGCCTCGAGCCGCTGGTGGAGCTCCACGACCTCACCGAGGTGCCCTTCGCGAAGGAGGCCGAGTCCCGGCTGGTGGGCATCAACGCCCGGGACCTGGCCACCTTCACCCTCGGCGCGCCGGGCGCCGAGCCCCTGCGGGAGGCCTTCCCGGAGGCCGTGCTGATCCGGGAGAGCGGCCTCGCCACGCCCGAGGACGCGGCGGAGGCCTTCCGCGCGGGCTTCGACGCCGTGCTCATCGGCGAGGCCCTCATGCGCAGCGCGGACCCGAAGGGCTTCCTCACGCGGATCTTCGCCGCCGTCCGCCGGGAGGGTGCGTGAGCGGCCCGTCCCGGGGGATCGTCAAGGTCTGCGGCCTCACGCGGCTGGAGGACGCCCGCCAGGCCCTGGTCTGCGGCGCGGACCTCCTGGGCTTCGTGGTCCATCCCCCGAGCCCGCGCCACGTGGCGGACCTGCCGGGGCTGCTGAACGCGCCCTTCAACGCGTGCGGCGCGGAGCAGGCGGAGCGGGCCGCGATCCGGGAGCGCGCGGTGCTCGTGACGGTGGGCGACGCGGCGGATCCCATGCTCGCCCTGGCCCGGGCGGCCGGGCTGCGGCGCATCCAGCCCCACGTGCCCGGGGCCCGCCGCTCGGAGGTGGTGCAGGTGCTCAAGGCCGCGGGCTTCTTCGTGCTGCTGCCGTGGGCTGACCGCCCCGGCCAGGAACCCGTGGCGGCCGACCTCCACCTGTGGGAGCCCGATCCCGGGCGCACCGGGGTGGCCGGCGGATCGGGCCAGGTGCACGCCATGGAGGTCCCGCCGCCGGGGCCCTACCTGCTCGCCGGCGGCCTCGACGGGGAGAACCTCCTGGAGCGCATGCAGGCGGTCCCCCGGGCCGCCCTGCCCGGCCTCCGGGGTTTCGACGCGGCCTCGCGGCTGGAGGCGTTGCCGGGGATCAAGGATCCCGACAAGGTGCGCGCCTTCGTGGCGCGCGGACACGAACTGCTCAAGAGATGACCATGGCCATCACGACGGACTTCACCCTTCCCACCCGCTTCGGGTCCCGCGGCTTCGGCGGCTGCTACGCCCCGGAGACGCTCATGCAGCCCCTGCTGGACCTGGAGGCCGCCTTCCGCGACGCCGTCTCGGACGAGGGCTTCCAGGCGAAACTCAAGGCCGAGCTGCGCAACTTCGTGGGCCGGCCCACGCCCCTCACCCCGGCGCCGCGCCTGGCCGCGCGCCTGGGTCTGGAGGCCCTGTGGCTGAAGCGGGAGGACCTCACCCACACCGGCGCCCACAAGATCAACAACGCCCTGGCCCAGGCCCTCCTGGCGAAGCGCATGGGCAAGGCCGAGATCATCGCCGAGACCGGGGCCGGCCAGCACGGCGTGGCCACGGCCGCGGCCTGCGCGCGGCTGGGCCTGACGTGCACCGTGTACATGGGCGTCACCGACATGGCCCGCCAGGCCCCGAACGTGGCCCGCATGCGCATGTTCGGCGCCGAGGTCGTCGGCGTCGCGACGGGGCAGGGCACCCTGAAGGAGGCCGTCAACGAGGCCCTGCGGGCCTGGGCCGGCCGCTGCGACGCCGCCCACTACATCCTCGGCTCGGCCCTCGGCCCCCATCCCTTCCCGACCCTGGTGCGCACCTTCCAGACCGTCATCGGCGAGGAGGCCCGCGCCCAGGTCCTGGAGCAGGCCGGACGCCTGCCCGAGGCGGTCGTCGCCTGCGCCGGGGGCGGCAGCAACGGCCTGGGCCTGCTGGTGCCCTTCCTCGGCGACCCCCTGCGCCGCTTCGCCGTGGAGGCGGGCGGCCACGGCACGGCCCTGGGCGAGCACGCGGCGCGAGTGCCCGTGGAAGGCCAGGGCGGCGGCCGCGAGGGCGTGCTCCACGGCTGCAGGACGCTGCTGCTCCAGGACGGCCACGGCCACACCGCCGAGACCGCCAGCATCAGCGCCGGACTGGACTACCCGGCCCTCGGCCCCGAGCTCGCGGCCTACGCCGTGGACAGAAAGGTGGAGGTGCTGCGCGCCTCCGACGCCACGGCGCTGGAAGGCGCGAAGGCGCTCTGCGAAACCGAGGGCATCCTCCCGGCCCTGGAGTCCAGCCACGCCCTGGGCGTGCTGCCGCACCTCGCGCGGCAGGGCCTGCGCACCGTCCTGCTGGGCCTCTCCGGCCGCGGCGACAAGGATCTTTCGACCTACCAGGCCCGCCTCGGACTCTGAGCCATGGACGCGACGATGAACCCTCTGCTCCCCTTCCTCATGGCCGGCGACCCCTCCCTGGAGGCCCTGCCGGGGCTGCTGGCCGAAGCCAAGGCCCTGGGCCTTCCCGCGATCGAAGTGGGCCTGCCCCACAGCGACCCCATCGCCGACGGGCCCGTGCTCCAGGCCGCCGCCCACCGCGCCATCGCGGCCGGGGCCACGCCCCTGCGGGTGCTGGAGACCCTGGCCCGCTGCGCCGAGGCGCCGGACGTGGTGCTCTTCACCTACCTGAATCCGCTGCTCCAGATCGGCGCGCCGCGCCTGATCGAGCTGCTCCGGCCCACGCCGGTGAAGGCCCTGCTGGTGGTGGACCTGCCCGACGCCGAAGAACCTGACTTCGAAACGGCGCTCCGGGCGGCGGGCTACCCGATGATCCCCCTGCTGGCGCCCACCACGGACCTGGAGCGCTCCAGGGGGCTGCTCGCCCGCCGTCCCGATCCGGGCCCCACAGCGCCCTTTGCCCAGCGCTTCGTCTACGTGGTGGCGCGGCTGGGAGTCACCGGCGCCGATCAGGCCACGGACCTCACGCCCGCGAAAGCCCGGGTGGAGGCGTTGAAGGCCCTCACGGACCGGCCCCTGGCGGTGGGCTTCGGCCTCAGCGACGCGGCCAGCCTGGCGGAGGTGAGGCGCTGGGGCGCGACGCCGGTGGTGGGCAGCGCGCTGGTGAAGGCCCTGGCGGACGGGGCGGCCCTCGGCTCCTTCCTGGGAGGCCGCCTCGGCTAGTTGTAAGTGCCAATCAGGTTGTTCACCCGAGATCTGGGAAGCTGAAAGCGCCAACAGTCAGCGTTCTCGGAGTCTCGGGTGAACCTCCACAGTCGAGCAAAGTCCTGCCCTGCCAGT
>JBDIBF010000034.1:0-31836 GCA_039812765.1 Holophagaceae bacterium
GGCCCGGGCGCTTCGCGGCGGAGAGGGTCGCCAGGATGTCCGGGGTGCGCACCAGGGTGAGCGGCTCGGGGCCGTCCTGCTTCTTCACCTTCTCCGGCGCCTGCCGCTCCGGCTTCTGGTCCGCCACCGCCGCCGCGCCCACGAACCCGTCCATGCCCGGCCAGAGGGCCGCGCAGGCGGCCAGCATCTCGTCGGCGCTGCGCACCCGGGTGACCGGCAGGCCCCAGAGGGGGAAGGAGGGCCCGTCCCCGCCCAGCACGAGGTGGACCTCGGCGCCGGCGTCGCGCAGGGCCCGGGCCATCTCCACGCCCATGGCGCCGGTGCTGCGGTTGGTCAGGGTGCGCACGGGATCCAGGTCCTCCCGCGTCGGCCCTCCGGTCACCAGGACCTTCCTCCCGAGGAGGGCCGGATGGCGCGGCGAGGCCAGGGCGTGGACGGCGTCCACGATCGCCTCGACCTCCGCGAGCTTGCCGCCGCCCTCCTCGCCGCAGGCCAGCAGGCCCTCCACCGGCTCGACGACGTGGTGGCCCCAGCCCCTGAGCCTCGCCACGTTGGCCTGCACCGCCGGGTGGGCCCACATGGCGGTGTTCATGGCCGGCGCCCAGAGGACCGGCGCCCTGGTCGCCAGCAGCACCGTGCTGAGCAGGTCCGGCGCGAGGCCGTTGGCTGTCTTCCCGAGGATGTCCGCGGTGGCCGGCACCACCGCGACGAGGTCCGCCCAGCGCGCCAGGTCGATGTGCTCCACCACCGGATTGGCGCGCCACTCGTTCAGGTCCGGATTGGCCCCGAAGACCGGTTGGCCCGTCAGCGAGGCCAGGGTGAGGGGCGTGATGAAGCGGGCGCCAGCCTCGGTGAGCACGCAGCGCACGGCCTGGCCTTGGCGGGTCAGCAGCCGCGCCACCTCGGCGGCCTTGTAGGCCGCGATGCCGCCGGTGATGCCGAGGAGGATGTTCATGGGTGGGCTTCCCTCGAAGACCCCATCTTGACCCCAAACCCGGCCATCGGCATCACGCCCTCACACCGCGCCCCCCAGCCCCAGCAGCTTGCGCACCAGGCCGATCTGGCCGAGGTGGTAGCTCTCATGGCTGAAGAGGAAGGCCATGACCTGCTCCAGGGGCTGCTCCACCTTGATTCCGGGATTCATCGTGGGCCGGTCCCAGTCCTCCACGGCGCGGATCGCGTCCTTCAGGGGTCCATCGGTGGCCTTGAATGCTTCCACCAGGGCGCTGAAGGGCAAGGTTCCCGTGTCGCCGTCCCCGTGGCGGCCGTAGGGCTCCCAGACCGGGTCCTCGGGCTGCGGCGCGCCCAGGAGCTCGAGGATGCCGCGGCGGGTCTTCACGAGGTGCCCCAGGATCCAGGCGGCGCTGGCCACGCCCTCCGCCGGCCGCTTCGCGGCCAGCGCGTCGGTGAGGCCCCCGGCGTTGAGGTCGAGCATGAAGAGGCTGCCCTTGAAGCAGCTCCGCCAGAGGTGTCCGCGTTCCATGGCCGGCTCCCGAAAGGAGCCATGATGGCGCCGACGGCCCCCTTTGTGACCGCCTGGCATGCGCATCCGGACGATCCTGGGCCATGGCCCTGCGTCCCGAACTCCCGCCCCGCCTCGCGGCCTTCCTCGCGGAGCACCATGTGCTGGTGCTCGCCACCGTCCGCGACGGCCAGCCCTGGACCGCCTCCTGCTACTACGCGTTCGACCCTGACGCCGGCCGCTTCCTCATGGCCTCGGACCCCTCAACCCGGCACCTGCAGGAAGCCCTCGACCATCCGGCCGTCGCCTGGGCGATCCACCTCGAGACGAAGACCGTCGGCAAGGTCCGCGGCGTGCAGGCCACGGGGCGCCTTCGGCCCTTCGAAGACGAGGATCTGGACGCGGCCCGGGCCCTCTACCTGCGGGCCTTCCCCATCGCCCGCCTGATGCCGAGGCTGGACCTCTGGGCCCTGGAGCCGGACCACCTCAAGCTCACCGACAACCGCCTGGGCTTCGGGACCAAGCTCCTCTGGACCCGCGCGCAGGGCTGAAGCCCAGGAATTCCGTGGATCCGCGGGCCTCCCTGTGCTAGGCTCGGGGGTTCCGAGGCCTCCATGACCCGCACCATCGTCCACATCCCCGAAGAGATCGCCAACAAGTACCGCTTCGTCGTCGTGAGCGGGAAGCGCTGCGACCAGCTCCAGCGCGGCGCCTACCCCAAGGTGGAGGTCACGGTGCCCGTGAGCCGCCACGGCCAGCCCCAGGACGCCCCGAAGCTCGCCAGCTTCTGGTCCCAGGTCAGCGTGCGCGAGGTGGAGGAAGGTCGCATCGCCTTCGAGGAGCCCGAGGTCATCACCCTGGACTACACGATCGAGGCCCCGATCTCCGTCGAGTAGGCCTCCCGGTCCCCGGAACAGCCCCGCGTCGCGGGGCTTTTTTCCGGGCTCCGGAAATTTCAACATCCGATGAATTTTCCGTTGCGCGGATGCCTGTCGACACCCTAAGCTTCAACATTCGTTGAACGCGCCCATGCCCAAGCCCCCCGACCCGCCGACCCCCGAACCCCGAGGCTCCGAGACCCGAGCCCCCAGGACCCGCGGCCCCAAGGCCGCCCGGGTGGACACGGACCGCATCCTCGAGGCGGCCCGGGAGGTCTTCTCCTCCGAGGGCCTCCAGGGCAGTTCCATCCGCGCCATCGCCCGGGCGGTGGGCTGCGACCCGGCGCTGATCTACTACCACTTCGACAGCAAGGAGGCCATGTTCCGCGCCCTGCTGGAGCGCAAGCTGGCGCCCCTGTCGGCGGACCTCGCGGCCCTAGCCGACCCCGCGGACGAGCGCCCCACGCCCTTCCGGCTCTGGGACGTGATGGCCACCTACCGGACCCACTTCAGCTGCGACGCGGGCTTCCGGTCCATGCTTCGGGGGGAGATCCTCCGGGGCGCCGAGGGCACGCGGGAGGTCATGGCCGGACACATCCGCCGCACCGCCGGGCACATCTGGGACATCCTCCGCCAGGGGCAGGCACGGGGCGAGCTGCGCACCGACCTCCATCCACCCCTCGCCACCTTCTTCTTCGTCCGCACCCACATGGAGATCCTGGACCTGATCCCCGTGATGGGCGCCCGGGTGGACCTGGTGGACCGGGCCGACGCCGTGCCCATCGCCGAGCAGGCCTGGTTCCACCTCTACTGGCGCGGCGTCGCGGCGGACCCCGCGGCCCCCCTCCCCCCCGGGCCGTGGACCTGATCCCCGGCGCAGCAGCCCTCCCGACCCGCCCCCTTCCGCTGGAGTGCCCATGTTCCGACGCGTCGCGCCCCTCCTGCTGCTGGCCCTGGCCGCCTGCCACCGCACTCAGGAGCCCGTGCTCAACGGCCGCGTGGAGGCCTACCTCACCGACCTCGGCCCCCGCGCCGCGGGCCGCCTGGTGGAGCTGAAGGTGGTGGAGGGGCAGCGCGTGAAGGCCGGCGAGCTGCTGGCGCGGGTGCACGCCGAGGAGCTGGACGCCGCCGTGGACCGCGACCTCGCCGCCCTCCAGGCCGCCGAGGCGAAGTCCCTGGAGGCCGCCAACGGCACGCGGCTGGAGGACGTCGCCCAGGGCGAGGCCCGGGTCAAGGACGCCGACGCCGCCCTGCGCCTCGCCGAGGAGAACCTCAAGCGCGCGGCGCGCCTCTCCCGGGACGGCGTGCTGAGCCAGGCCGACCTGGACCGGGCCCAGACCGAGCGGGACCGCGCCCAGGCGGCGCTGAACCTCGCCTCGAAGGCCCTGGCCGAACTGAAGGCCGGGCTGCGCCAGGAGCAGCGCCTCGGCGTCAGCGCCGACGCCCGCCGGGCCAAGGCCGTGCTGGACCTGAGCCGGGCCCAGGCGAAGTTCACCGAGATCCGCGCCCCCTTCGACGGCGTGGTGGTGCACCGCCTGCGGGAGCCCGGCTCGGTGCTGGGCGTCGGGCAGGGCGTGGTCACCCTGGCGAGGCTGGACACCCTGTGGGTGCGGGTCTACCTGCCCCAGACCCTCCAGGCCAAGGCCCGCATCGGCCTGCCGGTGGAGGTGGCCACCGCGGACCAGCGCACCTTCCAGGCCACCCTGGACGAGGTGAGCAGCGAGCCCGAGTTCACGCCGAAGATGGTGGAGACCCGGGAGGAGCGGGTGAACCTCGTCTACCCGGCCCGGGTGCACCTCAAGGAGGGCTTCGACAAGGGCCTGGTGCCTGGGCTTTCCGTGGACGTGCGCCTCAAGGTCGCCCCGTGACGAGAGCTCCCCTGCCCGGCGGGTCCGGGCTGGGCCCGGCCGCTCCCGCCGACCCCACCCTCCTGCTCCGGGCCGAGGGCCTCGCCTGCACCTTCCGGGGGGGCAAGGCGGCGGTGAAGGGCTTCGACCTGGCCCTCCGCCAGGGGGAGCTGGTGGGGCTCATCGGGCCCGACGGCGCGGGCAAGTCCACCACCTTCCGCATGCTCATGGGCCTCCAGCGGCCCACCGCCGGCGCCCTCGAGATCCTCGTGCCCCCGGAGCAGGTGGCCTACGTGCCCCAGGTCTTCGCCCTGGCGCCGGACCTCACGGTGGAGGAGAACATGCGCCTCCAGGCCGGCCTCTACCGCCTGGAGGACCCGGAGCCGCGCATCGGCGCGCTGCTGGCCTCCGTGGACCTGGACCGCTTCCGGGACCGCATGGCCGGCGCACTCTCCGGCGGCATGAAGCAGAAGCTCAGCCTGTGCGTGGCCCTGCTGCCCGCGCCCCGGCTCCTGCTGCTGGACGAGCCCACCACCGGCGTGGATCCCGTGTCCCGCCGGGAGTTCTGGTCCCTGCTCCACGCCATCCACGACGAGGGCGTGGCCATCCTCTTCTCCAGCCCCTACATGGACGAGGCGGAATACGCCCACCGCATGCTGCTCATGCACGAGGGCCGCCTCCTGGACCAGGGCAGCCTCGGGGAATTCCAGGCCCGGATGCCGGGGCTCACGGTGAAGGTGGTGACCTCCCGGCGCCGCGCGGTCCAGACGGAGCTCTGGGCCCTCAAGCCCCTGGATCTGTTCGGCGAGGGTGAAGTGATCCGGGCCCGCTTCCCCGACCAGGACGCCGGGGCCCTGCTGGCGCGGATCCGCACCCTCCCCGGCGTGGAGCACGTGGAGCCCTCCGAGGCCACCCTGGAGGACTTCTTCCTGCACGCGCTGCTGGAGGCCGAGACGGGTCCGGGCGACGGGGAGGCGGCCCCCCTGCCGGAGGCGCTGCATGGCTGAGCCCATCCTCCAGGTGGAGCGGCTCACCAAGCGCTTCGGGGCATTCACGGCGGTGGAGGACCTGAGCTTCGAGGTGGAGCCCGAGGAGGTCTTCGGCTTCCTGGGCCCCAACGGCGCGGGCAAGAGCACCACCATCAAGATGCTCTGCGGCGTCCTGGCCCCCACCTCGGGGTCGGCCCGCGCCCTGGGCCACGACCTCTTCACCGAAGCCGACGCGGTGCGCGCCCGGATCGGCTACATGAGCCAGAAATTCAGCCTCCTCGACGATCTCACCGTGGTCGAGAACCTGGCCTACTTCGGCCAGCTCTACGGCCTCTCGAACTCCCACCTCAAGGACGCCATCCGCCAGCGGGTGCAAGAGCTGCAGCTCAGGCCCCTGGGCGGCCTGCTGGTGCGGGGCCTCTCCACCGGCGAGAAGCAGCGCGTCGCCCTGGCCTCGGCCACCCTGCACCGGCCCCGCATGCTCTTCCTGGACGAGCCCACCAGCGGCGTGGACCCCCTGCGCCGGCGCCTCTTCTGGGAGGCCATGGACGACCTGGTGAAGGACGGGATGACCATCCTGGTGACCACCCACAACCTGGGCGAGGCCGACCAGTGCGACCGCCTGGCCTTCATCCTCGCCGGGCGGCTCATGGCCTACGGGAAGCCCCGGGCCCTCAAGGAGGGCATGGGCCGGCAGGTGGTGGAGGTGCGGTCGGAGGCCTTCCGCGACCTGCGCCAGGCGGCCCTGGACCTGCCCGGGGTGCTGGACGCGGAGCTGATGGGCCGGGGCGTGCGCCTCAGCCTCGCCGCAGACGCGCCCTGCGCGGCGGTGTTGGACCACCTGCGCGCCACGGGCCTCGCGTTCGAGCCCCAGGCCCCTGGGCTGCCCAGCCTGGAGGACCTCTTCATCAGCCTCGTGCAGGCATCCCGGAAGGACGGCTGACATGTGGAACCGCATCCGCGCCCTGGTCTGGAAGGAGCTGCTCCAGCTCCGCCGGGACAAGCTCACCCTGGTGATGATCCTCTTCATCCCGCTCTTTCAGATCACCATCTACGGCTTCCTCAACAACGACGTGAAGCACCTGCACACCATCGTCTACGACGAGAGCCGCAGCCAGGAGAGCCGGGACTTCGTGCAGGCCATGGCGGCGACGCAGTACTTCGACGTCCAGGGCGAGGTGGGCAGCGAGGCGGACATCCGAAGGCTCATCGACGCCGGGAAAGCCGAGGTGGCGATCTGGTTCCCGCCGGACTACGCCCGCAAGATCCGCGGCGGCCAGACCGGCGAGGCGCTGGTGATCGTGGACGCCAGCAACGCCACGGTGGCGGGGACGGCCATGAGCGTGGCCTTCGGCGTGGGCCAGGTCCGGAGCACGCAGCTCATGTTCGACCGCATGGGCTACGGCCAGGCCAGCCGGCCCCAGACCGCCATCGACCTGCGCATCCGCCCCTGGTACAACCCCAACCTGCGCACGCCCAACTTCATCATCCCGGGGCTGGTGGCCATCATCGTCTCCATGACCTGCGTGATGTTCGCCTCCGCGAGCATCGTGAAGGAGAAGGAGCGAGGCACCCTGGACCAGGTGATGGTGACGCCGGTGCGCCCCTTCGAGCTCTTCCTGGGCAAGGTGATCCCCATCATCGGCATGGCCTACACCCAGATGACGGTGCTGCTGCTGCTCGCCTGGCTGGTCTTCGATGTGCCCATCGCCGGCAGCGTGCCCCTGCTCTACGCCGCGGCCTTCCTCTTCATCCTGGCCATGCTCGGCGTGGGCGTGCGCATCAGCACCGTCGCCCAGAGCCAGGCCCAGGCCAGCCAGATGAGCTTCATGATGTTCCTGCCCATGGTCTTCCTCTCGGACTACATCTTCCCCATCCACGGCATGCCCGTCCCCTTCCAGGTCATCAGCGAGCTCATCCCGGTCACCCACTTCATCCGCATCATGCGCGCCATCGTCATGCGCGGCGTGGGGATCGAGGTCATCTGGATCCACGCCCTGAAGCTGGTGGCGTTCATCGTGCTGATCTGGGCGGTGGCGATCAAGGGGATGCGGCGGGCCAGCGCGTAGGGTGTCCGTCCTCCCGCGAACACGGATCCACCGCGGATGTTTGTGGGGGTCGGGCTGATCGGCAGTTGACCTTCAAGGAGCACTCTTCCCGAGTGGGATCCGCGTGCTGTTCGCGGATCACGCTCGGGAAGGGTGCCAGGCGAGCGCAGCGAGCCAAGGGGGATGGGCCCGGGAACGATCGATCGGGTGGGTCGTCATAGTTCTGCAGTCGGTCCTCACCCACCCCGTCGCCAGCCCGAAGGCGTCGTTCTCCCACCTGGCGCGCTTCGCTTGCCGGTGTTCGGGTCCAGCGCGGCATGCTGCCGCCGCGCTGGACTCGAACACTCCTTGGAAGGTCAACCCCTTGGGAATGGAGAACGATCAGACCTTGACGCGCCGTCCCGCGGTCTCAGGCGTCCGTCGAAGCCGCTAGACTGGACATCGAGGATCTTCATGCCCGGTCTCGCCCACCCGCTCCAGTCCTACCTCCACGACGAACGCCTCCTTCCCATCGCGGATAAAGTCTCGAGAGGTGAGCGACTGACCTTCGAGGACGGCCTCCTCCTCTACGAGACCCCGGACCTCACGGGCGTGGGCGCGATGGCCCATCACGTCCGGCTCCAGAAGCACGGCCTGAAGACCTACTTCGTGCAGAACCGGCGCCTGTCCTACACCAACATCTGCTACACCCACTGCCAGTTCTGCGCCTTCCAGGCCAAGCCCGGCGATCCGCGGGCCTACGTGCTCTCGGCGGACGACATCATCGCGGAGCTGGCCAAGCCCGAGAACACGGGGGTGCGCGAGCTGCACATGGTGGCGGGCCACTACCCGAAGCTGAAGATCGAGTACTTTGAGGACCTCTTCCGCCGCATCAAGGAGCGCTTCCCAGACCTGCACCTGAAAGTCTTCACCATGGTGGAGCTGGGCTACTACGCCCGGGTCAGCGGCCTGAGCGTGGAGGAATTCCTGGACCGCTGCGTGGCGGCGGGCCTGGAGAGCTGCCCCGGGGGCGGCGCCGAGATCTTCGACGCCGAGATCCGCGAGGCCATCTGCGTCGGCAAGAAGGACGCCCAGGTGTGGCTGGACAACGCCGAGCTCTGCCACGCGAAGGGCATCCCCACCAACTGCACCATGCTCTACGGCCACATCGAGGCCCCGAAGCACAAGGTGGACCACCTGCTGCGCCTGCGCGACCTCCAGGACCGCAGCCTCGCCAGGGGCAAGGCCAGCTTCCTCGCCTACATCCCCCTGGCCTACCAGGTGGAGAACAACGAGCTGAGCCGCACCCACGTCATCCACGAGACCACGGGCACCGCGGACCTGCGCGAGATCGCCGTGGCCCGGCTCCTGCTCGACAACATCCCGCACATCAAGGCCTACTGGGTGATGATCGGCGAGGGCCTCGCCCAGGTGGGCCTGAACTACGGCGCCAACGACCTGGACGGCACCATCATCGAGGAGGAGATCGCCCACGACGCCGGCGCGGCGACGCCCCAGATGCTGAGCAAGGCCCAGCTCGTGCGCCTCATCCGCGAGGCCGGCTTCGAGGCCCTCGAGCGGGACAACCTCTACAACACCTTCGCGGTGGAGGCGGCAGGCGCCTGAGCATGGAGACGAAGGCCGACCTCCGGAAACGGGTCTGGAAGCTGCGGGACGCCCTGCCCAAGGCCCAGCGCGCGGCGGCCTCCGCGGCCCTCTGCGCCAGGGTCGAGGCCTTCTGCGTCAGCCGACGGATCCGCCGCGTGGGCGTCTTCTGGCCCCTGGGCTCCGAGGTGGACCTGCGCCCCCTCATCCAGGGGCACCCCGACTGGATGTTCTGGTTCCCGCGGGTCGCGAGCACCTCGCCGCCGCGCCTGGCCTGGGGCACCGAGCCCCTGCAGCCGGGGCTCTGGGGACTGATGGAGCCGACGATCACCCAGCACTTCACGCCGCCGGTGGAGCTGCTGCTGGTGCCGGGCCTGGCCTTCGACGACCGCGGCTACAGGGTCGGCTACGGCAAGGGCTACTACGACACGGTGCTGGAGCGCCTGGGCGAGGACGTCATCTGCATGGGCGTCTGCTTCCAGGCGCAGGTGGTGGACCAGATCCCCGAGGAGATGCACGACCAGCCCGTGGACTGGCTGGCGACGGAGACCCGCATCCGCGACCTGCGCTAGGGGTGTGCGAGACTGGCGGATCGTTCGAGGACTGATCATGCGCCCGCTTCCCGCCTCCACAGACGTGCTGATCATCGGCGCCGGACCCGCCGGCACCGTGGCCGGGGCCACCCTGGCCCGGGCGGGCTTCAGGGTCCTCGCGGTGGAGAAGGCGTGGTTCCCCCGCCACGTCATCGGCGAGAGCCTGCTGCCCCGCTGCAACGAGCTGCTGGCCCAGGCCGGCCTGCTGGAGGCGGTGGAAGGCCGGCGCTACATGCCCAAGCACGCGGCGATGTTCTTCCAGGGGGAGAAGACCCAGCGCTTCGCCTTCGTCAACTCCCTGCCCGGCGACTGGACGTCCAGCTTCCAGGTGCCCCGGGACGACTTCGACCAGACCCTCGTGACCGCCGCCCGAGCCGGGGGCGTGGACGTGCGCTTCGGCCTCGAGGTGCGGGACGCGGTCTTCCGAGGGAATGGCGCGACCGTGGGGCTGCTGGATGTCGAGACCGGCGCGACGCAGTCCGTCGAGGCCCGCTTCGTCCTGGACTGCAGCGGACCGGCGCGGGTGCTCTCCCGGCTCCTCGGGCTCGAGATGCCGGCAGACATCCTGGCCCGCTCGGCGTACTACACCCACGTGGAGGGCGACCTCCGTCCCGAGGGCGAGGAGGCCGGGGACATCTGGGTGGTGCTGCATCCCAACGGCGCCTGGATCTGGATAATCCCCTTCAGCAACGGCCGGACGTCGGTCGGCGTGGTGGCCGAGCAGGCCACCTTCGACGCCTACGAAGGCGGCGATGGCGAGAAGCTCTGGGCCATCCTGCGGGAGGAGCCGAACTGCGCCGCCCGCCTCGCCAGGGCGGAGCCCGTGATGCGCACCCAGCGCCTCCACGGCTGGAGCACCGTCACGAAACAGCTCCACGGCCCCGGCTGGGCCGTGGCCGGAAACGCCGGCGACTTCCTGGATCCGGTCTTCTCCAGCGGCGTCATGTTCGCCCTCGAGAGCGCGACGCTGGCCGCCCAGCTGGTCTCGAGGCAGCTCCAGGGCGAGGCCGTCGACTGGGACGCGGCCTACGACGGCCACATGCAGAAGGCCATCGGCACCTTCAAGACCTTCGTCCAGGCCTGGTACAGCGGCGACCTGCCCCGCATCTTCTTCAGCCCCGTCAAGCCCGAGCGCGACATCAAGAGCATCTGCTCGATCCTCGGCGGCAACGTCCTCAACGAGGAGAACCACCTCGTGAAGGACGGCTGCCGGAAGGGATTGGACCGGATGCTGATGGGGTTGAGGCTGCTCGAGGCGGGGATGAAGCCCCGGGCGGAGGCGGCAGCGAAGGCCTGACGATACCCTCACCCTTCGAGCCGATGTGATGACGGGATCACGACCGGCTAGGAAGGGTGGGTTTCAACGAGCACCTCGATAGGCGAGCCCCGCGCCTTCCGGGGCTCGCCCATCGAGGTGCCAGACGCGCGCAGCGCGTCAAGGCCGCCCGTTCCAGGCGCGAACCTCAGGCGAATCGGCCGGCCCCTTCCATCCTTCGCGGGGCGTCGTGACGGTCCAAGGTCTCGCGCCCGGCCATCCCGGCCTTGGCCCTTCGGGCCTGGCACCTCGATTCGCCATGGCCCGAAGGGCGCGGGCCATGGTGAATCGAGGTACTCGTCTCAACCCCTGAACAGGGACCTCACCGTCGGAGCGTTCGTCGTCATGGGCCGTATAGTCCCGACGAGCTGAAGGGCAGGACCTCTCTGCTCATCGAGGTGCCAGACGCGCAGCGCGTCAAGGCCGCCCGTTCCAGGCCCGTCCGCCCGGACCTCCGGACTCCCACCCCGCTACTTCTTCACCGGCGCCGGCAGCGGGTACTTCGTCTCCTTCGTCCGGCTGGCCCGGAAGAACAGCATGGTGTGCCCCACGGTCCACACGTGTTCGAGTCCTTCCAGCTTCCCGCACAGGCCGTCGATGACGGTCTGCTTGTCCTCGAAGCTGTTCGGGTTGATCTTCACCTTCACCAGCTCGAGGCTGTCGAGCATCACGTCCAGCTCGGCCACGAGCGCGGGGGTGATGCCAGCCTTGCCGACGTGGACCACGGGCTTGAGGTGGTGGGCCTCGGCCTTGAGGAACTGGCGCTGCTTGGGCGTGAGCATGGCGGCCCTCCTACCCCTTGCGCCGCACGATCACCACCGTACGGTCGTCGCTGGCGGGGGCGTGGTGGGTGAAAGCCTCCAGCTCGTCCATGAGCCGGTGCTCCATCTCGGCCAGGGGCAGGGCCCGGTTGGCGGAGACGAAGGCCGACACGCGGGAGAGGTCGAAGTCCTCCCCGTCGGGGCTCGAGGCTTCGGTGATGCCGTCGGTGTAGAGGAAGAGCATGTCCCCCTCGTGGAGGAGCCGCTGCTCCTTCTGGTAGGGATTGCCGGGCAGCATCGCCAGGGGCATGCCGTGGCTCAGCAGCTGCTCCACCGTCCCATCGGCCCGCACCAGCAGGCCGGGGTTGTGTCCGGCGTTGGTGAACTGCACCTTCCCCGTGTCGGGGTCGATGACGAAGATGAAGGCCGTGATGAAGCGGTTCGGGGTGGTGCGGTGGGCCAGGCTCACCGAGAGCTTCTTGGCCAGGTCGTCCGTGGGCATCTGGGCGTCCGCCCAGGCCTCCAGGTAGGTCTGGAGGGCGGACATGAGGAGGCCCGGGCCCACGCCCTTGCCGCTCACGTCGGCGATGGCGCAGAGCCACTTGCCGTCGGGGCGCGGCCAGAAGCCGAAGAGGTCGCCGCTCACCTGGCGGCTGGCGGAATTGGCGCCATGGACCTCGATGCCCTCGATCACCGGCGCCACCGCCGGCAGCAGCCGCTGCTGGATCTGGCGGGCGATGCTCAGCTCCTGCTCCATGGCCCGCTTCTTGGCGACCTCCGTCTGCAGGCGGTCCTGGCGGATCTTGCCCGCGGCCACGTGGGCCAGGGAGGCCACCAGGCGCAGTTCCTCCTCGTTGAAGGGCTGCCGGTAGGGCCGCGCGTCAAGGTAGATGAGGCCCACCACCTCGCCCTCGAACTCCAGGGGCGTCGCGAGGATGCTGCTCACCCCGCTGAAGACCAGGGACTGGCTGGCGCTGAGTTTGGGATCGTTCGTGGGATCGTTGATGAGGAGGGCCTCCCGCCGCTCCACCACCGCCTCCACCAGCGTCTTGGAGACGCGGATCTGGGTGGCCTTGGCCATGTTGGACTTCACCGCCGCCGGGATGAGCTCGCCTCCGGGATCCTTGAGGAGGACCACGCCGCGGTCGGGCTTGAGCAGCTCGAAGAGGCGCCCCATCAGCTTGTCCAGCATGTCCTCGACGCTGATGTCCTTGACCAGGTCCAGGGTGGTCTCCTGGATGAGGGTCAGCGAGCCCATCCAGCGCATCTGGCCGCTGTCCTTGGGCTCGGGCGCCATGGACTTCAGCAGCTCGGCGATGGGCTTCACCATGGTGACGCCGCTGGGAGCCTGGCTTTCCTCGATGAGCACCGCGCTGGTGGGCTCCGCGTCCAGGGTGAGGTCCACCTTGCCGAGGGAGATGCGGTCGCCGGGCTTCAGGGTCTGCACCCCCTCCGCGGGCCTGCCGTTGATGAGGGTGCCGTTCAGGCTGCCGAGGTCCTCCACGCAGGGGACGCCGTTCTTCATGCTGAAGCGCGCGTGGACCCGGCTCAGGCTGGGATCCTCGATGACGATGTCGTTCCCCGCCGCCCGGCCGACGGTCATGACAGGGGTATCCCCCGAGAGCTTTCGGGAGGGCTTGCCCGGAATGCGCAGGATCAGGAGGGCCATGGGTGCGGTTCCAGCTTGCCAGGATTCCGGGGCGCGACGGGTTCGGATTCCAGCTTTTTCCTGGCCGGCGGGGAAGTGCCAAGATGGGAGCCGGAGGTCCCATGCGCGCCGTCCTCTCCCTCGCCCTGGCCCTGGCCTGCGTCCCGCTCCCGGCCCAGGCCCCCCGCACCCTTCGCGTGGACGTGGTCCACACCGGCACCGCCACCACGGAAGCCTTCGGGCTCGAGCGCGTGGTGCGGGAGCCCCTGCCCTGGCCCGGCAATCCCCGGAAGCCTGTGGACGACTCCAGCTTGGGGCTCAACAAGTTCGAGGTCCGGGACGCCAAGACCCAGGCGGTGCTGTATTCCCGGGGCTACGCCACCATCTTCGGCGAATGGCGCGACACGCCTGAATCAAAGGTCCGCGCCCGGGCCTTCGGCGAGTCCTTCCGCTTCCCGGAACCCAGCGGCCCGGTGGAGGTGGTGGTCTTCACCCGGGCCGCCGACCTCTCCTGGAAGGAGGTCTGGCGGGTGCCGGTGGATCCCAAGGCCCAGGACGTGATCCAGGCCGTCCCGACGAACGCAGGCCCCCTGGTGCCGATCCTGAAGAGCGGCCCGTCGGCCTCGAAGGTGGACCTCCTCATCCTCGGGGACGGCTACACCGCCGCCGAGCGCCCCAAGTTCCTGAAGGACGCCCAGCGCATGGCCTACCTGCTCCTCACCCAGGAGCCCTTCAAGTCCCGGGCGAAGGATTTCAATGTCTGGGGCCTCTGCCCGCCGGCGAAGGAGTCCGGCATCTCGCGGCCCAGCACCGGCGTACACCGCCGCAGCCCCACCGGCGCGACCTACGACGCCTTCGGCAGCGAGCGCTACATCCTCACCTTCGACAACCGCGCCTTCCGGGACCTGGCCTCCCAGGCGCCCTACGACTTCGTGGAGATCCTGGTGAACGGCCGCACCTACGGCGGCGGGGGCATCCACCAGCTCTACGGCACGGTGTCCTCGGACAACGCCTTCACCCCCTACGTCTTCGTCCACGAGTTCGGCCACCACATCGCCGGCCTGGCCGACGAGTACTACACCAGCGACGTGGCCCAGGAACTGGGCAAGCCGCGCCGGGAGCCCTGGGAGCCCAACGTCACCGCGGACCCGAAGAATCCCAAGTGGAAGGCCGCCCTCAGCCCCGGCGTGCCCCTTCCCACCCCGTGGAAGAAGGCCGAGTTCGAGGCCTTCAGCCTCGCCATCCAGAAGGAGCGGCGCCAGATCCGGGCCGACCGCAGGCCCGAATCCGAGATGGAGGCCCTCTTCGCCCGGGAGGAGGCCCACGAGACCCGGTTCCTCCACCACGACGCCCACAGCGGCCAGGTGGGCGCCTTCGAGGGGGCGATGTACGAGGCCACGGGATACTACCGGGCCCAGGAGGACTGCATCATGTTCACCCGCGACAAGGTCGGCTTCTGCGCCGCCTGCCGGGCGGCCATCGAGCGGGTCATCGACCAGTACGTGAAATAGACCCGGGAACCAAGGGGGTCGGAGCCCGACCTCAGAGCCTCCTCAAGAGGAAGAAGGTCTGGTCGTCCTTGGGACTCTGTCCTCCGAGGTGCGCCTGGACGGCGGCGCGGAGAGCCTCCCGGATCTCCGCGAGAGGCCGGTCCCCGGCCCCTGCCAGGACGCGGCGCAGCCCTTCAGTGCCGAACTCGTCCCCCTTCGTGGACTCGGCCTCGATGATCCCGTCGGTGTAGAGGAGCACCAGGTCGCCGCGGCGGAGCTCGGTCTCGCCCTGGCCGTAGGGCACGGTGCCCGGGAGCATGGCCAGGGGCAGGCCCGGCGCGTCGAGGATCTCGGTGCCGCCGCTGGAGCGCCGGAGGATGGCCGGAGGATGGCCCGCGGAGGCGTAGCGGAGCCGCGCGCGCTCGGGGTCGAGATGGAGCAGGAAGGCCGTGATGTAGCGGTTGGATTCGGTGTGCCGCGCCAGGGTCCGGGAGAGCCGGTCCAGCAGGACGTCCGGGAGGCTGGACCAGTCCGCCCAGGCGTCCATGTAGGCGTGGAAGGTCACCATCAGCAGGCCCGGCCCCATGCCCTTGCCGCTCACGTCGGCCACCGCGGCGCAGAGGCTGCCGTCCTCCAGCAGCCAGGAGCCGTAGAGGTCTCCCGAGACCTGGCGCGCCGGCAGGTTGAAGCCGAGCACCTCGTAGCCCTCCACGCACGGGGGCCGCGCGGGCAGGAAGCCCTGCTGGATGCGCCTGGCGTGGTCCATCTCCAGTTCCAGGGACCGATGGCGCTGGGCCTCGGCCTCCAGCCGGCCCGCCCGGACCCGGGAGGCCGCGAGGTGGGCGATGACCGTGGCGAGGCGCAGGTCCTCCCGGTCGAAGCGGCGGGAGGGCCGCTTCGCGTCGAGGTAGAGCATGCCCAGGACCTGCCCTTCGGCCTCCAGGGGGGTCGCCAGGGCGCTGCGGATGCCGAAGTTCACCATGGAGGCCGAGGCGGAGGCGGAACCGTCCTCCCCCACGTCCGCGAGGATGATGGCCTGTCCCTCCCCCAGGGCGGCGTCCACCAGCGTCTTGGGGATCTGGATGGCGAGGCCGTCGGAGGGCCCGCCGCAGGAGGCCACCGGGAACACCTTGCCCTCCGCATCCCGCAGGAGCACGGCCCCGCGGTCCGAGCCGAGGTGGCCGTGCAGGGCCTCCAGGAGCCGCAGCAGCTGGGACTCCGTGCTTCCCGCCTGGGCGAGGTCCGTGGCCGCCTGCTCCAGCAGGTCCAGGGCCGCCTGGGCCCGCTGGCCCACCGCCGCCGGCGCGCCGCCCCGGCGGAGTTCCTCGGCGCCGAGCACCAGGGAGGGTATCCAGGGGGCCGTCTCCCGGGGCTGGATCACCACCGCGGGGCCGGTCTCCGAGGCGTCGCAGACCCTGATCCGCAGGTTTCCCGGCGCGATCTCGTCCCCGGCCTGGAGGGGCTTGGCGCCGGTGAGCCGGTCCCCGTTCACGCGGGTGCCGTTCTTCGAGTCCAGGTCCTCCACCAGCCACTGGCCCCGGCTGAACCGGACGCTGGCGTGGTGGCGGCTCAGGCTCAGGTCGTCCAGGGCCACATCGTTGTCCGAGGCCCGGCCGATCTTGTAGACCCCATGCTCGGGATCCAGGGTCACGGTGGGATGGCCGGGGACGACCAGGACCAGCTTGGGGGTCATGCCTGGAAGGGTACGAGGCTGCGGGGGAATTGGAAGCCCCGGGCGCCCGGGGCTATTCGTTGTACCGGGCGCAGAGGTAGCGGATGCCCACCCCCATCACCTTCTCCCAGGCGCCCCGGACCTCCTCCGAGGCCTGGGGATCGCACACGGCGACCGTGGCCAGGAGGCTGTCCAGCCAGAGGTCGTAGTACTCCGCGCCGATGTCCAGGTCATGGGCCCCGTGGCGGCGGGCCAGGTCGTCCAGGTAGCGGGGCGGCCCCAGGTCCTCCTCCCGGGCGGCCCGGAGCATGAGGTTGAGGGAGGCGTGGAGGGCCCGCTTCTGCTTCACGAAGTCGGTGTTCGCGAACTTCTCCCGGATCTTGGGGGAGGAACCGAGGAAGGCCTCGTAGAAGAGATCCAGGAAGTCCGGATGGGCCGAGCAGCGCTGGAGGCTGTCGCCGAAGATCGTGAGCGTGCGGTCGTCCATGGATCCCCTCCCCAGCAGCTTGGGGCGGGAGCGCGCGGACGTCCATCACAGGTGGACCGGCCCGGGCCGCCGTCCAGGCCCTGGCGGTTTCCGTGGGCCGGGGACCCGGGGCGAAGTAGCATGGAGCCCACCCACCCATGACCCTCCAGCCAGGAACGAGACTCGGTCCCTACGAGGTCCTCTCCCCCCTCGGCGCCGGCGGCATGGGCGAAGTTTGGAAGGCGAAGGATTCCCGCCTCGACCGCTTCGTGGCCATCAAGGTCCTTCCCGAGCACTTGGCCGCCCACCCCGACGCCCTGGCCCGCTTCGAGCGGGAGGCCAAGGCCGTGGCGGCCCTGAACCATCCGAACATCACCGCGATCCACGACCTCGGCCAGGAGGGCGCCACGCGCTATGCCGTGATGGAGCTGCTGGAGGGCGAGTCCCTGCGCGCCCGCCTCGCCGGCGGCCCCCTGGCGCCGCGGAAGGCCACGGAGCTGGCCATCCAGATGGCGAACGGCCTGGCGGCGGCTCACGCCAAGGGGGTCATCCACCGGGACCTGAAGCCCGACAACCTCTGGATCACCAAGGAGGGTCGCCTCAAGATCCTGGATTTCGGCCTCGCCAAGCAGGTCGCGCCGGTGGGCCACGGGTCCAACTCCTTCCTGCCCACGGAGGCCCTCAGCCCCGGGGCTCCCGCGCACCACACCGAGCAGGACATGATCCTCGGCACCGTGGGCTACATGAGCCCCGAGCAGGTGCGCGGCGAGGCCGTGGACGCCCGCAGCGACCTCTTCAGCTTCGGCGCGGTGCTCTTCGAGATGCTCACGGGGACGCGGGCCTTCGCCCGGAACACGGCCGCGGACACCCTGGCGGCCATCCTGAAGGAGGATCCGCCGGACCTCGAGGCCACCGGCCGGCCCGTGCCGCCGGGGCTGCAGCGCGTCCTGAGCCACTGCCTCGAGAAGGACCCCGCCCACCGCTTCCAGGAGGCCCATGACCTGGCCTTCGCCCTGGAGAACCTGTCCACGGGCTCCGTCGCGTCGTCGGCCAGGCTCTCCGCGCCCTTTGAACCCCGGAACCGGAAGGTGACCCGGACCTGGGGCGCGCTGGCCCTCCTGGCCCTCCTGGGGGCCGGCCTGGCCGGCTGGGCCCTCCGGGGCGGCCGGCCGGCCGAGCCCGTCTTCCATCAGCTCACGTTTCGCAGGGGCAACGTGCTGCGGGCCCGCTACTCGCCGGATGGCCAGGGCATCTACTACAGCGCCACCTGGGATGGCGAGGTCACCCGCATGTTCCGCATGAAGGCCGAGGGCGGCGAAGCCACGGCCTTCGGCCCTCCGAAGTCGGACTTCCTGGCCGTGGGACGGGAAGGCCAGGTGCTCTTCCTGCAGAAAGCCGAGGGCTGGGGCGCCACCTCCACCTCCGGGACGCTCTCCCTCCTGAGTTCAGAAAGCTCGGAGCCCAAGGCCCTGGCCCCCCAGTGCCGCACCGCCGACCTGGCCGCGGATGGCGGCATTGCCGCCGCCTTCGCCCAGTCGGCGGGGGTATCCCGCCTGGAGTGGCCCCTCGGCACTCCGATCCTGGAACTGACCGGGGGGATCTCCGACGTCCACATCGCGCCGGACGGCCGCGCCGTGGCCTTCTGGCTTCAGGATGACCGGGGCTACACCGCCATGGTGGTGGATCGCCAGGGAACGTCGAAGCCCCTGGCGACCTTCGTCGGCGCCGACGGGCTCTGCTGGGCCTCCGACAGCCGCTCGATCCTGGCGTGCCTGCCCAATTACCCCGGGGAGCAGACCAACGGCCTGGTCGCCATCGGCCTGGATGGCAGCACGCGGCTCCTCCGCACGGATCCCTCCCTGGCCGTCATCCACGATGCGCGGCCCGACGGCACGTTCCTCTGGGAGCGGGAGATGTTCGGCACCGAGGTCCAGATCGAGGGCCCCGGCCGCCCGCCCCGCCGCATCGCCCTGAGCAAGGGCACGGTGGCCGTGGCCCTGTCCCAGGACGGCCGCAAGCTGCTGCTGAACACCACCCTCGGCCTCGGCGCCCGGGACTCGACCACCACCCTGGTCTGGGACGAGGGCGGCGCGCCGCCCCTGAACCTCGGCCGCACCGCGGGCCGGGACATCTCCCCCGACGGCGCCTGGGTCCTGGCCTGGGATTTCCAGAAGGGGCAGCTCTCGAAGGTGCCCCTGGGCATCGGTCTGCCCAAGGTCATCCCGCTGCCCTGGAAGGAGCCCGTCCCTTCCACGATCCGGTTCGGGGCCGACGCGGACCAGATCGTCGCGGCCTGCAAGCAGGGGTCGGCCGGCCTCACCTACGAGCAGCTGGACCTGCGCACGGGGACGCCCCGGACGCTGCTGAAGGCCGAGGAAGTGGCCCGGCTGAAGGGCACGGCGCGGCACCCGGCCGATCCGGCCAGCATCACGCTCGCCTGGGACACCGGCGCCCTCGGAACGCTGGACCTCCGCACCGGCCAGAGGAGGGACCTGCCGGCGAAGCTGGGGGAGGGGGACGGGCTCATCGGCTGGATGCGGGAGGGCGGCCTCCTTCTCCGCCGGCCCGGGACCTTCGAGATCCCCCTGGAGCTGATGGATCCCCAGACCGGCGCGCGCCGTCCCTGGAAGGTCCTCAGGCCCACGGACACCACGGGACTGATCCGCATCGACCAGATCCTCGTCAGCCCCGACGCCCGGAGCTGGGCCTTCAACTACGTGCGCGTGACCGAGTCGAACCTCTTCGTCGTGAAGGGCGTGAAATGACCCTCGCCTCCGGCACGAAGCTCGGCCCCTACGAGATCCTGGCGCCCCTCGGGGCCGGGGGCATGGGCGAGGTGTGGAAGGCCAAGGACGCCCGCCTCGACCGCCTCGTCGCCATCAAGGTGCTGCCGGAGCACCTCGTCGCCAACGCCGACGCCCTCGCCCGCTTCGAACGGGAGGCCAAGGCCGTGGCGGCCCTGAACCACCCGAACATCACCGCGCTGCACGACATCGGCCGCGAGGGGGCCACGGCCTTCGCGGTGATGGAGCTGCTGGAGGGCGAGTCCCTGCGGTCGCGTCTCGCCCAGGGGCCGCTGCTGCCCCGCAAGGCCGTGGACCTCGCCATCCAGATGGCCCACGGCCTCGCCGCCGCCCACGAGAAGGGCCTCATCCACCGGGACCTCAAGCCCGAGAACCTCTGGATCACCAAGGACGAGCGCCTCAAGATCCTCGACTTCGGCCTCGCCAAGCAGGGCAGCCCCCTGGCGCCGGGCCCGGGCTCGAACTCCCTCCTGCCGACGGAGGCCCTGGCCTCGCCCCGGGCCGGCCTCACCCAGGAGGGCATGATCCTCGGCACCGTGGGCTACATGAGCCCCGAGCAGGTGCGCGGCGAGGCCGTGGACGCCCGCAGCGACCTCTTCAGCTTCGGGGTGGTGCTCTACGAGATGCTCACCGGGAAAAAGGCCTTCGCCCGGGACACCACCGCCGACACCCTGGCCGCCATCCTCAAGGAGGACCCGCCGGACCTGGAGGCCGCCAGCGGCCGGCCGGTCCCCGCGGGCCTCCAGCGCCTCCTGGGCCACTGCCTCGAGAAGAACCCCGCCCTGCGCTTCGCCAGCGCCCATGACCTCGCCTTCGCCGTGGAGTCCGCGCTCTCGACCTCGTCGTCCTCCCAGGTCCCCTTCACGGCCCCTTTCGCGCCTGCGAACCGGCGGACCACCTGGCGGTGGGCCGCGGTGGTGGCGGGGCTCGTCGCCGGCGCCGCGCTCCTGGGTTGGAGCCTCCGGGGCGGCGAGGCCAAGCCCACCTTCAAGCGCCTCACCTTCGGCAAGGGCACCGTGGACCGGGCCCGCTTCCTGCCGGGCAGCCAGGAAGTCGTGTACAGCGCCCGCTGGAACGGCGCGGTGCCGGAAGTCTTCAGCGTGAATCCCCTCGCGCTGGAACCCCGCAGCCTCGGCATCACGGGGGGCTCGATCCTCGCCGTCTCGCCCACGGGCGAGCTGGCGCTGAAGATGAATCCCCGCCTGTGGGCGGGCTTCGAGCTCGGGCAGCTGGCCAGGGTCACCCCCGGCGGCGGCGTGCGCGTGGTCCAGACCGGCATCTTCGAAAGCGAGTGGATGGCCGACGGCCGGGAGCTCGCCGTGGTGCTGACCACGCCCCTGTCCGCGGGCGGCAAGGCCGCGACGAGCCAGCAGGTGGTGCTGGAGTTTCCCGCCGGTCACCCCGTCGCCAGCGAGGCCATCTTCACCTGGTCGATCCGCCTGTCCCCCCGCGGGGATCGCCTCGCCTGCTTCGAACAGCCCAGCTACCGTCAGGGGGACGGCCGGATCGTGCTGGTGGACCGGCAGGGAAACCGGAAGGTCCTCGCGGAGCTCAAGGGATTCACGGGCCTGGCCTGGGGACCCGGCGGCGACGAGGTCTGGTTCAGCGAGTTCCGCGACGGCGCCAGCAGCCTCTGGGCCCTCGCCCCCTCCGGGCGCCGGCGCCTCCTGGTCCGGCAGGCCGGCCTCCTGGAACTGCTGGACGTGGGCCGGGACGGCCGGGCCCTGGCCTCCCTCGGCCTGGTGGTGAAGGGCGCCATGGGCATGAGCGCCCCTGACTTCCGGGAGAAGGACCTCTCCTGGAACGAGGCCACCACGGCCTTCGACATCAGTCCCGACGGCAAGCGCCTGCTCCTGGGCAGCGGCAGCGTGTGGACCAGCGTCGAGGAGCGGCGCTATCTCTACCTGCGCGGTTCCGACGGGGCCCTGCCCACCCGGCTGGGGGAGGCCGCCAGCGCCTTCTTCATGGCGGACGGCCAGCACGTCATGACCACCCAGCGGGACGGGGAGAACACGCCCACCCTGAGTGTGACCCCCCTGGGGCCGGGCCCCACGCGTTCCTGGCCCGTGGAGGAGCTCAAGATCACCATGGGCGCCGAGCCCCTTCCCGACGGACGGCGGGCGGTCATCCCCTATGTCGGCTCCAAGGCCACGACCTACCAGCTGCTGGATCTCGAGACGGGCTCCCGCACCCCCTTGCCGACCGATGGCATGAGCGGCACCGCCGGCGCCCAGGCCGTGTCGCCGGACGGCGCCTGGATCCTGCTGCGGGAACGCGGCGGGGACCTGCTCGACGCCCCCTACGTCCTCGTCTCCACCCGCGGCGAGCCCGTCCGGAAGGTGAAGGGCGTCGAGCCCGGCGAGGTGCCCATGCGTTGGACCGCCGACGGCACGGGCGCCTACTTCTTCAACCGCGACGGCTTCCCCACCCGCATCGTGCGCATCGAGCTCGCCACGGGAAAGCGCGCCGTGGTGCGCGAGATCACCCCGGCGAACCCCGGCGGCCTGCCGGGCATCCGCTCCTTCGCCATGACCCCCGACGCCCGGCACCTGGCCTACAACTATGTGCGCAAACTCTCGGACCTCTACCTCATCGAAGGCCTGAAATGACGCTCGCGCCTGGCACGAAGCTCGGCCCCTACGAGATCCTCTCGCCCCTCGGCGCGGGGGGAATGGGCGAGGTGTGGAAGGCCCGGGACACGCGCCTCGACCGCCTCGTCGCCATCAAGGTGCTGCCCGAGCACCTCGCCGCCAACGCCGACGCCCTGGGCCGTTTCGAGCGTGAGGCCAAGGCCGTGGCGGCCCTGAACCATCCCAACATCACCGCGCTCCACGACATCGGCCGGGAGGGCCCCAGCGTCTTCGCGGTGATGGAGCTGCTGGAGGGGGAGACCCTCCGCGCGCGGCTGGCCCAGGGGCCGCTGGCCCCCCGCAGGGCCGTGGACCTCGCCGTCCAGATGGCCCGCGGCCTCGCCGCCGCCCACGAGAAGGGCGTCGTCCACCGGGACCTGAAGCCCGACAACCTCTGGATCACCAAGGACGGCCGCCTCAAGATTCTCGACTTCGGCCTCGCCAAGCAGGCGCCGAAGCTGGCGACCGGATCCGGCTCCAACTCCTTGATGCCCACCGAGGCCCTGGCCGCCGGGGGGAGCCACCAGACGGAAGCGGGCATGATCCTCGGCACCGTGGGCTACATGAGCCCCGAGCAGGTGCGCGGCGAGGCCGTGGACGCCCGCAGCGACGTCTTCGCCTTCGGCGTGGTGCTCTACGAGATGCTGAGCGGGAAGAAGCCCTTCGCCCGGGACACCACCAGCGACACCCTGGCGGCCATCCTGCGGGACGATCCGCCGGAGCTGGAGGCCTCGGGGCGGGCCATCCCCGCGGGGCTGCAGCGGATCCTCCAGCACTGCCTGGAGAAGGATTCCGCCCACCGCTTCCAGGAGACCCACGACCTGGCCTTCGCCCTGGAGAACCTCTCCTCCGCCTCCAGCGGCAGCGACGTGCCCTTCACCGCCCCCTTCGCGCCGCCGAACCGACGCACGACCCGCCTCTGGGCCGGCGTGGTGGCCCTGCTGGTGCTGGGCGCGGGCGCCCTGGGCTGGGTCCTGCGGGGCGGACCGGCGCCCTCGCCCGTCGTCACCCTCAGGCCCGTCACCCACAGCGGCCACGACACCTCGCCGGCCGCCAGCCCCGACGGCCAGACCCTGGCCTTCACCTCCGACCGGGACGGCCGGCCCTGCATCTGGCTCAAGCAGCTCAAGGGCGGCGCCGAGCGGGCGCTGACGGAGGGGCCCGACGACTTCCCCCGCTTCTCCCCCGACGGGTCCTCGGTGCTCTTCGTGCGCACCACCGGACGCACCGGCACCCTCTACCGCACCTTCGCCATGGGCGGGGAGCCCCGGAAGGTCGCCGAGGACGTGGTGCAGGGCGACTGGTCGCCGGATGGCCAGCAGATCGCGATTGTTCGCCTGCGCTTCGACAAGGACCGCACTGACGCGCTGCTCCTGACGCTGCCCGTGGCCGGCGGCGCCGAGCGCCTCGTCGCCACCTTCCCCGGCGAGTCCGTCGGCAATCCCCGGTGGAGCCCCGACGGCCGCCGCGTCGCCCTCAACACCTTCTCGGCGGCCACCACCGGGGGGCAGCTCCGCAAGGTGTTCGTGGTGGAGGTGGCGAGCGGGCGCTTCCAGGAGCTCAAGCCTCCCCTCGGCCCCGGGACGCTCTCCAGCGCCGTGTGGGTCGGCAACGACGACCTCCTCTACCTGCAGTCCGAATCGGTGGCCGGCAACGGCGTCGCCGTCAGCTCCTGCCAGGCGGTGCGGCAGAACATCCGCACCCAGGCGATCCAGCGCCTGTTCTGGGCCCCCAACAACGGGAACACCCTGGACCTGCTGCCCGACGGCCGCATCGTCTACGACTGCCTGACGGGCCGCCAGAACCTGCGGGAGTGGGACCTCGCCGGCAAGGCGCCCCCCCGCTGGCTCACCCGGGGCAGCATCAACGACCGCCAGCCCGTGTTCAGCCGGGATGGGGAGTGGGTGACCTTCTCGTCGAACCGCTCCGGCAACCTGGACCTCTGGGCCGTCTCCACGAAGTCCGGCGTGGTGCGGAGCATCACGGACGATCCGGCCGAGGACTGGGATCCCGGGCTCACGCCGGACGGCCGGAGCCTGCTCTGGAGCTCCAACCGGACGGGCGTTTTCGAGATCTGGGCCTCCAACCCCGACGGAACCGGCGCCCGCCAGGTGAGCCGGGACGGCGAGGACGCGGAGAATCCCACCCAGACCCCCGACGGCCGCTGGATCGTCTACGCCTCCGGAAACCGCCGGACCCCCGGCATCTGGAAGGTGCATCCCGACGGCAGCGGCGCCCAGCTCCTCGTCCCCGGGGCGACGGCCCTGCTCCCCGAGGTCTCGCCTGATGGCGTGTGGGCCCTCTACCTCACCGCCGAGGGCACCCGCTCCACCCTCCAGGCCGTGCGCATCGAGGACGGGAAGGACGCTGGCGTCCGCATCAGCCAGGAGACCAAGCGGAAGTCCGTCGTCACCGTCGGCCGCTCCCGCTGGATGTCCGACGGGCGGCGCATCCTCTTCACGGGGCAGGACGAACACGGCCTCGACGGCGTCTACGTCCAGGACTTCGTGCCCGGGAAGGACACCACCGCCACCCGCCGCAAGCTCGCGGGCTTCGATCCCGACTGGAAGACCGAGTCCCTCGGCCTCTCCCCGGACGGCAGGCGGCTCGTGCTCTCCGAGACCGAGAACCTGTTCAGCATCCTCGTCGCCGACGGCGTGCCGGGCCTCGCGCGGAAGGACAGGACGCGATGACCCTCGCCCCCGGCACGAAGCTCGGCCCCTACGAGATCCTCGCGCCCCTGGGCGCGGGGGGCATGGGGGAGGTGTGGAAGGGCCGGGATCCCCGCCTCGACCGCTTCGTGGCCATCAAGGTGCTGCCTGAGCACCTGGCCGCCCATCCCGACGCCCTGGCCCGCTTCGAGCGGGAAGCCAAGGCGGTGGCAGCCCTGAACCATCCGAACATCACCGCGCTCTTCGACATCGGCCGCGAGGGCGCCACCGCGTTTGCGGTCATGGAGCTGCTCGAGGGAGAGACCCTCCGGAGCCGGCTCGCCCAGGGACCCCTGCCTGCCCGCAAGGCCCTGGACGCCGCCCGGCAGATCGCCGCGGGGCTCGCGGCCGCCCACGAAAAGGGGATCGTGCACCGGGACCTCAAGCCGGACAACCTGTGGCTGACCCGGGACGGGCGGGTCAAGATCCTCGACTTCGGCCTGGCCAAGATGCGCGAAGGCGCCCTCCTCCCCTCGGATCCCGACCAGCCCACCCGCGCCCTCGACTCCGGCCCGAAGACCCAGGAGGGCGTCGTGCTCGGCACCGTGGGCTACATGAGCCCCGAGCAGGTCCGGGGCCACGCCGTGGACGCCCGGTCCGACCTCTTCTCCCTCGGCGTGGTGCTCTGGGAGATGCTCACGGGGCAGCGGCCCTTCCAAGGGGCCTCCGCCATCGAGACGCTGAACGCCATCCTCACCCGGGAGCCGCCCACCCTCGATCCCGCCCTCGAGGTTCCCCCGGCCGCGGCGCGCATCCTGGACCACTGCCTGCAGAAGGACCCCGCCGCCCGCTTCCAGTCCGCCGGGGACCTGGGCTTCGCGCTGGAGACGCTCACCCAGGCGAGCCTGAGCCAGCCCTTGATGACCCAGGGCGCCGCGCCGCGCCGCAGGGTCGCCCTGCCCTGGGCCCTGGCCGGCCTCGCCGGCTGCCTGTTGCTGGGAACGGGCTGGGCCCTGTCGCTGCGCCGGAAGCCCGCGGTCCCCCTCTTCCATCGCCTCACCTTCGAGACCGGAAGGGTGGATTCCGCCCGTTTCGCCAGGGACGGCCAGACGATCCTCTACACCGCCGACTGGCGTGGGTCCGGCCCGGGGATCTACTCCACCCGGGCCGGCGGCACCGAAGGGCGTCCCCTGGAACTGACGAATTCGACCCTGCTCGCCGTCTCCCCGCGGGACGAGATCGCCGTGTTGCAAAATCTCCCGAAGCCCGGGGACCAGGAGTTCCAGCTCACCGGCACCCTGGCCATCGGGCAGCTCGCCGGCGGCACGCCCGTCCAATCCGAGGGCGGCATCGCCGCGGCCGACTGGACCCCCGACGGGTCCAGGCTGCTGGTGGTGCGCGCCGTGGGCGACCAGTTCCGGCTGGAATCGCCGGTGGGCACCGTGCTGGAGCAGGGGGACTGGCGCTACGTCAACCCCCGCTTCTCCCCGGACGGTAAGCGCATCGCGTTCCTCCGCCTGGGCATCGACCATTCCGAGGGCAAGGTGGCGATCCTCGACCTCGAGACCCGGAAGGCCCGGGACCTCACGGATTCCATCGTCTCCCTCGGGGGCCTATGCTGGCACCCGGACGGCGAAGTCTGGTTCACGACCTTCAGCGACCCCGGCGGCAACCTGCGGGCGGTGGACATGAAGGGCCGGCAACGGGTGGTGGCCGCGATCCCGGACGACATCCGCATCCAGGACATCGCCCCGGACGGCAGGGTCCTCCTGACCCACGGGATCATCCGGAAAAGCGTGCTGGTTCAGCGGAGCCCCGCCGAGCCCTGGCGGGAGATCGGGAAGTACAAGTGGTGCTCCCTCCTGACGATGGACTCCGACGGCCGCCGCGTCCTCACCTTCGAGGATCCTTTGGACAAGTCCCTCCCGCCCTTCATGTTCGTGCACGACCTCGAGCCGGCGGCGGTCGCGACCCGCCCCATCCCCGCCGCCTCCTGGGAGACGCTATCGCCGGACAGCGGGGAGCGGCTCGTCTCCGACGGCGTGAAGGGCAGGATCCTCGTCTCCAGCTTCCCCGCGGACGGCGGCCCGGGCTTCTCGTTCCAGGGCCCCCCGGACCGCTATCTCCAGCCCTTGGCCGTGGTCGGGGAGACCCTGCTCTCCTGCGAATACCCGAAGCAGGGCCCGCCCAGGTTGGCCCTCCGCGACTTCCACGGGAAGGAGGTCCGGGATCTCGGCGAAGCCCCGGAGTGCGTGGAGCAGATCGGCGTCCGTTTCCTCCTTAGCCCCGACCACACCCGGCTGATCTTCGGAACGAAGCGCAAGGGATACAGGACCGTGGGGCTCCGGGGGGACGGACCTCCGTCCTCCGTCCCCCACCTCGCCAGGGCCGACGACCCCGCCCAGTGGAGCCGGGACGGCAAGGCCCTGTTCCTGGCGGCCGCGGGACAGGCTCCGCTCGCGATCACCCGCCTTGACCTGGCGTCCGGGCAGCGCACGGTGCTGCGGACCCTCACGCCCTCCGATGCCACCGGGGACGAGCTCGGGTGGGTCTGCCTGGACCGGGATGGCAAGGCCGCGGCGCTGGAGCTGCACCGCAACCGCTCCAGCCTCTACGTCGCTGAGGGACTGCGATAGAGCTGCGACGTCAGGCCGGCCCCGTCGCCGGCACGGCCCCGAACACGTCGGTCATCCGTTCCCGCCGCAGGCGCTGGACATGGTCGCGGATCCGGGCGGCCTCCTCGAACTTCATCTGGCCGGCGAGGTCGCGCATCTTCTTCTCGAGCTTGGCGACCTCCTTCTCGAAGCCCTTGTCGTCCAGGTAGAGGATGGGGTCCTCGGCGGCCTCCTCCTTGGGCACGGTGATGAACTCCCGGGCCAGGGCCTCGCCCATGACGTCGTCCAGGTTGCGCTTCACGGTCTCGGGGGTGATGCCGTGCTCCTCGTTGTAGGCGAGCTGCTTGCGACGCCGGCGCTCCGTCTCGTCGATCGCGGCCTTCAGCGATCCGGTCATCACGTCGGCGTAGCAGATGGCCTTGCCGTTCACGTTGCGGGCGGCGCGGCCGATGGTCTGGATGAGCGAGCGCGTGTTGCGCAGGAAGCCCTCCTTGTCCGCGTCGAGGATGGCCACCAGGCTCACTTCCGGCAGGTCCAGGCCCTCCCGCAGGAGGTTGATTCCCACCAGCACGTCGAAGTCGCCCCGGCGCAGGCCCTTCAGCAGCTCCACGCGCTCCAGGGTGTCGATCTCGCTGTGGAGGTACTGGCACTTCACGCCCACCTCCTGGTAATAGGCGGTGAGCTGCTCGGCCAGCTTCTTGGTGAGCACGGTGACCAGCACCCGCTCGTCCCGCGCCACCACCCTGCGGATCTCCCCCAGCAGGTCATCCACCTGCGACCCCACCGGCCGGACTTCGACGAGGGGGTCCACCAGGCCCGTGGGCCGCACCACCTGCTCCACCACCACGCCGCCGCTCTGCTGCAGCTCGTAGTCCCCGGGCGTCGCGCTCACGTAGACCACCTGCTTCACCCGCGTCTCGAACTCCTCGAACTTGAGGGGCCGGTTGTCCAGGGCGGAAGGCAGGCGGAAGCCGTAGTCCACCAGCGTCGTCTTGCGGCTGCGGTCCCCGTTGTACATGCCGTGGAGCTGGCCTGTGGCCACGTGGCTCTCGTCCATGAAGAGCACGAAGTCGTCGGGGAAGTAGTCGATGAGGGTGTGGGGGGGCTCCCCGGGCGCGCGGCCGTCCAGGAATCGGGAGTAGTTCTCGATGCCCGAGCACATGCCCATCTCCTTGAGCATCTCCACGTCGTAGATGGTGCGCTGGTGCAGGCGCTGCAGCTCGACGATCTTGTTCTCGCCGCGCAGGACGTTCTCCCGTTCCTCCAGCTCCTCCTTGATCTGGCGGATGGCCGCCTTCAGCTTGTCCTCCGGCGTCACGTAGTGGGTCTTGGGCCAGATGGTCAGGACGTCCAGCTTCTCCACCACGACGCCGCGCAGGGGATCGATCTTGGAGAGGCGCTCCACCTCGTCGCCGAAGAGCTCGATGCGGTAGGCCACGTCCTCGTAGGCCGGATAGACCTCGATGACATCGCCGCGCACCCGGAAGACGCCGGGCTCGAAGCTCATCTGGTTGCGCTGGTATTGGATGGCCACCAGGTCCCGCAGCAGCATGGCCCGGTCCCTGGTGCCGCCCACCTGGAGCGTCACGCTGAGGTTCAGGTAGGAGCTGGGATCGCCCAGGCCGTAGATGCAGCTCACCGACGCGATCACCAGCGTGTCCCGCCGCTCCAGCAGGTTGCGCGTGGCCGACAGCCGCAGCTTCTCCAGCTCCTCGTTGATCTTGGCGTCCTTCTCCACGAAGAGGTCCCGCTCCGGCACGTAGGCCTCGGGCTGGTAGTAGTCGTAGTAGCTCACGAAGTACTCGACCGCGTTCTCCGGGAAGAACTGCTTGAACTCCGAGAAGAGCTGCGCCGCCAGCGTCTTGTTCGGCGCGAAGATCAGGGCCGGCCGGTTCAGCCGCGCGATGGTGGCCGCCATCGTGTACGTCTTCCCCGACCCCGTCACCCCCAGCAGCGTCTGGCAGCGCTCACCCGATTCGACGCCCGCCACCAGCTGCGCGATGGCCTCCGGCTGATCGCCCGCGGGCTCGTAGGGGGCATGGAGGACGAAGGGCTTGTGGATCGGCATGGGGGGATTATCCCGCAGGTGGGATCCTGCCCCGAGGATTCGGGAGTGTTGTGAAGTTGACGTTGACGTTGACGTTGACGTTGAAGTTGAAGTTGACGTTGAAGTTGACCTTCAAAGCGTTCCTCGATCGGCGAGGGCCACGCCCCCCGGCCCTCGCCGATCGAGGAACCAGAGCGCGCAGCGCTCGGTCGCCCCTTCCGCCGGGAAAGGATGTCACGGGCCGAAGGCCGTGCAGGCCCTTCCGCTGCTGCTACCCCGGACGAGCGTCGAGATGAAAGGATGCCGAGCGTCGCCCGGCACGGCCTTCGGCCCGCCTTGGCCGTGCCCGGCGGTTCGGGCCACCGAGCGCTTGCGCGCTCTGGCACCCGCATTCATCGCGAGGGAAAGCCGCCCTCGCAATGAACACGGGTGCTCTACTCAACTTCAGGATCCCAAGGAAGGACGCGGCTACCTTCGGTTCCGGAACCAGGTGGCCGGGACCCTCCACCCCGGATCCGTCACCCCTCCGGCTCGAGCTCCGTCACGCTCACCGTCTCCGGCGCCGCCACCCACCCGCTGAGCCAGATGCCGCACAGCGCCGAGAGCACGCCCGCCGGCAAATCCCACACGTAGTGCTGCTTGGTGGTGAGGATGGTGAAGCTGAGCAGGATGAGGCTGGGCCAGATCCACACGCGGTGCTTCGGGTGCTCGCGGCTCAGCGCCCAGCAGCCCACCACCGGGGACGTGATGTGCCCGGACGGGAGGCAGTTCGCCGGGGTGTCGATGCTCACCAGCCAGTGGTAGGCGAAGCCCGTGAGCCCGGGATCCTCGGGCTTGGGCGGTCGCGGGTAGATGGTGGGCCACACCATCCACACCACGATGTTGATCGTCACCGCGAAGGTGAAGGCCCACAGCGCGCGTCGGTAGAGGGCGCGGTCGCGGATCCCCAGGGGCAGGAAGAGCAGGAGCACCAGCAGGAAGTAGGGCCACACGGTCCAGAGCAGGAAGGGGATGGCGTGGTCCAGCGCCGTCAGGGGCAGTTCCCGGGGATCGAAGACGTGGATGCGGTTGCTGAGCTGGTAGCCGGTGTAGAGGAAGGCCGTCAGCGGCAGCAGGGAGGCCGCGTTGCGGCCCCAGGGGATGCGGATCTTGGGTTCGACCCGGGATTCGTTCACAGCCATCGCAGGACTCCGAGGTAGGCCGCCGCCGAGCCCAGCACGCCGCAGCAGGCCTGCCGCGTCCATCGGGCGCCGTCCCCGGGGCAGTCCCGCAGGCCTGGCTGCCAGAGGGCGAAGGCGATCGCGCCCACGGCGGCGCCGGCGAGGAGCATGGCCTGGGTGGCGCAGACCTGGAGGAGGGAGGACCGCAGGACGAGGTCCTTCGCCAGCATCACGGCGCCGATGCCCAGCCAGCCGAGGCCCACGCCCACGAGCGCCAGGACCGGCAGGCCGCGCTCCGGATGCTTCCAGGCCCGGTGGGTGAAGGCCACGATGGCGAGATGGGCCGCGTAGCAGGCGGCGAAGGGGACGAGGTGGTGGCCCTTCACGTCCAGGCGGTGGAGGATCAGCCACAGCACGCCGGGCCCCGCCGTGCCCAGCACGGCGTTGATGTCGTGGTGGTGGACGCCGTGGCTGCCGGGATTGAACACGGGGAAGAGGAGGAAGAAGGCCAGGGGCGGCAGGAGCCAGGCCCCGCCGCCGAGGGCGTAGAAGGCGTAGCCCGCCAACGCGGCGCCCAGCAGGCCCGCGTCATCCAGGGTCGTCCGCTTGCGCCAAGCCATGGTGAAGACCACCAGGCCGAGGGTGACGAGGAAGCGGGCGACGAGGGCGCGCACGCCGAGCTGGAGGTAGATCCCCAGAAGGAAATGCGTCCCCAGCGGAATGAAGAGGTTGTCGAGCCCCTCCCAGGCGATGGCCTCGAAGAGCATGACCACGAGGGCCAGGGTCATGGCGATGAGCAGGGACTCGGCGCGGCCGGTCGAGGTCCAGAGCAGCAGCGGCACGTGGACGGAGAAGAACCCGACGAGGAAGAAGGCCAGGGACCCCTCCCAGCTCTTGCGCCCCTCCTTCGTCGTGTAGGGCGACTGCCCGTAGCGGGTGCCCACCAGCGCCGCCACCGCGTCGGCCAGGGTGAGCACCAGGACGGGGATCATGTAGCGGACCGGGTTGCCGAGCGTCAGGGCGAAGATGATCGAGACCGCGATGGGGAAGTAGAACTCCCCGAAGCTGCGCCGCTTCACGCCGTCCAGCACGCCGCCGCCGACGGCCTTCGCCGGCGACCACCAGCGGACGGCGGCGAGGGAACCGACGGCCAGTCCGCACAGCGCGAAGACCGGC
>JBDIBF010000035.1:0-30931 GCA_039812765.1 Holophagaceae bacterium
GGGCCCAGCCCTCCATCTTATCGGAAGGGGCCCGCGGCCCCGCGGGTTAACCTGGAGGGATGGCAGCGGAAGCCCCTCTTCCCCAGGTAGAGCCGGCCTTTCGGGGGACTCGACCCGGAAGTGGCGGGTTCAGCCTCGCTTTCGCCCGGTGGGACCTGCCCTCGGGTCAGGTCCCGAAGGGCCGGGTGCTCCTCTCCCACGGCTACGGCGAGCATGGCGAGCGCTACGCCCACACCGCCGCGTGGCTGCTCAGCCAGGGCTGGATGGTGTCGAGCCAGGACCATCGCGGCTTCGGCCGCAGCGAGGGCCCCCGGGGCGACGCCGATGGCGGCATCGGGCCCTTCGTGGCGGACTGGCGCGCCTTCGCCGCCCAGGAGCGGGCCCTCGCACCGGACCTGCCGCTGGTGGCCCTGGGCCACAGCTTTGGCGGCCTCGTGGTCCTGCTGGCCGCCCTGGAGGAGGCGTCGGCCCAGGATGGGCTGATCCTCTCCAGCCCGGCGGTGGTGCTGAAGTCCCGGGGCTGGGCCATGAACCTCCTCCAGGCCACCGTGGGCCGCCTGGCGCCCCACCTGCCCGTGGACATGGCAGGCAACAAGAGCCTGGTCTGCTCCGACGAAGATCTGGTCCGCCGCTACTGGGCCGACCCCCTCTGCCACCGCACCGCCACGCCCGCCTTCGGCCAGGCCCTGGACGAGGGCAGCGACCGGGTCCTGGCCGCGGGGGCCGCCCTTTCCGTGCCCACCCTCCTGCTCCAGGCCGGCCAGGACACCCTGGTGGACCTGCCTCGGGCCCTGGCCTTCTGGGATTCGGTGAATCCGGCCATCCTGGAGAGGCACCTGCTGGAGGGCTTCCTCCACGAAGTCTTCCACGACCGGCGCCGCAGCGAGGCCCAGGAGCTCGCCGCCGCCTGGCTGGCCCGCTGCTTCCCGCCGGCCGCCCCGGGAACCCCCGGCCGCCCTGCCGCCATGAATGCCTGAAGGACATCCCATGAAGCTCCGCCCCCTGCCCCTCGCCGCCGCGGCCCTGCTCCTGGCCACGGCCCCGGCCTGCAAGAAGCCCAAGAAGACCGACCCCACCCGGGGCCTCACTGCGGCCAAGCTGCTGGCGGACGGCGAGGCCTACCTCAAGGCGGGGAAGCTGGAGGAGGGCCGGCGGATGCTCCGCGTGCTCGAGGAGAACCTGCCCGGGACGCCGGAGTTCCCCAAGGCCAAGCTGATGCTTGCGGACAGCTTCTTCTTCGACAAGGGCCGCCGCTTCGCCGAAGCCTCCGTGGAATACGCGAGCTTCCTGAACTACTTCCCGCGGAGCGAGCAGCGGGACTACGCCCTCTACCACATCGCCCTGGCCAACTACTCCGGCATCGAGACCGCGGAGCGCGACCAGAGCCAGACCCGCAAGGCCATCGAGACCTTCCAGCAGCTCCTGCAGGAGGCGCCGGGCTCCGCCTACGCCCCCGACGCGAAGGCCAAGATCGTTCAGTGCTGGCGGCGGCTCGCGGAGCACGAGCTGCTGGTGGGCATCTACTACGTGAAGTCCGGCTGGTACTCGGGCGCCGAGGTCCGCCTCAAGGGCCTCCTGGAGACCTACCCGGAATACGCCGACCGGGAGCGGGCCTACTACTGGCTCGGCGAGGCCATGCGCCAGCGATTCCTCTCCAGCTCCGAGTTGAACGCGTTCCAGAAGGGCTTCTACCAGCGCGTGGGGAAGTCCCCCAAGGACAAGCTCAGCAAGGAGGAGCAGGCCCAGTGGGCCAAGGAGTTCGGAGCCTACGAGAAGGCGGAGACCGCGCGGTTCCGCGAGGAGGCCAAGGGCTTCTACCAGAAGCTCGTGGAGAGTTATCCCAGGGGCGAGTGGTCCACCAAGGCCAAGGACCGGCTGCTGGAGATGGGGACCCGGGGCGTGGCCCTGGAGCTGGACAGCTAGTCCCGGGCCCTCAGAGCCCCCGGGGAATCACGCCCCCGCAGACGCCGCTCGGTCCCAGTGCCCGCCACGGCTCCAGGACGAAGGGGCGCTCGAAGGCCCGGGGGTGCGGGAGCTCCAGCTCGAGTTCCGCGCCGAGGCGCGCGAGGTCCTCGGGGGCCTCCCATCGCCAGCGCCCCTGGAAGCCGGCCACGGCGATGAGGTCCAGGTCGAGGGTGCGCGGGGCGTTTCGGCCCTGGCTACGGTCCCGGCCCTGGCGGATCTCGATGCGCAACAGCTCCTCCAGGAGCCGTCGCGGGTGTTCCTGGAGGGCGGCGAGGAGCACCACGGTGTTCAGATAGTCCGGGCCCCGGCCCGACATGTCGGGTGTCTCCATCACCAGCGGGCTGGGCTTCACGTAGCCCAGGCCTCCCAGTGCCGCGATGCCGGCGTCGAGGTTCGCCCGGCGGTCCCCCAGGTTCGAGCCCAGGGCGATGACGGCCTTCAGCGGCATCCCGTGCCCTCCGTCGCGATCATCGCCGGGTTCCGTGCTCGGCGGCCACCACGGTGCGGATGCCGCCGCGGATGAGGAAATCGCCCTCCACCCGCATCCACAAGGGCTGCACGGCCTTCACCAGGTCGTCGAGGATCTGGTTCGTGACCGCCTCGTGGAAGGCGCCCCGGTCGCGGAATGACCAGAGGTAGAGCTTGAGCGACTTGGACTCCACGCAGAGCTGGTCGGGCTGGTAGGCGATCTTCAGGTGCGCGAAGTCGGGCTGCCCCGTGAGCGGGCAGAGGCAGGTGAACTCCTCGGTGGTGAAGACGATCTCGAAGGGCCGCCCGGGCCGGGGGCTCGCGAAGGTGTCCAGGGTGCCCGTGGGCCGCGTGACCACGTATCCCGGCAGGGGGTCCGGCAGGGTGGCGGCGCGCTTGCGGGGGCGCAGGGTCGCGGGACGGGGTTTGGCCATGGGGACTCCGCTCCCAGGGTAGCGGCTCAGGCCCCCTCGCAGCAGGTCGCGCACCAGCGGTTGAGGCCCTTCCGGCGCCACTCGGCCTCCCCGAACCGGAAGGGGCCTTCGAGGCCGGTAAGCACCCGGTGCACATGGCTCCCCAGCTCCGATCGGGGAGGCGCGGACCGCGGGTGGATCCAGGCCTCCAGGGGGGGATTGAAGAAGAGTGGCAGGGAGAGCCTGGCCTTCGAGGTCCCCGCGTGCGTGACCCGGTGGGGCACCGCGCGGATCCGCCCTCCGGAAAGCGCTTCCAGGAGCTCGCCCGGGTGCAGGATGAGCGTGCCCGCCTCGGGAGGGACCAGCACCCAGCCGCCGCCGGGCTCCTGGACCTCCAATCCGCCTTCGCCGTCCTGGGCCACCAGGGTGAGCAGGCTGAAATCCACGTGGGCCGCCACCCCCGGGCGGGCGGCCCCTCCGGGGCGCTGGGGGTGGTAGGCGATGAGCTTGAGCAGGGTGTAGCTCCCGACGGGATCGTGGACCTCTGGCCTGATCCCGAAGAAGGGGGCGAGGGCCTGCATCAGCGCCCCGCCCAGCGCGGCGCCGGCCTCGAGGTGGGCCTCCATCGCCGCGCGGAAGCCCCGGTCAGGCACGGGCCAGCGGTTCGGTCCCTCCAGCCGCGCCCAGTCCGGTCCGCCCTCGGCGGCCGGCCACTCGCGGCCCAGGTGCACCTGTTCCCGCCAGTCCCGCTCAGTGTTCATCACGGACCAGCCCCGGTGGTGGGGGGAGTCCGTGATGCAGATCTCCGCCTTCTCCGCCTCCGGCCGCGCGAAGAAGGCCTCCGCGTGGAGGAGGGCCGCCGACGCCAGCCGCGCGAAACCGGATGGGAGGACCAGGCGGGCCGCGCCATGGCGCTCCAGGGACTCGAGGAGCGCCCGAGCCTCCGCCGGTCCAGGCCCTGTCAGGAAGGGGGCCGAGTCCAGGATTGGCAGCGTGGTCACGAGGCCCGGCGCTGGGCCAGCCGGGTCAGGGCTGCCGCGGCGGGTTCCAGCCAGGCTGGATCGCAGGGGGTGTCCCCCAGGAAACCCGAGGCGAGCTTGGCCCGGAGCTTGGCCACATGGACCGGGTTGGCCGCCTCGCGGGCGATGCGCGCAGGATCGCAGGGCAGCGACTTCTCGTGGTGCAGCTCGAAGCGGAGCAGCCCGGTCGCGGCGCGCAGTTCGGGCCGCCAGGCCGCGAGGATGGCCTCGAGGCGGCCGTCCTCCAGGTCCCCAGACTCCGGTGCCAGGAGGGCCGCCTCCCGTGGATCCACCTGGCTCAGCACGGTGCGATGGCGCCCGGAGACCGGGTCTTCCAGGGTGTCGGCGGGCCCTCCGCCCCTCGGCGCGCGGTAGGGATCCGGCACGTGGACGCCGGCTCGGAGGAGGTCCTCCCGCACCTTGTAGCGCGCGTGGTCCAGGTCGTGGAGGAAGACCTCCAGGGGCGAACGGCGGGCGCCGTCGAGGAACCGCGGGGCCAGGACCAGTCCCAGGGGGTGCGCCTGCAGGAACCGGAGGCGTACCAGCGTCCGGCGGCCCAAGGGGGCGAAGGTCGGGAAGGCGATCACGTGGGGGAAGAGGGTCAGGAGGCCCTCGAGCTCCCCGCGGACCTTGGGCGAGAACACGACGGGGAGGCCAGGTTCCTCCGCCCGCGCGAGGGTCTCCAGGCGGAGGGCAAAGGCCAGGGCGAAGCGCAGGGAGGGCGCGTAGGGCGTGCCCGAGCGGAGCAGGTCCAGGCCCTCCTGGGCCAGCGCGGCGTCCACCATGCCGAGCACCCAGGCCATGCGGGCCACGATGGCTGCGAAGGCGGGAACCCGCGTGTCACCGGCCCGGGCCCGGTCCCGGATCGCCTGCAGGAATGCGCGCGGATGCCAAGCCAGAGCCTCCAGCACCGGATCCTTCCGCGCGGCCCAGGCCTCCCAGCCCGGCGGAGGTTCCGCGCGTCCGAGCAGGCCCAGCCAGCCCCACTCCCAGGCGAAGAAGGTGCCGGGAAGACCCGGAACGCCCTTCGGCGGCGAGCTGGCCAGGGTCACGGGACCCCGGGCCAGGTCCTCCAGGAAGGCGAGGTTGGCGGGCAGCGTCCAGGCCGGCCCGTGACAGGCCTGAAGCCCTGGGCGGTCGGAGAGGGCGGCCACATCCTGGCGCCGACCGATGACCCGCGGGGGTGGAGGCGGAACCGACGGTCGGGGAATCATGGCCCGCGGTGCCTCAGCGCGCGTAGGGGATGGGATCCGTGGCGCCCGCCTCCCGGAAGCCCCGCAGCCGCAGGAGGCAGGAGTCGCAGCTCCCGCAGGCGAGGTCCTCGCCCTGGTAGCAGGACCAGGAGAGGTGCAGGGGCGCGCCCAGCTCGAGGCCGCGGCGCACGATGTCCGCCTTGCGGAGATGGATGAGGGGCGCGTGGAGGCGCAGCGTCGTCTCGGGGCGGGTGCCGAGGTTCGCGGCGGTCTCGAAGGCCCTCAGGAAGGCTTCCCGGCAGTCCGGGTAGCCCGAGGAGTCCTCCTCCACGAAGCCCACGAAGATGTCGCCGGCGCCCAGCACCTCGGCCCATGACACGGCGGTGCTCAGCAGGTGCGCGTTGCGGAAGGGCACGTAGCTGGCGGGGATGCCGGGCCGTTCGAGGTCCCCTTCGGGCAGCGGGATCGAGGGATCCGTGAGGGCCGAGCCGCCGATGCGCCGCAGGTTCTCGAAGCTGATCACCAGGCGGCGCGAGGCCGGCACGCCGTAGAACTCGCCGATCTCCTCGAAGGCCCGCCGCTCCCGCGCCTCCGTGCGCTGGCCGTAGTCCGCGTGGAGCAGGGCCAGCTCGAGACCCTCGGACCGGGCGATGGCGGCGGTGACGCAGGAGTCCATGCCGCCGGAGAGGGAGACGACGGCGAGGTCAGCCATGGCGCGTCTCCGCGTCCGCTTCCAGCGCGTTCAGGCGGGCCTCCAGGACCGCGTCCGTGCACTCCCCGGCGGCGGCGGGAGCCCCGAAGGTGACGGTGCAGGCGGCGAAGGGCCATGGAATCACCATCGCATCCCAGGTACTCAGTTCCACGAAGCGGTCGAAGGAGACGCATACCGGCACGATCCAGGCGCCGGTCTTCCGGGCCAAGGCGATCACGCCGGGCTTGAGCGTCTGCCTCGGGCCCTTGGGGCCGTCGGGGGTGATGCCGAAGTCCCAGCCTTCCTTGACCGCACGGATCATGCGCACCAGGGCCTTGGCCCCGTCGTCGGCCGCCGTCCCGCGCACGGCGTGGATGCCGAACCAGCGCCAGGTGGCGGCGCTGCGCTCGCCGTCCTTGCTGTCGCTGCTGAGGATGGCCACGCCGCGGCCCGGGCGGCGGAAGGGATAGGCCAGTGGCATCATGGCGAGGCGCCGGTGCCAGAAGGCGAGGATGAAGCGCTGGTCCCGGGCGACGAGGTCCTCCACCGGTCCGAGGCCCTCGTAGCGCACGCGCAGGGTGTAGGCCAACAGCTTCACGAGGTGGGCGGCCAGGAAGGGCACGAGGCGGAACTGGAGCCAGACCGAGAACGGCGAACCCAGGGGTCGGCCCCGCTCCGCGATCTGGACTCCCGCCGGGGCCTCAGGCAAGCAGCTCCTCCCTGCGGATCCAGTAGACCGTGCCGCAGTAGTCGCAGCGCACCTCGATGGGGCCGCCCTCGGCGAAGAGTTCGTCGCGCTGGCCTTCCGCGAAGCCCCTCAGGCTTCCCAGCAGCGACTCCCGGCTGCAGCGGCAGCCGTAGGTGAGCAGGGTCTCGGAGAGGGGCTGCCAGCCGGCGCCCTGGTTGATCCAGCCCGCGAGGAAGTCCGGCGTGCGCTCCCAGAAGGGAACGACCTCCAGCCCCTCCAGGGCCTGGATCAGGCGGGCGAGGCGCTCCGGCGGGCAGTCCGGCAGGGGCTCCACCAGCAGCCCGCCGGCCTCGCCGGTCTCGGGGTCGCACCAGAGCGTCGCGCTGGCCTGCACCTGCTCGCTCTGCTGGAGGTAGGCCTCGATCTGGGCCTGGATGCCGCCCTCCACCAGTTCGAGGTTGCCGATGTAGGGCTCGCCGGAGGGGTTGCTGCGCATCACCTGGAAGATGCCGGGCGCGGCGATCCAGGGCGCGTCGGCGGGGGCCTCGGAGACGTCGAGCATGCCCCGCACCATGCCATCGGGCCAGGAGTCGGCCACCACCGCCTTCGCCCGGCCGGCGCCCTTGAGGAGAAGCTGGAGCCGCTCGGCGAAGACCGTGCGGGATTGCAGGAGCGCCGAGCCCGCCATCAGCTCGGTGAGGCAGGCGCAGGCTTCCGGCACCAGGTGCGGATGGCCCCGGCGGATGCCGTCCCAGAGCGGGGAGGCGCCCAGGGCCGCCAGGCGAACATGGCCGTCGGCGGTGAGGGCGCGAACGAGGTGGGCGGTGGCGTCAGGACCGTGGGAAGGCGACTGCATGAATCGAGTTTACTGATGGAACTGCCCCAAATCCCCGGGGGGATTACCCGGCAGGTTCCGCTTGACAGAACACACACACACACACACATTCTTGCCCTCGAAATCCACAACCCAAATTCTTGGAGATCTTCATGCGGAACCCCATCGCCCTCGCCCTGGCCCTCTTTGTATCTTCGAACTTGTGTTTCATGCGAGCAGAAGATACCTGCTCCCGCTGTGGCATCGTCTGCGGAAGGACAGCATCGAACTGCATGATCGCGCAGGATGGTTCCACTGGATGGTGCTCCTGGGAGAACGGGGCCGAAGTCAAATGGGCCAATGGGAAAGTCGAGGAAACGGTGTACGTCTGCGAATGAACTCATCAGTGCGAGTATTACGCCCGATTTTTGCCGCCTGGGTTTCTGCCGGGGTGCTCCTGGGGCAGGGTGCGTCCCGGATGCCAGTTGCTCCTCATCCGCTGACCCAAATTCCTTTTGTGAAAACGGGCTGCCTCAAACCCAAGGGAACAGGGGGTAGTGGCTGGGAAGGGAGGCTCCGCTACCTCGACATAGGTAAATCCAACGGTGGGGACCTATTCCTCGAACGAGGACGCGAGCTCTATCAGTGGAAGCAGACTTCGCGAGGCCAGCGGCTACTTGAGGTTCGCAGCGTCCCCTCGCCCCCCACCGGTCCACCAGGAGCTCCAACTACAGCCAAGTTTCGGGCGGGTACATTTTGGGGTACGGACGGTAAACGCGTCGTTCAGTGGGAGAGCCTCGCACAACAGTGGGTGGTGGCGCTCACCCCGACCGTTGAGTTCGACGACTTCGAGATCGCTCCTGATGGAAGCATCCTGCTCCTGACCACTTCGGAGAACCTCATCGAGGTGTTTCGGCCGGGTGATGATAAGCCTGCCTCCACGATCCCTTTTCCTACTATCGAGATGGAGCCCGAGGATCGACCGCTGCAACGCCGGATCTGGATGAACCTGCGAACCGCGGTATGTGATGAACACGTCGTTATCTACGCTTCCGACAATGGACGGCTCCTGGACTACGACACCTACACGCGGAGGCTTCGGCCTCTCTCAGTCCCCTGGGAGCCTCTGGAGCTAAAAGGCCTCGCCCGTAGAGCCCGATCCGAGGGAAGGATCTACTGCAATGGATTCCCCTCTGGCGATTGCATTCAAATGATTCCTGATCTGGCCCTCTCCGTGAAGGTCGTCTTCAGCCTTCGTCCCTTCACGGTTGTGAAACCTGGGAGTTCCGACCCTCAACGCCGGAGCCTTCCCGAAATCAAGTACGTAGAAGGATCGGATCAGTCCCTGAAATCTTTCGATTGGTCACTCGCGGACGGTACGAAATCCGAGGTGCAACGGGACACCTCGCTGACCTTCCCCTTGTGGCTCAATGGGGCGGGTGACTTGGTCCCCCTCGATCCCTTGATCGAGAAATACAGGCAGTCTGAACCACCCGCTTCCTCCAAGGAAAAGAAGCCGGGGAAGCCCCCTCGCACCGTGCCATAACGCTGCTACCCCTGCCAACGTGAGACGCTGGGGCATGGCCTCGCCCTCGCGCCTCGCCGCCGCCCGCGCCCTGCACGCCGTGTTCGGCGAGGGGGGCCGCGTGCCGGAAGGGTGGAACGCCGGCCTTTCGCCGGCGGACGCATCCCTCGCCCAGGCGATGCTCGGGCTGACCCTGCGCCGCTGGGGGCGCCTGCAGGCCTGGATCGAGCCGAGGCTCAAGAACCCCGCCCGCGGGCTGCCCCTGGGCTCCCGCGTCGCCCTCGCCCTGGGGCTGGTCCAGCTGGCCTGGCTGCCGGGCGTGGCGGACTTCGCGGCGGTGAGCGAAGCCGTGGCCCTGGTGGCCGACCGCGACCTGGGCTTCCCGGTGCACCGTGGCCTGGTGAACGCCCTCCTGCGCGCGGCGGCCAAGGACCGCGCGGGCACGGCTCGCGACCTGGAGGCGCTGCCCGCGGCCCTGGATCGCACGCCCTTCGCCGAACGCATCCTCGACGCCTGCGCGCCGGCCGACCGGGAAGCGCTGTGGACCCGGCTTCAGGCCGAACCCAGCCCTTGCTTCCGGGCGCTGAAGCCCGGCACCACGCCCGAGGACCTCGAGGCGGATCCAGCTCTGCCCTTGGCCCTGCGCCTGCGTCCCGGCGCGTCCTTCCCGAGGGCCTGGCTCGCCGCGGGCCAAGGCATGGTCCAGGACCGGAGTTCGCAGGCCCTCATGGCCTTCGCCTGGAACGGCGCGCCGAAGCGCATCCTGGATGCCTGCGCGGCGCCGGGGGGCAAGACCACCGCCCTGGCCCGGCGCTACCCCGGCGCCGAGCTCTTCGCGGTGGAGAAGGCTCCGAAGCGGGCCGAGGCCTTGGCCCGCACCCTCGAAGCACGCGAGGTCAAGGCCCACGTCGTCAACGAGGACGCCGCGGCCTGGCTGCGCAAGGGCGGCCGACCCTTCGATCTCATCCTCCTGGACGCGCCCTGCTCCGCCAGCGGCACCCTCCGCAAGCATCCCGAGCTGACCTGGACGGGCCACGGCATCGACCTGGACCGGCTCGTCCGGGCGCAGGGGGACTTGCTGGATGCCGCCCTCCCGCGGCTCGCGGCGGGAGGCCTGCTGATCTACGCCGTGTGCTCGGTGTTCCCCGAGGAGGGCCGGGCACACCTGGACCGCCTGCGCACGGCAAGGCCGAACCTCGTGGTTCCGGCCTGCTGGCCCGAGGCCCTGGGCGGGGCCTTCTTCCGGCCGGACCTTCTGGCCTGGGACGGGGAGGGCTTCCAGGCCTTCGCCCTCCAGGCCTAGCTGGATTCAGCCGAAGGCGAGGGCCAGCAGGGCCAGGGCGAAGAGGAGGAGCAGGATGCGACGGGGTCGTCCCAGCAGGTTGGACGCCGGGCGCGGGCCGGAAGTTGAGGCCCCTCCCCTGGGTAGGATGGGGAGTCCCGACGGAGAACCCATGAGGCCCCGACATCTGCTGCTCGCCGGTCTGCCCGCCCTCCTCGCCGCCCAGGGCGTCCAGCCGGTCGTCCGGGCAGAGGCGCTGCGGGCCCATCTGGAATTCCTCTCCAGCGACCTCCTGGAGGGCCGTGGCACGGGCCAGCGGGGCGGGGACCTTACCGTCGCCTATCTGGAGGCCCAGGCCCGGGCCCTCGGTCTCCAGTCCGTGGGAGGCAGCTACCGCCAGGCCGTGCGCATCGCCGGTATGAAGACCCGGACGGCGCAGTCCAGCCTGGTCTTCGAGACCCCCGCGGGACCGGTGTCCCCTGCCCTGGGCGAAGACCTGGTCATGGGTGCCGGCCGCCCCCAGGCCTCCGTGACCGTGGATGCGCCCCTGGTCTTCGTCGGCTACGGCATCGGGGCCTCCGAGGAGCGCTGGGACGACTTCAAGGGTCTGGACCTGAAGGGCAAGGTGCTGGTGGCGATGGTGAACGACCCCCAGCCCACCACCGAGGAGCCCGACCGCTTCGGCGGGAAGAGCCTCACCTACTACGGGCGCTGGACCTACAAGTTCGAGGAGGCCAAGCGCCGGGGTGCGGCGGGGATCGTGCTCATCCACACCGATGCCTCCGCGTCCTATGGCTGGAGCGTGGTGCGGAACGGCTGGACCCACGAGCGCTTCATGCTCGCCTCCGGCGAGGGCCAGTCGCCCCTCCAGGGCTGGATGACGGAGGGCACGGCCCGCAAGCTCTTCGCAGCCTGCGGGGAGGACCTCGACCGGCTGCGGGCCGCCGCGGAGACCCGGGACTTCAGGCCCGTGGCCCTGAAGGCGCAGATGAAGGCGAGCCTTCAGAGCGACGTGCGCACCGTGGACCAGTTCAACGTGGCGGCCGTGCTCGCCGGGAGCGACCCGAAGCTCAGGGACGAGGTGGTGATCTTCTCGGCGCATTGGGACCACCTCGGCAAGGACGACGCCCTCGTGCAGCAGGGCAAGGACGGCATCTTCAACGGCGCCGTGGACAACGCCTCCGGCACCGCGGCCCTGCTGGCGATGGCCCAGGCCGCCCAGGCCGCGCGGCCCCGGCGGAGCTTGCTGTTCCTGTGGGTCTGCGCCGAGGAGCAGGGCCTCCTGGGCAGCGAGGCCTACGCGGCTCGCCCTCTGGTGCCCCTCGCCAGGACCGCCGCGGCCCTGAACCTCGACAGCCTCAACATCGGCGGGCCCACCTCGGACGTCGGCCTCGCGGGCGCCGAGCGGACGGACCTCCTCGCCCTGGGCGCGGAGGTGGCCGAGGCCATGGGCCTGAAGGTCGCCGAAGCCCGCCCCGACCTGGGCGGCGGGTACTTCCGGTCGGACCACTTCAGCTTCGCCAAGGCCGGGGTGCCCGCCTTCTCCATCGGTGCCGGATCCCGGTACCTCAAGGACCCGGAGGCGGCCAAGGCGCGCGCCGAGGCCTACCGGAAGCAGCGCTACCACCAGGTCACCGACGAGTTCGACCCGGGCTGGGACTTCGAGACCATGGCCCGCCAGGCCCAGTTCGCGCTGAACCTCGGGCTGAAGGTGGCGGACGCCCCCGCGATGCCCGCCTGGAAGCCCGGCGAGGCCTTCGCCCGGGCCCGGGAGGCGTCCAAGGCGGCGGAGTGAGGCCGGACCTCACCCGCGCCGGAGGGTGATGACCACGAGCTCGGGATCCGCGCCGATGCGCAGGGGCAGGGCCACCACGCCCAGGCCCCGGCTCACATAGAGCAGGTCGCGGCCTTGGCGGTAGAGGCCGCCGGTGTAGGGGCCGAGGAGCCGCGCGCTGTTCAGGCCCGGTATGAGGTTCACCTGTCCGCCATGGGTGTGGCCGCTGAGGGTGAGCCGGGCGCCGGTCAGCCGCGCCAGATCCCAGTCCTCGGGCCGGTGGCTGAGGGCGAGTCTCCAAACCCTGTGGTCCAGCCCCCGCACCGCCTCGACCCAGGAGGGGCCCGGGCCGAAGCGGATCCCCCGGAATCGGCCGTTCCGCGCCTGGGGATCCTGCAGCCCCACGAGGGCCAGGGAATCCCCTCCCCGATGGATCAGGGCATGGGTGTTCTCGAGACAGCGCCAGCCGGACGCTTCGAGTCCCGCCCAGATGGGGCCAGGGTCGGTGAAATAGTCGTGGTTGCCCAGGATCGCGAAGCGCCCCAGCGGGGCGGGCACATCCCGGAAGGCCTCCAGGAACTCGCGGGCCTCGTGGGGCTGGCTGTCCACCACGTCGCCGGTGAGCAGCAGGAGGTCCGGGGCCTCCTTTAGGCAGAGCCGCCGCCAGGCCTCGACCATTCCCGGCCCCACGAGGGGACCGACGTGGAGATCGCTGAGTTGCACGATCCGCAGGCCGTCGAAGGCTGGCGGGAGGTCGTCGAAGGGCAGGGCGAGGCGCGTAACGCCAGGTTCGCCGTAGGCCGTGGCTGCGCCCCATGCTCCCCCGGCCGCCGCGGCGCCGAAGCCCGCCCCCGCCACCTTGCGCAGGAAGGCCCGCCGCGCGGGATCGTGGGCCTCCTCCTCCGCCTCCGACTCCGACTCCAGGTGGGGCAGCCGGTGGCGGAAGCGCCACCACCAGAGCCCCTCCGCCACCGCCAGGGTCCCGAGGTGCATGGCGGTGAAGGCCTGGAAGTAGAAGCCCAGACGCGCCAGCGGACGGAGGGCCGGACCGAGCCCGTGGGTGGAGTGCCCCGTGAACCTCAGGGCGAAGTAGAAGACCAGGGGCAGGTGGATGGCGAGGAGGAGCGCCGGCAGACAGCGCCGCAGCCGCTCGGGGGCGATGCGCCGCAGTACCCGCCAGTGCAGGATCTGCACCACGAGGATGAAGGCGAGGAGCGAGAAGAAGAGCACGGCCCCCCCAGGGTGCCTGCAGGGGCGGGGCGAGGGAATCGCTGAGGACCTTGTGACCGGGAGCACTGGGGCGGGAGGTTGACGCCGGATCCAAATTTATAGAGACTCAATCTCAAAGAGATTTCCGTGCTCCGCATCCACGCCACCGCCTCCCTGACCCTCGCCCTCCTGGCCGCCTGCCCGGCCTGGAGCCAGCCGGTGGTGGAGCGGAAGGTCCTGGCCATGGGGACCGTGCTCGTCCTCCACCTGGAGGGGGGCGCCGAGGCCCGGCTCCAGGCCGGCACGGAGGCCGCCCTCGCCGAAGTCGCCCGCATCGAGGCTGAATGTTCCACCTGGCGGCCCGAGTCGGCCTGGTCGCGCCTGAACGCCGCGGAAGGGCGCACGGTGCCCCTCGACGGGGAGTGGATCGAACTCCTCGAGGCCGCGAAGCGATGGACCGCCCGCACGGAGGGCGCCTTCGATCCCTGCCTGCGGCCCCTCATGGAGGCCTGGGACATCCGCGGCCGGGGCCGTATCCCCGGCGCCGAAGAGCAGGCCCTCGCCCTCCGGGAGAGCGGCGCGGAGCACCTCGTCCTCGACCGGAAAGCTGGCACCGCACGGCTCGCGGGCCGGCATGCCGGCGTGGAGGAGGGGGGCTTCGTCAAAGGCTATGCCCTCGACCGCGCCCTGGCCGCGGCCAGGACGGTGGGCGCCGGCGGGGGCTGGCTGGACTTCGGGGGCCAGGTGCTGGTGGCCGGCGTGCGGGATGTTCCGGTCGCGCAGCCCGGGCAGCGAGGCCGCGTCGCCCTGACCATCCGGCTTCAAAACGCCTCCCTGTCCACCAGTGGCACCTCCGAGCGCGGCCGGCACATCCTCGACCCCCGCACCGGCCGCCCCTGCCCGGCATGGGGCTCCGTCTCGGTGGTGGCGCCCACCGCCTTCGAAGCCGATGTGCTCTCGACGGCCCTCTACGTGATGGGCCCCGTGCAGGGGATCGCCTGGGCCCAGAGCCGGGGCCTTCCCGCCTGCTTCCTCTACACCCACGGCCGCCGTCGCATGACCGATGCCTTCGCGGCCCTGCTCGTCCCCTAAGGAGACCTGATGAAACCCCTGCTCAGCACCCTGGCCCTGGCCCTGCTCGCGTCGCCCGCCTTCGCCCAGGACAAGCCCGACACCGAGAAGCGCGTCGCCGACCTGGAACGCAAGCTGGAGATCCTGAGCCGGGAGCTGGAGGCCCAGAAGGCCGGCGCGACGGCGCCCCAGGCGGCGGAAGAGGGCAAGTTCGGCCTCGCGCCGGCCGCGTCGAAGGTGTACGGCTCCACGGGCGGCCTGTCCATCGGCGGATACGGCGAGCTGGTCTACGAGAACTTCGAGAACCGCCTGCAGAACGGCGGGCGCAGCCCCAAGAGCCCCAACGCCGACAACCTCCGGCTGATCCTCTACACCGGCTACAAGTTCTCCGACCGTATCGTCTTCAACTCGGAGCTCGAGTTCGAGCACGGCGGCTACAGCGACGAGCACGTGGAGGGCGAGGTGAAGGTGGAGTTCGCCTACTTCGACTTCCTGTGGAAGAGGGAACTCAACTTCCGCGCCGGCCAGGTGCTCATGCCCCTGGGCTTCATCAACGAGATCCACGAGCCGCCCACCGTGCTCAGCGTGAAGCGGCCCTTCACCGAGCGATCCATCATCCCGGCCACCTGGAGCGAGATCGGCGTCGGGATCCACGGGGACCTGCCCGCGAACCTCAGCTACCGGGCCTATCTCAGCACCGGCCTGCAGGCCACGCGGCGGGAGGAGGGCCTCACCGAGGGCTTCGACGACGGCGGCATCCGCGGCGGACGGCAGGGCGGCAAGGAGGCCTTCGCCCGCAGCCTCGGCCTCTCCGGCCGCCTGGACTGGAACCCCGCGCCCGGCCTGACCTTCGGCGGCGGCTTCTTCACCGGCAACAGCGGCACGAACACTGAGGCCGGCGAAGGCCCCAAGATCACCACCACGGTGGTGGACCTCCATGGCGAAGTGCGCCTCCGCGGCTGGCAGATCCGCGCCCTGTGGGCCCAGTTCACGAACTCCGCCGCCGGCGTGGACCAGCTCGACCCCACGGATCCCGCCCGCCAGGTGGGCACCAAGGCCGGCGGCGCCTACCTGGAGGCTGGCTACGACCTGCTGAACGGCCGCTTCGGCAAGCAGGCCCTCATCCCTTTCCTGCGCCTGGAGCGGGTGAACACCCAGAAGTCGGTGGTGGCGGGCATCGAGGCCGATCCGGCCAACGACCAGAAAATCACAACGGTGGGTCTGAGCTGGAAGCCCCTGCCCCAAGTGGCGGTGAAGGCCGACGCCATGAAGGTCACCAACGCGGCCCGGACGGGACGCAACCAGTTCAATGTGGCGCTCGGCTACTACTTCTGAGGCGGCGGTGAAATTCCGCTGCCTGTTCCTGCTTCAGTCGGTGCCCCTAGCCACCGTCCTGCTGGCGGCCTGTGGCGGCGGATCAGGCCCCACCGGGACCGAAGGGAGGATTGCCGCGGGTCGCGCCGTCTTCTTCGACGCGACCCTCTCCGAACCCGCGGGGCAGTCCTGCGCGTCATGCCATGATCCGCGGCGGGGCTTCACCGATCCCCGGCCCGGGCCGACCTCCGAGGGTGCGGTGCGAGGCCTGTTTGGATCGCGGAACGCGCCCAGCGCAGCCTACGCGGCCTTCGCCCCGGCCTTCCACTGGGACGAAGCGGCGGGCACCTACCTCGGCGGGGTCTTCATGGACGGCCGGGCCGCCAGCCTGGAGGCCCAGGCCCAGGGCCCGCCACTCAATTCCATCGAGATGCACAATCCCGACCGGGCGAGCTACGTGGCCAAGGTGGCGCGGTCCCCCTACGCGAACCGCTTCACGGAGGTCTTCGGCGCGGATGTCTTCCAGGACGAAGCCCGGGCCTTCGACGCCATTGCTTCGGCGGTGGCCGCCTTCGAACGCAGCGCCGAGGTGTCCCCCTTCACCTCGCGCTACGACGAGCACCTGAAAGGGCGCAGCACGCTGAGTGCCCAGGAGCGGCGTGGCCTGGCGTTGTTCGAAGGCCGGGCCGGCTGCGCCGCCTGCCACCCCAGTCGCACCCGTCCAGGCGGCGGCGCACCGCTGTTCACGGACTTCACCTATGACAACCTGGGCGTGCCCGCCAATCCCGAGAATCCCTTCTATGACATGCCTTCCTCGGTGAACCCCGCCGGCGCCGCCTTCGTCGACGAGGGTCTGGCCCTCAACCCCGTGGTCATCGCCCAGGGCCGCAGCGCGCAGAGCCGGGGGAAGATCAAGGTGCCCACCCTGCGCAACCTCGCCCGCACGGGCCCCTACATGCACAATGGCGTCTTCGGCACCCTGAACGAGGTCGTCGCCTTCTACAACCGCCGGGACCGCGAGCCTGGCCGCTTCGGGCCTCCCGAAGTCGCGGAGAACGTGAACCGGAAGGAGCTCGGGGATCTGGGTCTCAGCGAGCGGGACGAGGATGACCTCGTCGCGTTCCTCTTGACGCTGTCGGACGGCTACAGTCGATGACCATGAGCCTGCGCCCCCTTCAGAGCCTCCTTCCCGTCTTGTTGGGCGCTACCGCCCCGGCCGCGGGCCTTCCGACCCAGGACCAGGCCCTGGCGCTGGCCTTTCCAGGAGCCTCCCTGCAGCGTCGGGAGCACTTCCTCACCGAGGCCCAGGCCCAGACGGTGAAGGCCCTGGCCGGAGTGGACCTGTCCGGGCTCTGGGTCGTCGCCTACGAGGCCCGGAAGGAGGGGAGGCTCAGTGGCGTGGCCTTCTTCGACACCCACCGCGTCCGCACCCTCAACGAGACGGCGATGGTCGCGGTCTCCGCTGAAGGGAAGGTTCTCCGGGTGGAGGTGGTGGCCTTCCGGGAGCCCGCGGAGTACATGGCGAAGGAGGCTTGGAAGCAGCAGCTCGTGGGCCGCAAGCTGGATGGGGAGCTCAAGCTTGGCCGCGGCATCAGGCCTCTCTCCGGCGCGACCCTCACCGCCAACGCCCTCACCGACGCGTCCCGCCGGGGACTCGCGCTCTGGCAGGTGCTCTACGGACCCGGGAAATGACGGCCCTCGAGCGGGCCTGCCTGCACCTCAGCGCCTTCCTGGTGGCGGCCACCGGCATGGTCTATGGCGGGCTGCGCTACTTCGGCCAGCGCATGGGGGAGTTCGGCCTTGAACCGCACCCGCTGCAGGGACTGCTCCAGCACCTGCACGTGTTGACCGCCCCGGCGCTGGTGTTCACTCTCGGGATGCTGCTCCGGGGCCACGTCCAGCCCATGCTGCGCCGGGGGCCGCCCGTGGGGAAGCGCACGGGGCTGGGCTCCATCCTCACCGTGGCGCCGATGGTCCTGGCGGGGTACGGCGTGCAGGTGGCGGTGGATCCGGCCTGGCGCACGGCCCTGGCCTGGGTCCACGGCCTGTCCAGCCTGGCCTTCCTGGCGGCCTACCTGGTGCACCTGGCCCGGACTTGGACCCTGGCGCGCCAGGACCGGGACCTGGACCTCGGCTAGGGTGTGACGGGCATCAAGGTAATTGAGATTGAATCGAAGTCTCAATCCCTTACAATGGACCCTGGAGCGGGAATCCATGTACGTCTGCAACTGCAACGGGATCCGGGAGCGCGACATCCGGCGGGCCGTCCTGGAAGACGGCGCCCGGACGCCTCGGGACGTGTTCCGGGCCTGCGGCGCGGAGCCCCAGTGCCGCATGTGCATACCGGATATCCGCCGGCTGGTGGAGGACGTCCTGGCCGAGACCGTGGCCCTGGGCCAGGTCTGTGCCCTGGCGCGGGTCGAAGCCCCCGCCCTGCCGGCCGCCGAGGTGGCGCGCAAGGCCAGCTGATCCGTCCCCGGCGCGGGGACGGGTTGGAGCCGCCCCCGGCCTTGGGCTACCGTGGGACCACGTTCAAGGAGCCGACATGAAGGGCGACAAGGTCATCCTGCAGCACCTCAACAAGCTCCTGAAGAACGAGCTGACCGCCATCAACCAGTACTTCCTGCATGCGCGCATGGCAAAGAACTGGGGGCTGAAGCGGCTTGGTGAACGGGAGTACAAGGAATCCATCGACGAGATGAAGCACGCGGACCGCATCATCGAGCGGATCCTCTTCCTTGAAGGCCTTCCCAACCTCCAGGACCTCGGCAAGCTGCGCATCGGCGAGAACGCCCTCGAGATCCTCCAGTGCGACCTCGCCCTGGAGATGGAGGCCCTGCTGGCCCTCAAGGCCGCCATCGCCGATTGCGAAGCGAAGAAGGACTACGTCACCCGCGACCTGCTCACGGAGATCCTCGAGAGCGAAGAGGAGGCCGTGGATTGGATCGAGACCAACCTTGGCCTCGCAGAGCAGATGGGGATGCCGAACTTCCTGCAGAGCCTGGCCGGGGATCCCACCAGCTGAGGCGCGGGGCCCCGTAGACTGGGGGCATGTCGCGCATCCGCATCCTCTCCGACCAGGTGGCGAACCAGATCGCCGCCGGCGAGGTCGTGGAGCGGCCGGCGTCGGTGCTCAAGGAACTGGTGGAGAACGCCCTCGACGCGGGCGCCACGCGGCTCGACCTGGCCTGGGAGGAGGGCGGCCGCCGCCTGCTGGAGGTGGCCGACGACGGCTGCGGCATGGGCCGCGACGACCTCTACATGGCCCTGGAACGCCACGCCACCAGCAAGGTGCGGACGGCGGACGACCTGGGGCGTCTCTCGACCTTCGGCTTCCGCGGCGAGGCGCTGCCCAGCATCGCCTCCGTGACGCGCTTCGAACTCCACAGCGCCGACGCGGAAGGTCAGGGCCATCGCCTCCGCAGCGAGTTCGGCGTCATCAAGGAGGTCCAGCCCGCGCCGCGGAGCCGCGGCACCACCGTCACGGTGCGCGACCTCTTCGCCCAGCTCCCGGCTCGGCGCCGATTCCTCAAGAGCGTGGAGACCGAGCACGCCCACCTCTGGGGCGTGGCCACGCGGCTGGCCCTGGCCACCCCAGGCGTGCACTGGCGCATCCGCACCGACCGCGGCGTGGAACTGAACCTCCCGCCCGTCCCGGACGCCGGCGCGCGGCTGACGCCCCTGCTGGGCGAGCGGATGGCCGCCCTGATCCCCTTCGTGAACGGCGAGGCGCCGTGGATGATTCGCGGTTGGGTCTCGCCTCCGGAGCTCAGCTTCCGGGACCGCAACCACCTCTACCTGTTCGTGAATGGCCGCAGCGTGCGGGACCGGCTCCTGCTGGCGGCCCTCGCCGAGGGCTGGGAGGGCTTCTTCCCCAAGGGCGCCTACCCGGCGGCGGTCCTCTTCCTCGACCTGCCCGCCGAGGCCGTGGACGTGAATGTGCACCCGACCAAGGCGGAAGTCCGGTTCCGGGAGCCCCACCGCGTCTTTCCGTGGGTGGCCCGGGCCACCCGGGAGGCCTGGGAACAGCTGCGGGGCGGCCTGGCCTCGGTGCTGGAGCTGCCGCCCAAGCCCGTGGAGCTGAACGCCGAGGGCCCGCTCCGGACCGTCGCCCAGAGCCATCCCCGACTCTGGGCCGGCGCCTCGGCGGAAGCCGCCACCGCGGTGCTCGCGTCAGCCTTCGGCGACGCGGCGCTGGACCAGGCCTACGGCACGGCTCCACCGGCCGCGCGCGCCGCGGAAGCGGACACGGAACTCGAGGTGCGCTATCTGGGAGCTTTCGAGGCGACCTACCTGATCGCGGAAGTGCGGGGTGAGAAGGAACCCGAACTCTGGATCGTGGACCAGCACGTGGCCCACGAGCGGATCCTCTTCGAGCGGCTCTTCCTGCGCCGTCACCACCCGGCGGTGCAGCCCCTGCTGCCGCCGAAGGTCCTTGCTCTGGGACCCGCCGCGATCTCTCGGCTCTCCCCTTTCCTGGATGAGATGCACGCGGTGGGCGTGGAAGTGGAGGCCTTCGGCACCGACGCCCTGGTGGTGCGGGCCCTGCCGGACTTCCTGGCGGACCGCGACCCCGAGGCCCTGCTCACGGACCTCCTCCAGCGGATGGAGGCCGGCGGCAAACCGGACCTGGAGGCCTTCCGGAAGGACCTCAACGCCGAGCTGGCCTGCCGCGCCGCCATCAAGAAGCACGCGCGGCTCAGCCCGGAGCTGGCCACGCGGCTCATCGCCGACCTCATGGCCTGCGAAGTCCCCCACACCTGTCCCCACGGCCGGCCCATCGTGAAGAAGCTCACCCTCGGGGAGCTGGATCGCAGCTTCGGCCGGCGGGTGTGAGCGTCGCTCAGGTCGCGCGCAAGCGCTCCGCCGTGAGGTCGATTCCCAGGCGCTTCGCGGTGAGGTAAATGGCCGGACGGGCTAGGCCCAGGGCGTCCGCGGCCGCGGCGGCGTTGAAGCCGTGGCGACGGAGGGTTTCCAGCAGCAGGTCCCGTTGGAATGCATGGGTGGCCTCCGCCCAGCGGCGCGGCGCCAGGTCGGGCGTCTCCAGTTCCGGGAAGTGGGAAGGTTTCAAGGGACCTTCTCCGCAGCGCAGGAGGGCCCGGTCCAACGCGTGGCGCAGTTCGCGGACGTTGCCCGGCCAGGGCAGCCGCGCCAGCGCATCGGCGAGGCCGGCGGAGAGGCTCGGCGCCGGACGGCCCAGCCCCTTCGCCGCCTGGCCCACCAGCCGCGGCAGCAGGTACGCGAACTCGTGGCGCCGCTCGGCCAGGGCGGGCATCCGCAGCACGGTGCCCTTGAGACGGAATAGCAGGTCCTGGCGGAAGGCGCCCGAAGCCGCCAGCGCCTCCACGGACTTGTGGGTGGCGGCCACGAAGCGCACGTCCACCGCCGTGGCCTTCTCCCCGCCGACCCTTCGCACCTCCCGTTCCTGCAACACCCGCAGCAGCAGGGACTGCACCCGCGGAGAGACGTCGGCGATCTCGTCCAGGAAGAGGGTCCCGCCCTCCGCCTGCTCGATGGCGCCGCGGCGCTCCCGGTCCGCGCCGGTGAAGGCCCCCTTCACGTGGCCGAAGAGTTCGCTCTCCAGCAGGCTCTCCGCGAGGGCGGAGCAGTTCACGGGCACCCAGGGCCCGCGGCGTCCGCTCAGCCTGTGGATCTCCCGCGCGGCCACCTCCTTGCCGCTGCCGGTGGGCCCGAGGATGAGCACGGGCAGCGGCGAGGGCGCCACCCGGGCCAGGTCGCGGACCAGCGCGGCCATGGGCTCGCTGCCGTCGTGGAGGAGGTCGGCGGAAGCGTCGGGCGGGGACACGGGCAGGGTCGGGTTCAGGCGAGCCAGCCAGGGCGCGAGGAGTCCGGGGTCCCCGGCGGGGTCCGGTGGCCGGTCGGGCGACTCGCCGAGGAGGCAGGCGCCCACGGTCTCCCCTTCCCACGCCAGGGGCAGGCCCCGCCAGACCCAGCCCTCCGCCTCTAGGGGCGCCACAGCGCCCTCGGCCCGGAGGCGGGTGATCAGGCCCAGGGGGGGCTTCGGGCCCCGCCCGATGGTGGAGGGCCAGCCGCTGCCGCCGTGCAGGAACCACACGGGCCCCGGTCGGCCCTCCATCCAGGCCTGCAGGACGGTCCTGGGCTCGGCCTCCTGGAGTGAAGGTGGGCGGGGCCAGAGCTGCTCGAGGCGGGCCAGGTGGTGTGCGGATTCAGCCCGGACGGCAATGGCCTGAAGGGCCACCAGGCGGCCTCCCGTGCGCTCCTCCGGGCGGGCCTCCAGCATCAGGAGCCCGCCCTCGAGCCTCAGCCACTGCTCCACGCAGGCCTCCCAGGCGTCCCAGAATCCGCCGGTCGGAGCACCCGGCCGGAGGGCCTCCCGAAGGCGCCACCGCACCTGGAACTGGGTGGAGAGGCCCGGAGGTTCCACGTCCGACCCCGCCAGCACGGCGTCGACCAGGGCCCGGAACTCCTCGTGCTGGATGCGGGGCGCGACCTCCCGGAGAGTGTCCAGGTCGTTCGCGGAGAGGGCCAGGTCCGCGAGGTTGATCCAGGAGGCCTGGAATTTGGGGATCTCCCGGGCCAGCCGCCGCCAGATGGCCTCGGCCTTCGGGACCTCGCCGTAGAGCGCCGCGACGAAGGCCTCCTCGTTCCGCCGATGATGCTCGGTCCGGTCTTTTGCGAGGGCGCGATAGAAGCGGTAGGCGGCCATGTCGGCCCACGTGATGGCCACCTGGGCTGCGTTGGAAGCCGCCCGCTCCTCCCAGTCCGCCGCGTCCAGGCGATGGAAGTGGGCGTGGGCCAGCCTGAAGGCCCACAGGGCCGCGAGCAGGTCGTTGGCGTGGTGGGCCCGCAGCCCCTCCGCCATCCAGTGGAAAGGGTCCGCGCAAGGCGCGGGTCCGGACGCCCACGGCGGGTAGGTGGGCACCGCTTCCGGCAGCTCGCCGCCCCACCGGACCCGGATCCGGTCCCAGACAGGGTGCCCCGCGGATGCCGGGCAGGCCGGGCGCTCCACCCGCTCCTCCAGGTCGGCCCGCAGGGCCGCTTCCCAACCTGGGGGCGCGGTCCGCGGCAGGCGTCCCGACAGGAGGTCGGCCACCCCCGCCTCGGGCTCCTGGCCCAGCGCGAGCCCCGGGGCCGGCACCATGGTCCCGAGGCCCCGAGGCCCGGCACCCCAGCCTCGGGCCCAGGCCCGCAGGCCCGGATGCACCACGACCCTTCCGTCCGCCAACGGGTGCAGCCAGGCCTGGGGGATCTCCGGGGGCACCGTCGGATCGCCGTGGGCGGGCAGGAAGGGCTCCAGGAAGGGGCGGAGCGCTCCCCAGGGGAGACCGGCGGGAGGATCGCCCACCGGCAGCAGCCGTCCCTCGGGATCCATCCCCGACAGCAGGATCTCCCACCAACCAGGAGGCAGGGTCCGGAGGTCCTGGGGGACGAGGTCCTCCAGGAAGGGAGGCAGCCTCAACCCTCCGTCCGGCGCCACCGCCCCGAGGAGCGGCACCCAGGCCAGCCGCGTCGGCAGGTCCAGGATCACCGTGCCCAGGGCCATCCAGGGCGCGCCCTCACCCGCCAGCAACGCCTCCCAGGAGGCGCCCTCCAATTCGGTCTCCCGGGCCCCCCGGCGCGACGGGTCGGCCTGGGCGCTGCCGTGGCGCAGCAGGGCCACCCAGGCCTCCGGGGGCCTTGCTTCAAAGGCTTCCGGCGCGGCGGCGAGCCGCGGCGGATAGGGCCGCTGGCCGATCCATTCCGCCACCGGCCAGCGGCGGTCGCGGCCCCCGAGCACCCAGGCCTGCCCCAGGGCCGCCAGGGCCCAGGCCCGATCTCCCCAACGCCGGCCCCGGGTCATGGGCCAGGGCGCCCTCCAGTGCCCCAGCCAGCAGGCGCGCAGGGAGGGCGCGGGGGTCATGGGAGCCGTCCCAGCAGGCGGTCCCAGGCCTGCCAGAAGTCCGGGAAGGTCTTGGCGACACAGTGCGGATCCAGGACCTCGCCTCCCCGGCGCAGGCCACCCACCGCGGCGGCGAAGGCCATGCGATGGTCGTTCCGCGGGTTGAAGGGGGCGCGGGGGCCGGGATCGGGGCCCGGCCAGATCCTCAGGGTGTGGTCGCCCTCCACTTCCGCGCGCCCGCCGAGCCAGCGCACCAGCTCCGCCGACGCGTCGAGACGGTCGCACTCCTTCAGGGGCAGGGTCTGCAGCCCTGTGAGCACGGAAGGCGCCGGGGCCAGAGCGGCCACCGCGGCCAGCACGGGGCCGAGGTCCGGGCAGGATTCCAGGTCGGCCTCCAGGCCGCGGCGGAGCGGGCCGCTCAGGGTCAGTGCTGGTCCCTGCCACCGGGCGGTGCAGCCGGCGCCCTCGAGGATGGCCGCCATGGCCCGGTCCCCCTGGACGTCCTCGGGATCCAGGGGCTGGAGCGTGAGGTTGCGGCCCGTCACCGCCGCTGCCGCCAGGAAGGCCGCGGCGCCGCTCCAGTCGGCGGAGATGGTTCCCTGCCAGGGCCGGAGGCCGCCGGGCACGTCCAGGCGGTCCCCGTCGAGCCGGGCGGTGCAGCCAAAGGCCTGCAGCCAGCGGCAGGTGAGGGCCAGGTAGCTGAGGCTGGCGGGCGGACGCGTCCAGGTGAGCGTCCCGCCCTCGGGGAGCGCGGCCGCCGCCAGGGCGAGACCGGTGATGAACTGGCTGCTGAGGCTGCCGTCCACCTCGGCCCGAAGATGCCGGGGCGGCCGGGGGACCGGGTGGAGGATGCCCCCTTCCGGGGCGCCGATCCAGCGGGCGCCCGCAGCCTCCAGGGGCGCCAGGAGCGGGCCCAGGGGCCGCTCGAAGAGCCGGGCCTCCCCGGTGACCCGGAAGGCGCCCTCCCCGTGGAGGGCCAGCCAGGGCAGGAGGAAGCGCAGGGAGGTGCCCGAGGCCCCCAGCCACAGCGCCGTCCCGGTCCGGGGCCGGGCCCCGCCCGCCACCCGCCAAACACCCGCGGTCTCCTCAACAGGGGTGCCAAGGGCCCGCAGGCTCTCCCGCATCCACCGCGTGTCCTCGGCCTCCAGCCCGCCCCTCAGCTCGGAGGTGCCCGGCGCCATGGCCGCGAGGAGCAGGACGCGGTTCGTGACGGACTTGGACCCCGGCAGAGGGACGCCCACCAGCGGGCGGCCGGCCGGGAGGAAGGTGTCACGCGGCAATGACAGGGACATCCCTCGAAGGGTGGCCCAGGGGCGGATTCCCGGCAATCAGAACCGTTTCGAGATCCCGACCATCGTCCGCTTGAAGCCTACGGTGGCGGGCGGGGCGACATTGCGCCGCCGCTGGTCCACCACGGTGTAGCTCAGGCTCCACTTCTTCGGCAGGGGCAGCTGGAGCACGTACCGTTCCCCGTCGGCGTTGGCGTGGTGCCACCAGAGGTCGCCGTTCACCGAGGCCAGGGCTCCGGTGGGGGCCAGGAGTTGCCGGATGTAGCCGACCCTCGGCCACCAGGGGCGGGTGCTGGCGCCGAGCCACACCTGGAGCTCCTCGCCCCGCTCTCCGGTGTCCTTGTTCTTGTGGCGCAGGGCCTTCACCTCCAGGGGGACGTCCCCGTTCCACAGCATGCCCGCCCCGGTGGTGTCGAAGCGGAATTCGGGGTTCGCGTAGGTTCCCCCCGCGCCGGCGGGGTTCTGGCGCCGGTAGTTCAAGGCGTCCTCCTGGCGGGCTTCCAGCTTCCAGGGGCCGCCGTAGGCCGTCCAGGTGACCGGGCCGGTGCTGAACTTGAGCACGCCCTGCACTCCCGTGAGCTTCACTTCCCCGTGAAGGGGTAGGTGGATGGTCCCGGCTTCAGCCCGCAGGCCCAGCTCGTCCAGCCCGGCACCTTCGTTCCGCCAGAAGAGGCGCAGGCCCCCGCCGGTCATCCGGAGGTCCGGATCGAACAGGCTCTCCTGGTGGAGGAGCTCGTTCTCCACGAGGCCGCCGTGGACTTCCACGCCGCCGGCCGCCGACAGGGCCCGGAGCCTGACCTCGGCCACATCGAGGGCGCTGCCGTTGCTGGGCTCGTTGTCGAACCTGGGGGCGTTGTTCCGATTCCCGTCGCTGCCCGCCCGATGGACGGAACCCACCCGGACCTGCCACCAGTCGGAGTCGCCCCCGAACTGCCACCTCAGCCGGAGGCGGACGCGATTGCGTTCGATGGGCTTCCGGTTGTCGGGGTCGAACACCAGGCGGTCGTTCCAGGCCTCCAGGTCGGCCTTCGGCTTCCACCAGGCCGGCCTGGACTCCTGGAAGTATTGGGGCTGCTGCGCGGCGAGGGCGGCGGCGAACGCCAGCGGCAGGAGCGGGCGGCGCATGGAGGGACCCTAGCGGATGTTCTCGAGGAGGGGCTTGGTGATGCGTTTGTCCACTTTCACGTCGTACTTGTAGAAGCCGTAGAAGTCGACGGTGGTGGTGTAGTTCAGCGTGACCGTGCAGGACCCCATGCCGCTGTCTCCGCCGGCCCGCTTCACCACCTGGACGGCGCGGGGGCGGAGGGCCTGCTCGACTCCGATCGTCCGGGCCTCCTCGAGGAGCTCCCGCAGCAGGACCTCCTCGGCCCTGCCCGAGGCGCTTTCGGCCTTGCGCTCGGCGGCGTCCTCCATCTGGTTGTCCTTGTAGAACACGGGGACGATCTTGATGGCGATGGCCGCGAGGATGGCGAAGACGACCAGGGCGCTGATGCAGCCGACCTTGCCTTCGCCACGCTGGCGGGTGCGGAACGGGGTCATGGAAGCCTCCAGGTGGGGAAGTCAGCCTCAGGGCTTGAGGTCGTCCAGGGCCTGTTGGGCCAGGGGCACGACCAGCGGGCCGTCGGGCCCGAAGAGTGTGGCGAGGGGATGTTTCAGGGCGTTGTTGAAGGCGTTGATCGCTTCGGGAGTATAGGCGCTTCCCAGGCGAAGCAGGCAGATTCCGATGTAGTACTGGACCGTGCCCGCGCTGACGCCCCGCTCGGTGGCGAACCGGGCCTCCCGGAGCAGTTCCAAGGCCTTGTCGAAGCGCCGGAAGTGCATGGCGGCGATGGCCTGGTTCAGCCTCAGAGCGGCCAGCTCGTCCCCCTTGGCCCCGAAGGCCTTCAGCTTGAGGTCCGCCAGGAGGAAGGGATAGGCGAGGCCGGGGGCGTTGAGGGGGATCTCGAGGGGGCTTGATTCCACCCTGAGCTCGCTGGGCACGCCCATCTGGGTCACCTGGACCGTCTTCCCCACGTGGGCGGCCAGCACCTGGGCCAGGTCCTGCACGGTGGGGACGGGTCTGCCGTTCACGGTGGCGAAGCTCCGGAAGGGCCGGATGCCCTCCTTCATCACCGCCGGATCGCCGTCGAGGACGTAGGGGCCCGGCTCGAAGCCCGCGACGTCCAGCAGCACGAGGCCCAGGCTCGGCTCCCACAGCGGTGGGCGCCGGTTCATACGGAGCACCAGGTCGGACACGGGATCGTTGTCCAGGGGACGGTCGAGGAACCGCTGCTCCTCCCCGTCCAGGGTGGCGAGCACGAGCTCCACCTGGATGCCCGCGGGTCCACGCAGCGGCCGGGCCACGAGGGTGAGCTCGGCGTCCCGGGCGGCCTGGAGCCGGAGGAGGGCCTCGGCGGGGGTCTCGTTATCCCGGGCCGGCAGGCAGGCCACCTCCGTGAGCCGGCCCGCGAGTCCCGCGAGCGCCTGGGAGAGCCGGGCGCGGCCGGGGAACTCTTCCTGACCCTCGATGCCCAGGATGGCCAGGCGGGGCTTGGGCCTCGCCTCCACCTTCACGGACCTGTCCTCGGGAAGGACGAGGCGTTCCGCGTAGCCGCCCTGGGGGAACTTCACCACCAGGTCGTAGCTGCCCGAGCAGAGGGAGAGGGCTGCCTGGGGCAGCGGGCCGTGGCTCTGGCCGTTGAGGAAGAGCTCGCCCCCGGGGCTTGCGCTCGTGACGGTGAGGGTCCCCTTGGAAGGTTCCAGTTTGAAGGGCGCCAGGGTGTGGTCCGCGAAGGGGGACGTGTACTTCTCGGCGATCTCCACCTTCACGGGCTTGAAGCAGGGGGCCCGGAGTTCGAGGGAGTGCCGTCCGCCCTTCACGTCGCCGATCACGAAGGCGGCGGAGAAGTCTTCCGCCTTGAGGCCCAGGGGTTCGGCGAGGGGGCCCAGCTCGGCGCCCGCCTTGCCGGCGCTGCGGCCCACCGGCCGGCCGTCCAGGAGCACCTCGGCGCCGCTCGGGTGCACGTAGACGGTGAGGGTGCTCGAGACGCGGGTGAGCTTGAAGTCGGCGGTGGCGGTCGCACCGGAGGCCACGGTGGTCCTGATCTCCTGGGTCTCGTAGCCTGGTCGGCTGTAGGCGAGAACGTGGGCTCCGGTGGAAAGGCGCACGGAGGGGCCAGGGGGGGTCGCCCGGCCGTCCACGGCGAGGACGCCGCCCTCGGGCTGGAAGGTGAACTGCAGCACGCCGGTGCGGGAAGCCCGGAGGGCGTCGAAGACCGCGGCCAGCCGGCTGGTGGCGAGGCTCCGGTCGATGTCGTAGTCCGGCGCCAGGTCGATGAGGTTCTCGAGACGCCGGGCGGCGTTGGGCCGCTTCTCGGGGACCCGGTCGTCGAGCACCGCGAGCCAGGCATAGGTCTCGCACAGCTGGGCGCGGGCCTCGCCCTCGAGGGTCCGGGCCCGCGGCTCGAGGGCCGCCAGCACCATTTCGAACTTCGCCACCGCGCCGTCCCGGTCGCCGGAGGTGGTCCAGAGGGCCTTGGCCTGGGCGATGGATTCCTTCAGGGCGTCCCCGGCCCCGGCGGGCTGGGCGGCCGCCGGGGGCGTCATCGGCGCCTGGGGGCGGGGGGCGGCGAAGGCCGGCAGGGCGAGGAGGAGCAGGGCGAGCATGTCAGTTGAGCCGGATCAGGACGTCGTTGGACCGGTCGGCCAGGATCAGGCCGCCCTCCCGGTCGAAGGCGAGGCTGCGGAACTTGCCCGAGATCCCCAGGGCCCGGAACGTGGCATAGCGGAGGACGGCGCCATCGGGGCCCCACACGACGACCCCGTCGAAGTCGCCGCCCTCCACGAGGCCGGCGATGTTGCCAGTGGGGTCCGTCGCCAGCGCCAGGACGTAGCGGAAGGCCGCCGGGAGGTCCTTCCCGTAGGGAATCTGGGCCTTCGGCTGCCCGGACGCGTCGAGGATCAGCAGGGTGCGGTTGGCGTCGGAGGCCGCGACGGCCCCGTCCCGCAGGGGGGCCAACGCGTTCAAGGCGGGACTGGGGACCGTGCGGGCCTGGCCGTCGGCGCCGAGGAAGGTGAGTTGGGGATTCTTCGCATCGGCGAGCCAGACCGTCCCCCACCGGTCCAGGAACATCCCGCTGGGGGCGGAGACGCCGGGGATCGGCAGGGGGGCGGCTCCGTCCTCGCGGAGGATGGCGGTCTTCGGCTGGGCCAGCCACGGGACGCCCCCTGGGCCCGCCAGCATGGCCTTCGCCCCGGGGAGCTTGGGGCCCACCGGGTTGAGTTCGCCCTTCCGGAGGAGGAAGGCCTGGCCGAGATCATCCTGGTACAGCAGGAATTCGTTTTCGGCGGTGGTGGCCATGAGGGTCACGGTCTTCAGCCACTTCACCTTGCCGGCGGGCCAGGGCCCCTCGCTCCGTGGCGTGGGTCGGAAGACCCGATGCTTCACCCTCAGGTTGATGCGCCAGCCAGCCTCCTCCGCCTCCGGGCTGCGGGGCGCGAGGTTCCGGATGCGCTGGAGCATCCTCAGGCAGCCCGGGAGATCCCCCATCCGGTCCAGGCACTCCCCGGCCTCCAGCAGCGCGCGGGGGGCGGCGGGACCCGCGGGGTCCTGGCGGTAGGCCTCCACGAACTCGGCGAGGGCCTTGCGGGCGTTGCCCTGGTCCTTCCACGCCATGCCGAGCTGGAACCGCGTCTCCGCGACGGCCGGGTGATCGGGGTAGAGGTCCAGGACGCGGTTGAACTCCGCGACGGGCTCCCGCAGGTCCGCGGGCTTCCGCGCCTGCGCGGCCAGAAGCGAACCCCGCATCAGCATGGCCTCGGCGGCGAAGCCGTCCTTGAGATGCTCGGCCTTCACCCGCTCGAGGATCGCCAGGGCCGCCTCGGGCTTCTTCTCCACCTCCCACTGGTGGCGGGCCATGCGGAGCTGGGCCATGGCGGCGAAGTCCCCGGCCGGGGCCGCCTTGATGAGCTGGTTCCAGGTCTCGAAGGCCTCCGCGTAGGACTTGGCTGCGTAGGCGCGCTCTCCTGACCGGAACATCTTCTCGGCGAGGTCCCCCTCCTGGCCCGCGAGGGCGGGCCCCAGGCCGAGGACCAGGACGGGCGGGACGAGGGCGAGGGCGGCGGACCGGGAGCGGGACATGGGGGCGGGAGAGACCCATCATAGCCATGCCCGGCGCGGAGGGGGGACAGGCCCTGGTAGCGTGGTGCCATGCGTCCCCAGGTTTCCGCCGCGGTCCTCTCCTTCGCGGGCGCCTGCGCGCCCCTCGGGGCCCAGGTGCCCTTCGACCAGCTCGCCCCCGGCTGGCGGGAGGCGGCCCGGGACATCGTGGAGCGCGCGGACTTCACCTTCGAGACCCGCACGCCGCCCAAGCGGGTGAAGCTCGCCGCCATGGAAAAGCTCTTCGACCACCCGCGCCTCGGAGCCGCCATGTGGCGGATCTGCCAGTTCGTCCCCGCCTTCGTGGCCTTCGAGGAGGGCGGCGAGCCCGGGGACCGCTGGAGCATCGACGACATGAAGGGGCTGCGGGGCACCCTGAACCTGGTGCTGCGGCGCCCGGGGCTGAGGGTCTACGTGGTGGAGGGTGTGGCCGACAAGGGACGCCTGAAAGTGCCTTTCTCCATCGGCGCGAAGATGGTGACGGTCTACCGCTACTGGGAGGGCCCGAAGGGCTTCGAGAGCCACCTCCAGACCTGGACTGCCCTGGACAACGCGCTGCTGGGCTTCGCCGCCAAGCCCTTCCGGGGCTACATCCGGGGCCGCCAGGACGAGTTCATCGCCTACATCAACGGCAACATCGCCACCTTCGGCGAGTACGCCACCTCCCGCCCCCAGGAGTTCCACGGCCCCCTGAAGCTGGAGGGCGATCCGGTGGCGCTGCGCGAATTCGAGACCCTCTTCCTGAGGAAGTGATGGATCCCGCCAATCCCTACGAGCCGCCCCAGTCCGACCTGATCCACCCCGATCAGGACCGGGGCCCCTCCGACGTGCTCCTCGTCCCCTGGGAGGACAAGGCGCGCATCCCGGGCTTCCTCGACCGCATCCTCGCCACCATGAGGCTGATGGCCCGGCCCGGGGAGGCCGGGCCCTCCCTGGGCCTCCACCGCCGCATCGGGCCGGCCGTGTCCTACTTCGCCTGGGTGGGCCTCCCGATGATCTGGGTGATGCAGATCCTGGCGGCCCTCTTCGGTCCCACGGACCCCATGGCCGGCATCCTGGACCGCTTCGGCCTGCCCCACCAGGCCCCGCCTCCGGGGATGGAGTCCTTCCAGCGCACCCTGCAGGTCGTCGTGTCCCTCTTCTTCCCCGTCAGCATGGCCATCGGCATGGCGGTGATCGGCTTCGTCAGCCACGCCGGGCTCTGGCTCACGAAGGCCC
>JBDIBF010000036.1:0-29252 GCA_039812765.1 Holophagaceae bacterium
GGCAGGCGGGGCGACCGGGGGAGGCGGCGGCGGAGGAGGAGGCGTCACCGCCGCGCGAGGGGCTCGGGGAGCCTTCGGCGGCCGGGGCGGCACGGGAGGCAGGGGCGCCGTCATCGCGCGGGGCGTCGGGGAGGGCCTGGGCGTGGCCCGGGGCGCGGCCTGGGGCGTGGGAAGGGGCGTGGGCGCCTCCTCCTGGAAGGCCTCCTCCACGCGTTCCGCCTCGGCCTCCGCGGCCTCGAGGGCCTTCTCCGCGGCCTCCGCCTGCAGCGAGGCCAGCTCCCGGCTCAGCTTTTCGGCCTGGCTCTCCAGCTTGCGGGCCTCGGCCTCCATGCGCGCGGCCTGCTCGGCCATGCGCGCGGCCTCGGCCTGCAGGCGCTCCTCGTCGGGGCGGGCGGCGTCGGCCCGGCGGGAGAGGGCGTCGCTGCGCAGGGCCAGGGCGCGGGCCTGGAGCTCCAGGGCACGGGCCTGGCGCTCGGCGGCCTCGGCCTTCCCCTGCTCCCCGTGGGCGCGCTCGTCCATGGCCCGGGCCTGGGCCTCGTGCTCCTGGGCGCGGCGCTCCATGGCCCGGGCGCGGGCCTCCTGGGCATGGGCCTGGCGTTCCTGGGCCTCGGCGCGCGCGTGGATCCCGTCGAGCCAACGCTGGCCCTCGGCGTCCAGGGGGCGCTCCTGCCCGTTCACGGAGTAGCGGGCGTGGGCGGTGCCGTCGGCGTCGCGCCAGGCCTTGTAGCTGCGGCGCGTGCCGCTGTCGTTCTCCGTGGCGCTCCAGGTGTCGCCGGGGGCGAGGGTGCTCGGCCTCGAGCCCGCCGGTGGCGCGGCCTTCCGGGCGGCCTTCGGCGTGGCCTGGGGCCGTGCGGCCGCCCCGGGATCCGAGAAGGCCCGGGCCGCCGGGAGGGCCGCGGCGGCGCCGGCGGCGAGGAGGAGGACGAGCCCGGCGCGCAGGGGGGGCAGCGCGGGCGGATCGGGGGTGAGAAGGCGTCGGATGCGGTCCATGAGGGATCCTCCGGATGCGCCCAGCTCCAGGGACGGCACGAGGCCGGGAGCCTTGCGCGGGGTTGGGGAACGGAGGCCCTCGAGTGCGGCGAGGGCCTCGGCCATGGCGATGGCGTCCCCGCACAGGGCCACCGCCAGATCGTCGCAGGCGTGCTCGCGCTCCCGGCGGATCCGCCGGGAGAGCCACCACACCGCGGGATGGTAGAAGAGCAGGGATTCGATCACGCCCTGGAGCGCATTGAGCAGCCAGTCCCGGCGGGCCACGTGGGCCAGTTCGTGGGCGAGGAGCGCGTCGAGGTGGATCGGATCCATCGCCCCGAAGAGGGCCGCCGGCATCCACACCACGGGCCGCAGCAGGCGCGCGGCCATGGGCAGCGCGAGGTCGCGGGAGACCCGCACCTCCACGGGGCCGCGCAGGCCCAGCACCTTGGCGTGCCGGCGCGCGCGCCAGGTCCAGAAGGCGTCCAGGGGCTCCCAGGGCGTGCGGAGGTAGGCTTGCACCCGCCAGAGGCCGCCGGCGAGGCGCAGCAGGCCGAGGGTCACCCCCGCCAGCCAGAGGGAGACGATCCAGGGCACGCGGGAGGCCCCCGGGAGGACGAGGCCCGGGACCTGGGCCGGAGCGGCGGGGGCGAGGCTCCGCGCGACGAGGGCCCCCGCGGGCGGGACGGCCTCCGCGGGCGCCAGGAGGACGAGGAAGGTCGCCAGAGGCGCGAGGGCCATGGCCAGGAGGAACGCGTAGGCCACCGCATGCCGCGCCCTCGGCGTGCCGTGCCGCATCGCCGCCAGGCCGCAGGCCGCCAGGGCGCCGAGGAAGGCGCCCTGCCAGAGGAAGTGCAGCAGCGCGCGGGCCAGGGGCTCGGCCCAGGACCGCGCGGCGAGGAAGTCGAGGAGGCCGCTCATGGCCGCCGCCGGGGCCGCCGCCGGGCCTCGGCGATGAGGTCCGCGATGGCGTCCAGTTCGGCCGGGTCCGCCGCCTTCGCGTCCAGGGCGCGCTGCACCAGGGCCAGGGCCGACCCGTCGAAGGCCCGGTCCAGCAGGTCCCGCAGGAGCGATCCCTGCACGTTCGATTCCTCGTGGACGGCGGCGTAGCGGTGGCTGCGCTCGGACTCGTCCCGGGTCACGAGGCCCTTCTCCGCCATGATGGTGAGCATCTTCAGCACGGTGGTGTAGGCCGTGTCCTTGGACCGGGAGAGCACCTCGTGGACCTCCCGCACGGTGCTGGGGCCCCGGCCCCAGAGGACGCGCAGGATCGCCAGTTCGCCGTCGGTGGGCCGGGGGTCGGACATCAGGGTCTCCGATCTACTAATAAATTAGTACTATCTCGTTAGGAGAAGTCAAGGGGGTTCCATCCCTCGGCTACGACCGGGAGGGTCCGGGGTTCAGGGCCGGGGCTGGAGGAAGGCCTCAAAACCCGGATCGCGGAGGACCTCTTCGAAGGCCCAGTCCAGGTGCCTCACGTTGCCCAGCTGCTGGCCCTCGGCAGTGGCCTCTTGAAGCAGGGTCAGGGCGGTCCGGGCCTCGCCGAGGCGCGCGGCGATGCGGGCCCGCATCAGGAGGAGGCGCCCCTGGGTGTCCTTGGCGGGCAGGGCCTCCAGCTCCGCGAGGCATCGGCGGGCCTGCTCCCGCCGCCCCAGGTCCGCCGCCATCATGCCCGCGTGGCCCAGCAGGGCCGGCTGGCCGGGGTGCTTCCGGTGCAAGACTTCGGCGGCCTGGAGGCTCTCCTCCAGTCGCCCCGCCAGGGCCAGGGCGAGCATCCTCAGGCCCGCCGCCGAGGCCTCGGCCCCCGGGGCCCCAGCGCCCTTGCGGTCCAGCCCCGCCAGGGCTTCGGCGGCGACGCGCCGGGAGGCCTCGCCGTGCCCGTGGACCCGCAGGTCCGCGGCGATCTCGAGCGCCGACACCGGCGCCGTGGAGGCCAGTTCGCGGCCCAGGCGCTGGGCCTCGTCGAGGCGCCCTTCGCCCACGGCGGCCCAGGCCCGGTGCGCCTTGAGCCGGGCCTGCTCGGGGTACACCGCCAGGGCGTGCTCGGCGGTGTTCCGCTCGTCGCCGTAGCGCCCGAGCAGGTGCTGGGCCCAGGCCAGGATGGCCTGGGTGTCGGCGCCGATGGGCACCCGCGGATTGACGAGCTTGTCCCAGCGGATGGGGCGGGACGCCGCCGCCACCGCCTCCTCGAAGTGGTTGGTGTAGAGGGCGGTGAAGGCGTGCTGGTGGTTGACCAGGGGGCTGCCAGGGGCGATGCGCGAGGCTTCCCGGATGGGGCCGAGGGCGGCCTCGCTCCGCCCCTCGAGCCACGCCCTCCCGTTCTCGACGATGCAGCGGTCCAGGGAGCTCATCCGCTCGAGCCCTCGGTCCAGGGTCGCGAACTGCGCCCGCACGCCGTCGTGGTCCCCCGCCTGGGACCGGATGAAGGCGATGGGCACCCGGCCGACCTCCAGGTCCGGGTCCAGGGCGGCCGCCTTCTCGAAGCAGGCCTCGGCGCCGGGCCGCGCGTTCCAGTAGAGCTCCCAGCCCAGGAGCCATTCCCGGTAGGCCTCGGGCCGGGGCGGGATGCTGACCCGCTCGGGATCCAGGTAGGGGTCGAGGATCCGCCCCGCCACGCCGCCCGCCAGGCGCTGGGCGACGGCCTGGAGGACCGCGTCCGCGCCGCCGGCGGGGCCGCGCTCGGGCTTCACCAGGGCCACCACCTTGCCCAGCCGCGCATCGTAGATCCTCGCCTGGACCTGAATCTCGCCGCCTTCCAGGTGGTAGGCCCCAGTCACCACGAGGCCCGCGCGGTGCCGTTCGGCCAGCGCCTGGAGGGCCCGCCCGCCCGCGCCCTCCTCGAAGGGCAGCGCCGCGTTCCCCGGGGCCGCTTCGGCCACGCCGGTCTGGGTGATGGCCTCGCAGACGCGCTCGGCGGCCTGCCGCCCGAGAAGGGCCTTGCCGGGATCCCCGGTGCGGTCCTCGAAGGGCACCACCGCCACGCGGGTGTCCAGGAGGACGGCGGGACGGGACTGCCACCAGACCAGGGTGGCCGCCGCGGCCGTGGCGGCGGCCAGCGCGGGCCCGAGGACCCGCCACCGCCGCGGCCGCGCCGGCCGGAGGGACCGGGTGGTGGGCTCCCCGCCGCTTCCCGCCATGGGCAGGGTGGCGGTGGCGCCGCCCTCGAGGTCCTTCAGGTCCTGGAGGAACCGCTCGGCGGAGGGATAGCGGACGCGGGGATCGCGCTCCAGGGCCCGGGCCACGATGAAGTCCAGGGCCGCGGGAATGCCCGGCACTTCCGCGGAGGGCGGCACGAAGGCCCCGTGGAGGATGGCGGCGAAGGTGGCCTCGAGCCCGTCGCCGCGGAAGGCCGCGTGGCCCGTGAGCATCTCGTAGAGCACCATGCCCGCCGCCCAGAGGTCGCTGCGGGGGTCCACGGGCTTCCCGCCCACTTGTTCCGGGCTGAGGTACAGCACGGTCCCCATCACCACGCCGGTGCGGGTGAGACCCTCCGATCCGATGGCCTTGGCCAGGCCGAAGTCCACGACCTTCACCTCGTCCCGGGGTCCCAGCATGATGTTGGCGGGCTTGATGTCCCGGTGGACGAGGCCCCGGGCGTGGGCGTGGGCCAGGGCCGCGAGGACCTGCTCGAGGATGGGCAGGGCCTGGGTCCAGGGCATGGGCCCGCGGCGCAGGCGGTCCCGCAGGCTGCGGCCCTCCACCAGGGCCATCACGATGAAGAGGCCGCCGTCCGGGCCCTCCTCGATGGCATGGATGGCCGCGATGTTGGGGTGGTCGAGGCTCGACGCGTGGCGGGCCTCCTGGAGGAACCGCTCCCGGGCCTCCTCGGCCCGGGTGGCCTGGGGGGGCAGGAACTTCAGGGCCACCTTCCGGCCCAGGCGCAGGTCCTCGGCCTTGTACACCACGCCCATGCCCCCCTCGCCGAGCTGCTCGAGGATTCGGTAGTGCGAGAGGACCTGGCCGAACATGGGGTTCCCATGGGATAGGCTCCGCAGGCCCCCAGGTCAAGGATTCAATGGCCCCTCAGAGGGCGCGGAGCCGCTCCGCCGCGGCCTGGAGGGTGGCGTCCCCCTTGGCGAAGCAGAAGCGGACGAGCCGCGCGGCGGGAGGCGCCTCGCAGAAGGGCGACAGCGGGATCGCCGCCACGCCGTGCTCCCGGCAGAGCCGGTGGCAGAAGTCCCGGTCCCCTTCCCCGCTGATCGACGAATAATCCGCGAGCTGGAAGTAGGAGCCGGAGACCGGCAGGAGGCGGAAGCGCGTGCCTTCGAGCAGGGCCCGGAAGGCGTCCCGCCGTGCCTGGTAGAAGGCGGCGAGGCCCTCGTGGTGGCCCGGGTGCTCCGCCATCATGCGGGCGAAGGCCGCCTGGGCCGCGTGGAAGGTGCAGAAGGTGAGGAATTGGTGCACCTTCCGGAACTCGGCGCTCAGCGCCGCGGGCGCCACGGCGTAGCCGGTCTTCCAGCCGGTGCAGTGGTAGGTCTTCCCGAAGGAGCCGACGGCGAAGGCGCGCGCCCGCAGTTCGGGATGGCCGAGCACCGAGGCGTGGGGGCGGCCGTCGAAGACGATGTGCTCGTAGACCTCGTCGGAGAGCACCAGGGCCCGCGTGTCCCGCAGGAGTTCCGCCAGGGCCTGCCAGTCTTCCGGCGCGAGCACCGAGCCCGCGGGGTTGTGGGGCGTGTTCACCACCACGAGGCGGGTGCGGGGGGTGAGGGCGGCCCGCAGGCGCTCCCAGTCGGGGAGGAAGGTCCCGGGGTCGAGGGGCACGTGCACGGGCACGCCGCCCTGGAGGCGGACGGCGGGGTCGTAGCAGTCGTAGCAGGGGTCCAGCAGGATCACCTCGTCCCCCCGGTCCACCACCGCGGCGATGGCGGCGAAGAGGGCCTCGGTGCCCCCCGACGTGATGGTGACCTCCGAACCAGGATCCACCGCCGCGCCGAAGCGGCGGAGGGCCAGCTTCGCGATCTCCTCCCGCAGGGCGGGCAGGCCCGGCATGGGCGCGTACTGGTTGAGCCCGTCCCGCACGGCCTTCGCGAGGGCCTCCTGGAGTTCGGGCGGCGGGTCGAAGTCCGGGAAGCCCTGGCCCAGGTTCACGGCGCCGTGCTGCTGGGCCAGCAGGGTCATCTCCGTGAAGATCGTGGTGCCGACGAGGGGCAGCTTGGAGGCGAGGGGCGGGGCGGCGGGAAGCATGGGGCCAGTTCACCACGCTTCGGCCGCCGGGGTCAGGGTCCGGCGCTACACTTCGGGCACAACCCCCCGGAGGCCCCATGCACCTTCCCCTGGTGAACCACCTCGCCGTGCTGGTGAGCGGCGTCGCCATCTTCATGCTCGGGGGCCTCTGGTACTCCCCGGCCCTCTTCGCCAAGACGTGGATCGCCTACCAGGGCAAGACCGAGGAGGAGCTGAAGGCCGCCGCCGCGGGCGCGAACATGCCGGCGATGTACGGCATGGCCCTGCTCTGCGGCCTCGCCTCGGCCTACGCCATGGCGGTGGTGCTCAACCACTTCATCGACCTGACGCCGCTCAGGGCCTCCCTCGTGGGCGTGCTCTGCTGGGCCGGCTTCGCCGCCCCCACCAGCTTCGCCACGGCGCTCTTCTCCATGAAGCCGAAGGGCCTCTGGCTCATCGACTCGGCCTACAACCTGGTGAGCTTCGTGATCGCGGCGAACATCCTGGCGGTGTGGCGCTAGGGGAGTTCAGCACTCCGGCAGGTGCACGCCGATCCCCGACGGCGCCTCGACCACGTTGACCGCCAGCCCGCCCCGGGCGGTCTCCTTGTACTTGGCCTTCATGTCGGCGCCGGTGTCGCGCATGGTCTTGATGACGCTGTCGAGGCTCACGAAGTGGGTGCCGTCGCCTTTCAGCGCCATGCGGGCGGCGTTGATGGCCTTGATGGCGGCCATGGCGTTGCGCTCGATGCAGGGCACCTGCACGAGGCCGCCGATGGGGTCGCAGGTGAGGCCGAGGTTGTGCTCCATGCCGATTTCCGCGGCCTCCTCCACCTGGCCCGGGGATCCGCCCATGACTTCGGCCAGCGCCCCGGCGGCCATGGAGCAGGCGCTGCCCACTTCGCCCTGGCAGCCCACCTCGGCCCCGCTGATGGAGGCGTTCGTCTTGTAGAGCACGCCGATGGCGCCCGCGGTGAGGAGGAAGCGCACCACGCCGTCGTCGGTGGCGCCGGGCACGAAGCGCCGGTAGTAGTGCAGCACCGCCGGGATGATGCCCGCGGCGCCGTTGGTGGGCGCCGTCACGATGCGGCCCCCGGCGGCGTTCTCCTCGTTCACCGCCAGGGCGTAGAGGTCCACCCAGTCCATCGCCGTGAGCGGATCGGCGAGGCCCGCCTCGGGTCGGTCCAGCAGCTGGCGGTAGATGCCCGGCGCCCGGCGGCGCACCTTCAGCCCGCCCGGCAGGATGCCCTCGGTGGCGCAGCCCCGCTTCACGCAGGCCTGCATCACGGCCCAGATCTCCAGCAGCCCGGCCCGCAGGTCCGGGACGCGCCGGATGGCCTCCTCGTTGGCGGCCATCACCGCGCTGATGGCGAGGCCCTCCCTGCGGCAGATGGCGAGCAGCTCGGCCCCGCTGGCGAAGCGGAAGGGCAGCTCCGCGGCATGGGTGGGCTCCGCCGCCCCGCCGCCCTCGTTCACCACGAAGCCGCCGCCGACGCTGAAGTAGGTCTTCGAGGCCAGCTCCACGCCATCGCCGTCCCAGGCCGTGAGGCGCATGCCATTGGGGTGGAAGGGCAGCGCGCGCCGCTCGAACTTCAGGTGCTCGGACTCCTTGAAGGCGATGGCGCGCTCGCCGAGCAGGTTCAGCCTCCCGCCCTCGCGGATCGCCGCCAGCCGCGCCTCCACCGCCTCGATGGGCACGCCCTCCGGCGTCTCCCCCTCCAGCCCCAGCAGCACCGCCTTGTCGGAACCGTGCCCCCGCCCCGTGGCGCCCAGCGAGCCGTAGAGCTCCGTCTTCAGCGTGTGGACCCGCTCCAGCGTCCCGTCCGCCTTGAGCGAAGCGACGAACATGCGCGCGGCCTTCATCGGCCCGACGGTGTGCGACGAGCTCGGCCCGATGCCGATCTTGAAGAGGTCGAAGACGCTGATGGCCATGGGGGGCATTGTGGCAGCGTTGTGCCGCGCGGGGACGGAGGCAGGCAAACGACTGGAGACGCTCGGAACGGTGGAGATCCGGCCCAAGAACGTGTGTCGGCCCGAGTGGACCTCGCCGTTGACCTTGACCTCGCCGTTGACCTTGACCTTGACCTTGCCGTTGACCTTGATCTTGACCTTGCCGTTGACCTTCCAAAGGCACCTCAGTCCATTCGCGGCGCCCTTGGCCGCGGATGGACCGAGGTGCGGCCAAGCGACAGCGCGGCAGGACCATGAACCCGGCTGATCCCGGGCACGCTTTCAGCGGTGGGACGAAGCCAGCACCAACATGCGATCCCCTGGCACCATCCTTCGTTCCTCCCCCCTCGCCCGTGCTCATCGAAGCCTCCGCTCCCCGGCCTGCCGCGCGATCGCTTGGCCGCACCCCGATCAAGCACGGCCACACTGCCGGACGTGCTTGATCGGGGTGCCTTTGGAAGGTCAACCCCGCGGATCTCGACCCACGCCTTCCCGGACGTCCGGCCCATCGGTGGAGGACGCGTCCCGGGTCAGGGACGAAGCCCTCACCCCCTCAGCACTGCAGCGAGAACCACGCGATCAGCCAGGTGTCCATGGCGCCGCGGAAGTGCGACTTGCCGCTCTCGTGGTAGATGGCCCGGATGGGCACGTGGGCCCAGCGGAGGTTCCAGTCGGCGGCCTTCATGGAGATCTCCATCTCGATGGCGAAGCCGCTGGACTTGAGGTCCAGGCGGTCGAGGACCTTCTTCCGGATGAGCCGGAAGCCGGACTGGCTGTCCTCCCACTTCACGCCGGCGATGCGGCCCAGGGTCCAGCTCCCCAGGGCGTTGGTGCGCCAGCGGGCCGGGGGCACCTTGGCGCGGTCCTGGAAGCGGCTGCCGATGAGGAAGTCCGCGTCGGGATGGGCGACGAGGTGGTCCAGGAAGCCCTGGAAGTCCTCGGGGTCGTGCTGGCCGTCGCCGTCGATGAAGAGCACGAAGTCGGCGTCGAAGCTCCGCAGGGCCTCCAGGCCCGCCCGCAGGGCCTGCCCCTTGCCGCCGCCCCGGGGCCGCCGGAGCGAGAGCACCTCGGCGCCCGCCTCCCGCGCGATCCGCGCCGTCGCGTCGTCGCTGTTGTCGTCCACCACCAGGATCCGGGCCAGGCCGTAGGGCGCCAGGCCGCGCACCACGCCGCCCACGTGGGCCTCCTCGTCGTGGGCGGCGATGAGGGCCGCGATGCGGGGCGGCGCGGCGGGCAGCCGGGAGGCCTCCACGTCGCCTACTGCCCGCCGCCGGCGGAGGGGCCCCGTTCCTGCGGCCGCGCCCCGTCGTCCCCCGGCCGCGCCAGGCTCCGCGTCGCCGCCGGGAAGGGCTGGCCCGTCCAGGCGGCGAAGGCGGCCTTCTGCTCCGGCGTGGCGCCGGGGTCCGCCACCAGCCGCACCGTCCGGGAGGGGTTCTCCGCGACCTCGACCCTGGCCGTGCGCACGCGCCCCCGCTCCTGGACGAGCACGTCGGCGCTGCCGCCGAAGGCGTCCGCGAGGCGGCGCTGCGCCTCCGTCGCGCTGGGGGTGCGCCAGCCGTCCACGGCGAGGATCTCGGCGCCGTACCCGATGCCCGCGCGCCAGGCCGGGGAATCCGGGAGCACGTTCTGCACCGCGGGCGCGTCCGATCCGTTGCCCCGCGCGGCGAAGACCAGGCCCGTGAAAGCCTTGGCCCGCTTCACCGCGTCGGGATCCTTCTGGTCCTCGAGGGACAGGAGCTCCCAGGGCGCCCTCATCTCGAACCTCAGGCCCACGGCCTGCTCCAGCGCCGAGCTGTCCAGCTCCGCGCGGCCCTCCACGAAGTCCCTCCAGAAGGGCTCCGGGTCCTCGCCGGAGAGGGCGCGGAAGGCCTCGCGGATCTGACCGTCGCTGACCGGGCCGTCGCCGCACTGCTTCCACAGCCTCGCGAAGAGGTCCGCCACGCCGGCCTTGCCGCCGCTGCCGCGGCGGATCCGGCCCTCCATCATCAGCGCCACCAGGCTGCCCTTGTCGTAGTAGCCCACGGTGCTGTTGGGGGAGAACTCCGTGGGCTTGTAGTGGCGGATCCAGGCGTCGAAGCTGGCCTCGCTGACGCTCTGCTCCTTGCGTCCGGGCTTCTGCAGGTTCTCCGTCCAGCGCTGGCCCCACTCCTTGGCGACGAAGGACCAGGGCAGCACGCCAGCCCGCAGGGCGACCACGCTGTCCATGTAGTCGGTGAAGCCCTCGTGGAACCACAGGAGCCGCGTGGGGACCTCCCGCTGGTAGTCGAAGGGGCCCAGGGCCGCGTCCCGCATGCGCTTCACGTTCCAGACGTGGAAGAACTCGTGGGACACCAGGCCCGCCAGGCGGTGGTAGCCCTCGGCCTTGTCGTAGAGGAAGGGGTCCGAGAGCAGCGCCGTGCTGTTGCGGTGCTCCAGCCCGCCCCCGGCCCGGGGGCTGAAGGTGAGGAGGAAGACGTAGCGGTCGAAGGGGAAGCCGCCGAAGATCCGGCCCGCCTCCTCGACGATCTTCCGCGCGTCCGCGGCCATGCGGGCCTCGTCGCCGTTGTGCTCCCCCTGGAAGGCGAACTCGAAGCGGGCGCCCATGGACTCCCAGCGCCGCACCCGCAGGCGGCCCAGCTCGAAGGGGCTGTCCACCAGCGTGTCGTAGTCCGCGGCGTGGTAGGCGCCCGCCCGCTCCGGCAGGCCGGTGGCCACGGACCAGTCCTTCGGGAAGCCCTCGAAGCGCACGGCGTAGGGCCGGGCCGGCTGGCCTTCCAGCGCGGGGAAGGACGCGGCGCCGGTGAGGAAGGCGTGGGAGGCGTCGGCGTGGTTGGTGCGCACGCTCAGTTCGTTGGCGTAGAGGCGGTAGCGCAGGGTCACCGGCCCCTTCGCGGGCAGGAGGCGCCAGCGCTGCTTGTCCAGCTTCTCCGGGGCATAGGGCGCGCCGCCCTCGGGCCGGGCCTCCACCCGGTCCACGAAGCGCGCGTAGTCGCGGATGAGGTAGGAGCCCGGCGTCCAGGCGGCCATGGCGGCAATCGCCCCCGCCTTCACCGCCTCGGCGGGGAGGGTCAGCTCCACCTGCAGCTCGTGCTGGGCCAGGTCCAGGGGCCGCACCACGACCCCGACGGGGGCAAGGGGCTTCGGAGCCTTCGGTTTCTCCTTCTCAGCGGCCATGGCCAGGCCTCCCATCCACAGCGCCGTCGCCAGGGCCGCCGTCTTGACCACGTCCGCCTCCCGTCTTCCGTGCGCGCTCACGCACCCTGGATGCCCCGCAGCCAGCGGTCCACCGCCCAGGCGATCTCTCCGGCGTCGATCTCGTACTCGGGCCGCCGGAGGTGCTCCTCCAGCAGCGCCCCGAAGATGGCGGTGTAGACCATCACTTCCTTGCGGGCCTGCTCGAAGTCCATGCCGAACACGTGGTTCACGTAGAGGCCCAGGGGGCTCAGCGCCCGCTCCACCACGGGCATGAGGTCGCGGAAGGTCGAGTCCGGCCCCGGCACCGCGATGGCCCGCAGGATGAAGCCCGTGAACTGGGGCAGCTCCATGAGCAGGTCCACGTAGGAGGCCGAGAGGCGCAGGGCCGAGGCCCGCACGGCGGCGGGGTCCCCGGGCCGCGCCCCCAGGTGGGGCGCCACCATGTCCCGCAGGCGCTTCTCCGTCACCGCCAGGGCCACCAGGCAGAGCTGGCGGAAGAGGCCCTCCTTGCTGCCGAAGTGGTAGTAGAGGGTCGGCTTGGAGACGCCGGCCTCCTCGGCCACCTCCTTCACCTGCACGCCGTCGAAGCCCCGGGCCGCGAAGTGGTCCAGGGCCGCCAGCAGCAGCTTGGCCTTCAGCTCCCCTTCCCCGGCGATGCGCTCCAGGGCCCCGCGGAACCGCGCCTCGCCGCCCTCGGCGAGGCCCAGGCGCTCCGGACTGAAGACGGGAACCAGGGTGTCGTTCCCCGGCGCTGGCTGGAGATTCATGGCTCTAGACTAGCGGAATCGGGCGCCGGGCTCATGGGGTCCGCCGGAGCGGCCTCAGTGCACCACGCTGCGGTGGGGGAGGCCCCGGACCACCTCGGCCTCCCAGTCCAGCCAGAGGTCCAGGCGACGGTCCGCGTCGGCGCCGAAGCGGTCCCGGGCGATGGACTGGTAGGTGAGGGCGTGGCCGGCCTCGCAGCGTTCGAGCTCGAGGAGGAATTTCAGCCAATCGGGGTCGTCCAGGCCGGGCCGGCGCCGGGCCTCCCGCTCCAGCAGGAAGAGCCGCTCGCAGCTCCGGGCCTCGATGAGGGCGGAGACCAGCAGGCGGTCCAGGAGGCCGTCGCCGCCGCCTTCCCCGACGTGGGCGAGGAGTCCCTTGGCGTAGGCGCTGCCGCCGTCGGGGCGCAGGGTCCAGCCGAAGTCCGCCAGGGCCTCCAGGACGCGCCGGAAGTGGTTCAGCTCCTCCTCGGCCAGGCGGGCCAGCAGGAGGGGAATCCGCGGATGGCCCGTGAAGGCGTGGACCAGGGAGAGGGCCGTGAGCGCCGCCTTCTTCTCGTTGTGGGCGTGGTCCGACAGCAGGCTCGCGGGATCGGCCCACGCGGACTCGGCCCAGGCGGCGGGCGTGGCCGCCCGCAGGGGCAGGGGCGGGTGGAACTCAGACATGGGCGCGGCCCAGGGCGAGGAAGATCCCCCGCCAGGGCTCCGGCAGGGCCGCGGCGTCCCGCTGGATGGTGGCCTCGTCTCCTCGCACGAAAGGGCCCGTGCGGCCCTCGGCGCCGTGGCGGGCGACGTTGCGCAGGGTGGCCTCCGCCAGGGTCATCAGGCCGCGGCCCGGAAGCTGCACGCCCCGCGCCTCCAGCAGCGCCGCCGCGCCGAGCCAGAGGCTGGCGGCATGGCCCGAGGCGAGCACCGCGCAGGCGTGGTAGAGGGGCTTCAGGTCCGCGGGCAGGTCGAAGGGCAGGAAGCCCAGGTCCCGGAAGGCGGCCAGGACGGGCTCCGGCACGGCGCCGGTGACCGCCAGGGGCGTGCCCTTCCAGTCGGCGGCGCGGCCGCCGAAGCTGGTGAGGGGATGGGCGCAGGGCACACCGGGCAGGTCCAGGCTGCCGCTCATGTGGACGCAGCGCCCCGGGAACTTCGCCGCCAGGGCTTCCAGGCTCCGGTCCGGCACCGCGAGCAGGACCCATCCCCCGGGCGTCGCGGTGGAGGCCTCCAGGGCCACCCGGTCCCCCAGGGCCAGGGCCAGGGCGCGTCCCGCGCGGCCCCGGCCGAGGATGGTGAACGCATGCGCCATGGAGACAGTGTGGCAGGGGGCAGAAGGCTTAAGCTTCCTCCATGTCCTGGCCCCTGCCCCCCGACGTCGGCTGGCCGCGCTTCCTGCGGCTGCTGCGGGACCCCAATCCGCCCAAGGGCTGGCTGGAGGCGGCGGCGGACCTGCCGGACCTGCGCAAGCGGCCCCTCCTCCTGCGCTGGATCGCCCAGCACCCCAAGGCCCCGGCCCACCTGCGGGTGAACCTGGTGCCCCGCCTGCCCTGGCGCGCCCTGACAGCGGTGGCCCAGGACGCCGCCGCCCATCCCCACGCCAAGACCCTGGCGGTGGAGCGGCTCCAGCTCCTCTGGCCCGGCCTGACCCTGGGGGAGCGCCGCACCTTCGCCCTGCTGGCCCCGAAACCCCTCTGGCACCTCGTCTGGAGGGTCCCGGACGAGGCGGTGGTGGCGGCCCTGCTCCAGAACCCCCGGATGTCGCCGGCCGCCTTGGTGGCCCTGGTGCAGGCCCCCCTGGGCCGGGCCCAGATGCAGGCCCTGTCGGCCTCCCTGTGGCGGGATTCCACCCTGCTCGCGATGCATGTGCTGCAGGTCCTGGACGCGACCCTTCGCCACCCCGAATCCGCCCTCGTGCTGGGCCACGCCACGGTGTGGATCCGGGGCCTGGAGCCCGAGGAGGCCATCGTGTGCGCCGCCACCCTCCAGCACCCGCCCCTGCGCCGCCTCGTGCGGGCCTGGGCCGACCAGGGCTACGGCACGCCCTTCGACGGACTGGACGAGGAGGGGCGGCCGCTGGGGTTCTGATCAGGCGGTCGTCGCCCGCTTCAGCCCTTCCTCCACCGTGCGGTCGATGCCCACGAAGACATCGTTCAGCCTCGCGTCGTCGAACAACGGGGCCCCGTCCGCGATCGAGCGCAGCGAGGAGCGGGAGGGCAGGACTCGATGTCCTGCCCGATCCGGGGGTGGTCGGCGGAGCCGCGTGGGCGGGGCGGGCCCTACCTCGCCTTCACCCGCTTCAGCACTTCCTCCACCGTGCGGTCGATGCCCACGAAGACGTCGCTCAGCCTCGCGTCGTCGAACAACGGGGCCCCGTCCGCGATCGAGCGCAGCGAGGAGCGGGAGGGCAGGACTCGATGTCCTGCCCGATCCGGGGGTGGTCGGCGGAGCCGCGTGGGCGGGGCGGGCCCTACCTCGCCTTCACCCGCTTCAGCACTTCCTCCACCGTGCGGTCGATGCCCACGAAGACGTCGCTCAGCCTCGCGTCGTCGAACATGTACGCCGGCGCCGTGACCAGCTTCAGCGCCTCGTCCACGACGATCTCCCGGGCGCTGCCCCGGTCCTGGTGCCGCGCCCCCAGGGCGTTCAGGGCCGCGGCGCAGCCGGCGTCGTCGCCGATGGTGAGGGCCGCGTGCTGCCCGCGCTTCGCGAGCACCAGGGCCACGAGGGCCGGCGCGATGCAGACCGCGCCCACGGGCTTGCCGGCCTCGAAGAAGGCCCCCACGAAGGCCGCGACGTCGGGCCGCACCTCGGCGTCCTTGCCCTGGAAGGCGAAGCCGCAGTGGTTCTTCGCCACTCCGAAGCCGCCGGGCAGGAGGAGACAGTCGTAGTCGGAGGCCTTCGCCTCGGCGAGGTCCAGGCACCGGCCCAGGCGGGCGATGCGGCTGGACTCCTCCAGGATGTTGCGCCGGGCGCCCTCCACCGGCTTCCCGGTCGCGTGGTTGACCACGTGGAACTGGTCGGCGTCGGGGGCGACGCACTGGAAGGTGGCGCCGTGCTGGTCGAGGGCGAGGAGGGTGAGGACCGCCTCGCGCACCTCGGCGCCGTCGAGGTGGCCGCAGCCGGCCAGGAGAACCGCCGCGTGGGGGGCACGTGCCATGGGAGCCTCCGGGGATCGGCCCCCAGTATGGGCTCCCGCCCCGGCGGAGGCGGCGCGGCGGTGTGACTACCATCAACCATGCGCCTCTCCCGCCGGCTGCCCGACGCCCTCGAACCCAACGCCCTGCACCGGGCCCTGGACGCGCGGCGCCGCGCCGGCCTCGAGGTGCTGGACCTGACCGTCTCGAACCCGACGACGGCGGGCTTCGCGCCCTGGCCCGGGCTCGCCGCGGCCCTGGGCGGGCCGGGGGTCGAACGCTACGCCCCGGACCCGCGCGGGGCCCTGGGCGCCCGGGAGGCCGTGGCGGCCTTCCACGGCCATGGCGTCGCCGCCGGGGACGTGATCCTCGCCGCCTCCACCTCGGAGGCCTACGCGTGGCTCTTCAAGGCCGTCGCCGACCCGGGAGACGAGGTGCTCGTGCCCAGCCCCAGCTATCCGCTCTTCGAGTGGCTGGCCCGCCTCGAGGGCCTGGAGGCGCGGCCGGTGGCGGCGGCCTTCCACGAGGGCTGGCACCTGGACCTCCACGCCCTGGACGCGGCCTGCGCCCCGCGCACCCGGGCCCTGGTGGTGGTGAACCCGAACAACCCCACTGGACAGTTCCTCACGCCCTCCGAATGGGCCGGGCTCACCGGCCTCTGCGCCGACCGGGGCCTGCTGCTGGTGGTGGACGAAGTCTTCGCCGCCTTTCCCCTGGAGCCGCCCGCGGACCGCCTGGCCACCGTGCTCGCTGATCCCGCGCCCCCCTGCCCCGTGGCGGTGCTCTCGGGCCTCAGCAAAGCCGCCCTCCTGCCCCAGGTGAAGCTGGGCTGGATGGTGCTGCGCGGCCCGGGCGCCCCCGCGCTGGGCGAGGCCGTGGAGTTCATCGCCGACCAGATGCTCTCGGTGAGCGCCAGCGCCCAGGCCGCGGCGCCGGCCATCCTCGCGGCCGCGGAGGCCCTCCGCGCGCCGGCGATGGCACGCTGCCGGACCAACCTCGCGGCGCTGGATCGCGCCCTGGCGGGCCATCCCCACCTCGGCCGCCTGCCGGTGGGGGGCGGCTGGAGCGTGCTTCTCCGGCGGCCCGCCGTGGGATCCGACGAGGCCTGCGCCGTGCGCCTCCTGGAGCAGAGGGGCGTCCTGGTCCATCCGGGCGCCTTCTTCGACGCGCCGAAGGAGGGCTTCCTCGTCCTCAGCCTCCTGGCGCCGGAAGCGGACTTCTCCGAAGGCCTCCGCCGCCTCCTGGCCGGGTTGGAGCCCTGAGGCTCGGCTCCCCCCTCAGGGCAGCGTCGAGATCCTCAGCCGCTCGAACTCGCCGCCGAGGCGCCCGGTGGCCATGAGCCAGGCCATCCGGTGGTCGCCGAGCAGGGAGAGCCACGGATGCTTGAAGGTGGCGGGGCGGTTCTTCTCGATGCCGAAGTGCCCCGTCCAGGCGAAGCCGTAGGCCACCACCGGGACCAGGGGAAGCCAGGCGTAGCGGGCGGTGGCCAGGAGGAAGGCCAGGAGCGCGAGGTAGGCAAGCGTCCCGCAGAGGTGGAGGGCGCGGTTCGTCCGGTGGCGGTGCTCCGCGAGGTAGGCGGGCCAGAAGCGGGCAAAGGTCATCGCCTCCGGTGCGGCGAGGGCCTCCCGCGCCACGGCGGCCTACCTGGCCCGGCTGGCGCCGATAGGCACCAGGGCGCTCTGCTCGTTGTTGTGGTCGTCCTGCACGCGGACCATCACCCGCTCGCCGCGGACCTGGTCCTTCGGGATGAGCACCTCGAAGCGCTCCTCGGCCTGGTCGAAGACCTTGTCCTCGGGCAGCACCTGAAGCCAGTTCTCCCCGTCGGCGCTCACGGCCGCCTCCTTGAGGACGCCGCTCTCGTCCCGGGCCGCGAAGCGCACGCGGACGCCCTCGGCTTCGGAGACGGCGCTGGTCTCGAAGACCACCGGCGGCGTGTGGTCCACCAGGAAGGGCGCCGTGCGCCAGGTGGCGCTGAGGGCCGCGTTGAAAGGCTGGCTGGGCGCGTCGCTGGCGATGACCTCCAGGCGGTAGCGGCCGTCGGGCACCGGCAGGGTGTCGAAGGTGAAGAACTTCTCCTTCCAGGCCTTCTCCAGCTCGAGGGGCGCGCCGTGCTCGGGGAGCAGCCGCACGCGGAAGCTGAGCTGGTCGTTGTTGGGGTCCGACACCTTGAACACGAAGGCCTGGGCGCCCCGGCGGAAGGAGCGCTTCTCGCTGCCCGCGTAGGCCAGGGCCGGGATGAGCTTCTGGGTCTCGAAGGGCACGCGTTCGATGCCGATGTCGTCGGGCGGGGCGTTGCGCGTGATGGTCAGGCCCGGGGGCATGACGTCCACGCCCTCCCAGAGGGGCGCGAGGTTGCGGTTGTTCCAGTGCATCCGCACGCTCTCCACCGTCGGGGTGGCGCCGCCGCGGCTGGAGGTGAGCCGCAGGCGGAACTGGGCGAAGCGGGAGGGCTTCAGCACCGGCCGCTCGCCGCTGCGCAGGGGCGGGCTCCAGGGGGACCAGGTGCCGTCGGGGGTCTCGGTGGAGCCCTGGCGCACCTGCAGCTCTACGGCGGTGCCCTGGGGGATCTCCGCGTCCACGTAGGCCCGGCCCCAGTCTCCGATGGGGCTGGCCTTCAGCACCCGGCTCTCCAGGGTGCCCTCCAGGGCCTGGGCCTCCGAGAGGAGGTGCACCTCCGCCGGATTGGAGGCCACCACCATCAGGTCCTGGCCGAGGGCGAGGAAGGCGGTGGCCTGGGCGGCGCCGAGGTCCTGCACCACCTCGAAGGGGTTCAGGTCCCGCCCCTTGCCGGCGAGGGGGATGCCGAAGACGCGGCTGCGGTTGCCGGTGCCCACCAGGAGCTGGCCCTTCCAGGGCGCGAGGGCGAAGACCTGGCTGAGGCTGCTCTGCCACAGGGTCTCGGGGACGCGGTTCCGGTCCAGGCGCAGCACCGCGCACTTGGCGCCGCTGCCCGCCTCGGTCATGTAGCCCTCCCGGCGCTCCAGCTGGCCGGAGGTGAGGCGGGCGGAGAGGCCGTTGTTGGCGCCGATGTAGAGGTCCCCGTCCGCCAGGGCGAGGGCCCGGACTTCCTCGAAGGGGGTGTCCGTCAGCGTTTCCACCCGGTCGGCCCCGTAGCGCATCACGAGCCCGTGGCCGTGGGTGCCCAGGTAGTAGCCGCCCTGCCCGTCGGGGAGCAGGGCGGTGAAGGCTGTCTCCTCCCGGACCTCCGCGAGGCGGCGGCTCGAGCCCTCCCGGACCAGGAGCAGCACCGCGCCGTTCTCCGAGCCGCCGGCCACCACCACCTCGCCGCCGGAGGCGTGCAGGGCCCACACCGCGCGGGCGTCGATGTCGGCGAAGGGCTTCACCTCGCCCGACGGCGTCACGCGCAGAAGCTTGCCCTCGCCGCTGGGGGCCACCACGAGGTCCGCGCCCACGCGGGCCATGGCGAAGATGACGCCGCCCTTCACCTGGGCCAGGGGCTTCACCTGGCCGCCGGCCAGGTGGAAGAGGCGGCCTTCGCTGCCGGCGGAGAGGTAGGCCCCGCCGGCGCCGTCCGGAACCGCGGCCCAGACGACGCCTTCGGGCAGCTGGGCGAGCCGCCGGGCGCCGGGGGCCAGGCGGAGGCGCCCGTCCGCGCCGATCCGGATGCCGCGGGACTCGCTGCCGATCCAATCGTTGAAGCCGGAAAAGACCGCCGGGGGGTTCTCGGCGGCCAGCGGAGAGGCGAGGAGGAGGGCCGCGGCGAGGAGGGGGATGGGTCGGGTCATGGCAGGTCTCGTGTTCACGGGTTCACTCGATCTCGACTTCGAGCTGGACCAGGCCCTTCACCTCCCGCTCGAGGGGAAGCCAGGCGCGGCCGACGATGCGCCGTTGGAGCCGGTTGTCGAAGGTGACGCCGTCGGCCCCCAGGAGGGCGGCGACCGAGGGCGGGATCCCCTCGATGCGGCTCCCCCGCAGCCCGGCGCCCGGCTGGGCCTGCACCAGGAGCGCGTAGGCGTGGTTGTTGCGGAGGGCGCCGTTGAGGAGCCGCGTCACGTCGTTGAGGGAGGCCACGTCCACGGCCTTCTCGTCGGGATCGGCAGCCGCGAGGCTGAAGCCGTCCCCCACCATGATCACGGCCTTCCCCTTCTGGGCGGAGGCCGAGACCGGGATGTTGAGGGTCACCTGCTCCCGCACGCCCTGGATGTTCTGAAGGGCCACCAGCACCGGCAGGCTCTCGCCGCGGCGCACCCGCGCCTTGAGGGTCCGCGCCCCGGCGATGGTGGTGAGGTCCAGCCGTTCCTCGGCCTTGATGGTGAGGCTGATGCCCTCGATCTCGGGCCGCTCGAAGGGGTTGGTGGTGAGGGCCTGGAGCATGCCTCCGACGAAGGCGGAGAGCCGGCCGGGGTTCAGGTCCGCCACCACGTTCTCGAGCTGGATCGGGGCGTGGCCGGCGACCTTGATGTTGCCCTGCAGCGCCAGGGACTGGAAGCCGAGGCCCCGGACCTGGGCGTTCAGGGCCTGGGTGAGCACCGTGGCCGCCAGGAAGGGCGTGAGGAAGGGGTGGTCCATCAGCTCGAATCGGAAATTCACGGTGCGTCGGCCGCCGAGGTTCAGGCCCACCCGCAGCGGGATCATGCGGGCCTCGGCCCCCAGGACCCCGGCGACCCCGGTGGAGCGGTCCATGCGCACCGCGCCCACGGGGGCCACCGGGGTGGCGAGCTTGAAGGAGCTGAGGTAGCTCGGCATGGAGTAGGCGACGGAGGCGGACCACATCGGCAGGTCCACGGGGCCCAGGTTGAGGAGCTGGTGGCCGAAGAGCAGCACCCGCTTGCCGCTCACCTGGGTGATGGTGCCGCTCGCGGCCATCTCCATGTCCCCCTGGACCAGGGCGATGGAGACCATGCCGCCGGGTTCCAGCGGGCTGGCCTCCCCGCCGGGGGCGGGAGCCAGGGTCGGGGCCGCCGCGTACTGGAGGGGCAGCCCGTCGAGGAAGCCCCTGGCCTCGGCCCCCAAGGGCGCGCCGGTGACCAGCATCGGCAGTTCCGGCCGGTTCCCCTCCTCTCCCGCCAGGTCCCGGAACGCCACGAGGCCGCCCGTGAGGGCCGCCTTGAGCACCTTCGGCGGCTCGATCTTGGGAAGGACCAGGGGCGTGCGGCTGCTGGCCCCTTCCGGGACGTCCCGGAGCTGTTCGGTCATGTCGGCGATGGGGGTGATCCCGCCGATGGCCTCCTTCTCGAACGTGAAACCGGTGCTCAGGGCGCCCACGAGCTTGCCGTCGATGTAGCAGGGGGAGCCGCTCATGCCCGCGAGGATGCCGGTCTCGGCGAGGGGGCCTCCGCTGGCCTTCACGAGGATCAGGCTCCGCCCCGGGGCCATGTTGCGCTGGACCCCGAGGACCTCGAACTCGAAGCGCTCGATCTTCGCCCCCCGGAACACCGTTCGGCCGTAGCCCTTCATCCCGGGCTGGATCTCGTGGAGCCCCAGGGTGGCCTGGGCGGCGAGGGCGGGGGCGAGGGCGGGGGCGAGGGCGAGGGCGGCGGCGGTCGGGAGGCGCAGGGCCAGGTTCATTCGGGGCTCGACAAAAGGGCAGGCTACCAGGAGGAAGGGCCGGGGGCGCCGCGGGATTCGGGACTACGCCTCGGGTGCCCCCAGGGTGTCCTTCGTTTCCCGTCACAGGGTCGTGGCTTGGGGAGGACCCCGAGGCCGTGTAGGCTAACGCCCGGGAGGAACTTTCCATGCGAATCCGCCATTTACACGCCCTCACTCCGCTGGCCCTGTTCATGGCCGCCTCGCCCCTGGCCGCCCAGGGCGTGAGCGCCCAGCTGGGCGGGACGGTGACCTCCACCTCGGGGCAGGCCGTGTCCGGGGCCACCGTCACCGTCCGGAACGCGGAGACCGGGTTCACCCGCACTGCCGTGACCGACGCCAGCGGGCGCTTCCTGGTGGCCAGCCTCCCGGTGGGCCCCTATGGCGTCTCCGTGTCCAAGGAGGGTTTCCAGACCGCCGCCGGGATCCGCGTGACCCTGAACCTGGGCGACGCCGCCCCGCTCCTGGTGAAGCTAGCCCCCACCGCCAGCGCCGTGGTGGAAGTGACCGCCACCGCCGCCCAGGTGGACACGGAGCGCAGCGCCGCGGCCACCCTGGTGAGCCCCGACGACCTCGTCAACCTGCCCCTGCGCAACCGCGACTTCCAGGCCTTCGCCAAGCTCACCCCGGGCGTGGTGGTGGACAGCAACCGCGGGAACCTGGCCATCGCCGGCCAGCGCGGCATCAACACCGCCATCAACATCGACGGCGGCGACTACAACCAGCCCTTCTTCGGCGGCAGCACCGGCGGGGCCGAGGGCAAGACCCCCTTCACCGTGTCCCTGGAGGCCGTGCGCGAGTTCCAGGTCATCACCGACGGGGCCTCGGCCGAATACGGCCGCATGGGCGGCGGCTACCTGAACGCCGTCACCAAGAGCGGCACCAACGACTTCAGCGGCAGCCTCTTCTACTACGAGCGCCCGAACCAGTGGCAGGCCAACGCCCACGGCGGCAGCCGCCTCCCCCCGGCGGACTTCAAGCTCCGCCAGTACGGGTTCTCTTTCGGCGGACCGATCCTGAAGGACAAGCTGCACTTCTTCGTCGCCTACGATGCCCAGCGCCGCACCGACCCACAGGACCAGATCTGGGGCGGCACGAACCCGCCCGCCGGGCTCTATCCCCTTGACGGGAGCATCGCCGCCGACGCCGCCTTGATCAAGCGGGCCGGCCCCTACAGCCTCCGGGCCGACTCCGACGTGGTGTTCGCCCGCCTGGACTGGACCGTGAACACCGACCACGCCATCCAGGTCCGGTTCAACTCGTCGAACTTCAAGGGCAACGTGAACTCGGGCCTGACCTTCGCGAAGGAGGCGGTCTCCACCGACGACATCAAGACCACCAGCTTCGTGGGCCAGTGGAACTGGACCATCAACGGCAACTGGTACAACGAGCTGCGCATCAACTACGTGAAGGACGAGCAGCCCCGCGTGCCGACCACCACGATCCCCCAGGTCTCCATCACCAACGTGGGCACCTACGGCAGCGGCACGAACTTCTCGCGCGATTTCGACACCAAGCGCACCCAGGTCATCGAGACCCTCACCTACGTGACCCCCACCTTCCAGGTGAAGGCCGGCATCGACTACAACAAGACCGACGTGGCGGAGGTCTTCGCCTCCACCCAGTACGGCTCCTACTCCTTCAACAACATCGCCGACTTCCGGGCGGGCAACTGGAACCAGTTCCAGCAGCGTTTCAGCCTCCAGGGCGGCACCCCCAGGGACTCGGGCGTCTTCGCGGCCGCCGAGAAGGAGCTCGCGGTCTTCATCCAGACCGACTGGCGCCTGACCAACAGCTTCAAGGCGGGTCTGGGCCTGCGCTACGACCGCCAGGAGCACCCCGGCTTCCCCGTCGCCGACGTCTCCAACCCCCTGGGCGCCACGTTGCCCGTCACCGCGTCCATTCCCACGGACACCCACGTCTCGCCCCGGCTCAGCTTCACCTGGACCCCCGAGGCCGACGGCGGCAAGAGCGTCGTGCGCGGCAGCGTCGGGCGCTATGTGAGCCGCACGCCCTCGGTCTTCCTCTTCCAGGTCTACGCCGAGAACGGCGTGCGGGGCGCCCGGATCACCTTCACGTCGGCCCAGGCGGCCACCTTCGGGATCCCCCGGGGCGCCACCTTCACCCCCGATTCGCCCTTCCGCTTCTCGGCCCTGCCCTCCGGGGCGACCCTTCCGGCGCTGGACGTCTTCACGTTCTCCCAGGGCTTCCAGAACCCCTCCACGGACCGCTTCAACCTCGGGTACGAGCGGGCCTTCGGAGGCTGGACCTTCGGCGTCTCGGGCGCCTACGCGAAGACGGACCACCTGGAGCGGCTGTCGGACATCAACCTCGGCACCCCCGTGGCCAACGCCCAGGGGCGCCTGGTCTTCCCCGCCACCCGGCCCAACACGAACTTCCGCCAGATCGCGGTCTACGTCTCCGACGCCGAGTCCCGCTACCAGTCCCTGACCCTCAGCGCCAAGTACGACAAGCCCGGCAGCCCCTTCACGGCGAACCTCTTCTACACCTTCAGCAAGAACCGCGACAACGACTCCAACGAGCGCAACTTCTCCAGCTACTCCACCCAGAACACCCAGCGCCTGCAGGACGAATACTCCTGGGCGGACACGGACAAGCGCAACGTGGTGACGGGCTCGGTGAGCTACCAGGAGCGGCGCTGGACCGGCATCCAGTTCGGCCTGGGCTTCACCTACCTCTCGGGCTCGCCCTACACCGTGACCCGGGGCAACGACCTGAACAACGACGCCATCACCTCCAACGACCGGCTCCTGGGCACCCAGCGCAACGGTTTCCGTACCTCGTCCACGATGTCCGTGGACCTGAAGATCAGCCGCACCTGGGCCTTCGGTCCGAAGGTGAAGTTCACCGTGAGCGGCGAGGTCTACAACCTCTTCAACGAGGTCGAGGCCTACCAGCGCCTGCAGTGGACCGGCGGCACGGACGCGGCCCCCACCCTCAGCTACGCCCGCAACGTCACGTCCAGTCCCCGCGACGCCCAGATCGGCGTCCGCCTGGCCTTCTGATCCCCCGCGGATCCACCGAACGGGCGGCGAAAGCCGCCCGTTCTCGTTAGGCTCGAGGGATGCGGATCCTGTGCTTCGGCGACGTGGTGGGCGAGCCCGGACGGCGCCTCCTGGAGGCCCACCTCCCGGAGCTGCGCCGGGAGTTCGCCGTGGACTTCGTGGTGGTGAACGGCGAGAACGCCGCCCACGGGCACGGGATCAGCGAGCGCATCGCGAGGGACTGGTTCGAGAACCTCGGGGTGGACGTGATCACCACGGGCAACCACGCCTTCGACGTGAAGGACATCGGCCCCTACTACGCGAAGGAGCCGCGGCTGCTGCGGCCGGCCAACCACCCGCCGGGCACGCCGGGCTCGGGCCACGTGAAGCTCCACACGGCCACGGGGGAGGAGGTGCTCGTCGTCTGCCTCATGGGCCGCGTCCACATGCCCCCCTGCGACGATCCCTTCCGGGCCGTGGATGCGGTGCTCATGAAGGAGCGGGCGGACCTCGTCATCGTGGACATGCACGCCGAGGCCACCAGCGAGGCCCAGGCCATGGGCTGGCACCTGGACGGCCGCGCGGCGGCGGTGGTGGGCAGCCACACCCACGTGCCCACCCTGGACGCCAAGCTGCTGCCCGGCGGCACGGCCTACGTCACCGACATCGGCATGACGGGGCCCTACGAGGGCGTCATCGGCATGAAGAAGGAGGCCAGCCTCAGCCGCTTCCTCAGCGTGCAGAAGGCGAAGTACGAGGTCGCCGAAGGCGACCTGCAGCTCCACGCGGTGCTGATCGAGACCGCCGGCAGGAAGGCCGTCTCCATCGCGCGCGTCCAGCGGAGGCTCTGATGGCCCCCGAGGATTCCGCCGCCCCCGGCGGGACCGGCCTTTCGACCCGGCTGGGCTGGGTCTCCTTCTTCAACGACGCCAGCGGCGAGGCCATCACCCGCGCCCTGCCCCTGCTGCTCACCGGCGGCCTCGGCGCCACGCCGGCCTTCGTGGGCGCGGTGGAGGGCCTCGCGGAGGCCGTGGCCATCGGCCTGAAGGCGGTCTCCGGCTGGGCCTCCGACCGCATGGCCACCCGCAAGCCCCTGGTGGCCGGCGGCTACGTCCTCAGCTTCCTGGCGAAGCTGCTCTACCTCGCGGGGGCCTGGCCCCTGCTCTTCGGCGGCGCGCGGGTGCTGGACCGGGTGGGCAAGGGCCTGAGGGGCGCGCCACGGGACGCGATGGTGGCCGACGCCGCCGCCGCGGGCCGCCTGGGCCGGGACTTCGGCATCACGCGGATGCTGGACACCGCCGGCGCGGTGGCGGGCCTCGGCCTCGCGGTGGCCCTGGGCCTCGGTGCCGGCGCCATGGACCTGCCGGCCTTCCGCGCGGTGGTGCTCTGGGCCCTCCCCGCGGGACTGGTCTCCGTGCTCCTGGTGCTGCTCTGGATCCCGCCCCTGCCCCGGGCCACGACCACCAAGCCGTTGGCCTGGGGCCTCCCGAAGGAGATCCGCGGCTTCCTGGCGGTGGCCCTGCTCTTCGGGCTGGCCTCCTCCAGCGACGCCTTCCTCGTGCTCCGCGCGAGGGAGGTGGGCTTCGGCTTCCGGGAGATCCTCGTCCTGCTGGTGGCCTTCAACCTCCTGGGCGCCCTGCTGGCCCTGCCCGTGGGCCACCTCTCGGACCGCTTCGGCCGCGTGCCCTTCCTCGCCGCGGGCTGGGCGGTCTACGCGGCCACCTACGCCTGCATGGGCCTCGCCGGGGGGAAGGCGGCCTTCGCCGCCGCCCTGCTCGCCTACGGCGCCTTCTACGGCCTCACCGAGGGCGTGGAGAAGGCCCTCCTGGGGGACCTGCTGCTGCCCGAGCACCGCGGCCTGGGCTACGGCTCCCTGCAGATGGCCCTCGGGCTGGCCGCGCTGGTGGCGAGCCTCGCGATGGGCTGGATGATGGCGGCCTGGGGCAGCCGCGCGGCCTTCCTGGCCACCGCGGGCGTGGCCCTGGCCTCGACCCTCCTGCTGCTGGCCTGGAGCGCCCTCAGAAGGCGACCGGCCTCCCCCGCTCCGCCACGCTGACCTGCTTGAACCCCGCGGCCCGGAGGGATTCGGCGTTCTTCGCCAGCCCATCGGGCTCGCCGTGGACGCAGGTGATCCGAACCTTGTCCTTGTCCTGCTTCGACAGCCAAGCGGCCAGGTCGTTGGCGTCCAGGTGGCCGGACAGGAAGCGGAAGCTCCGGACCTGGCCCGGCTGGATCTTCACCGTGCGCTCGCCCACGGTGATCTCGCCCCCCTGCCCCGAGGCGGCGATCGCCTTGAGCTGGCCCCCCGTGGCCTCCGGATCGCTGTAGCCCACCAGCAGCAGGCGGGTGGTGGGGTCCGCGAGGCGGTGGGCCACCACCTCCTCGTCCTCGGGCTCGTCGAGGGCGAAGGTGGTGGTGACGAGGATGCAGGGGCCCTTCAGGTCCGCGGGGACCTTGGACTCCAGCTTGCCGGGCAGCAGGCCGCCCACCTTGTAGACCTCGGGCTTGAACCAGCGCTCCAGGCCCGGCTGCTCCGCCTCCTTCTCGTAGAGCAGGGTGTAGTTCAGGGCCGTCCGGGAGGGGACGTACACTGGCGTGTCGAAGGGGAGCCTGTTCAGGGCCTGGGCGCGCCGGATGAGGTAGAGCACCTTCTGGGTTCGGTCCAGGGCGTAGGCGGGGATCCAGACGATGCCGCCGGCCTTGAGGCCCTCGGCCACCGCCTGGACGAACTCGGAGGCCTCCTTCGAGACCTCGGGCTTGCGCACCTGGCCGCCGTAGGTGGACTCCACCCACACGGCGTCCACCGGGGGCGCCGGGGCCGCCGCGGCCTGGATCGGGGACAGGGGATGGCCCAGGTCGCCGCTGAAAAGCAGGCGCCGGCCGCCGACCTCCAGCAGCACCGAGGCGGAGCCGGGGATGTGCCCCGCGTCCAGCAGCGTGAAGGCGCCGCCGTCCTCCAGGGGGAGGCGCTCGCCGTAGGCGTGCCCCTTCACCTGGTCGAGGATGCCCCGGGCTTCGATCCCCGAACACTCGCGGCAGGCGAAGGCGCCCCGGGAGAGGCGCTGGTCCAGCTCCGCGAGGGTGCCGCTGAAGCTGGCCCGGTTGGCGGGCTGGACGCGCTGGAGCGACTTGCAGGCCGGACTGAAGTGGGCGACCTGGCCGCGCTTCCCGGCCCTCCCCGCGGTGTAGGTCCAGAGGCGGACGGCCCCGCGGTCCATGCCGATGGCCTGGGGCAGGGCCTGGGCCATGAGCAGCTCGCTGCCGCGGGTGCAGTGGATGGGCCCCTTGTAGCCCTTGCGGACCAGCAGCGGGAGGCGGCCCATGTGGTCGCTGTGGGCGTGGGTGATGAACACCGCGTCCACCGTGGACGGCTCCACGGGCAGCTCGAGGTTGGCGTCCGGCCGCGCGGGGTCCTCCTTCAGGTGGATCCCGCAGTCCACGAGGTAGGTCCGCCCGCCGGCCTTCACCACGGTGAGGCTGCCGTCCACCTCGCCGGCGGCGCCGTGGACGGCGACGGTGACGGGCGGGGCGGGCTTCGCCTCCTGGGCGGCGAGGGGCAGGATCAGGGTGAGGGCGAGCAGGAACGTGCGCATGGGGGACTCCGCCTCCAGGATCGCACATGAGGATGCCCCGCTCGCGCGCGAGCGCGCCGGAGCGGCCCCGCAGAACGCGAGTCATCCACGCGGTTTGCCTGCATCAACGAAAGGCCCCGCTCGCGCGGGGCCTTCTCGTCGCTCCGGGAACGGCGGATCAGACCATGTCGTCCATGCCCCTCGCGACCATGCGGGTCCCGGAGCGCGCGCGAGCGCGGCGAAGCGGGGCCCCGCAGGGAGCGAGTCGTCCGGGCGGTTTGCCTGCATCAACGAAAAGCCCCGCTCGCGCGGGGCCTTTTCGTCGTTCCGGGAACGGCGGATCAGTACATGTCGTCCATGCCCATCCCGCCGGGCCCGCCCGCGGGAGCGGCGGCCTTCGGCTCGGGGATCTCCGAGATGATGGCTTCGGTCGTCAGCATCATGGCGGCGACGCTGGCGGCGTTGCGGAGGGCGGACTTGGTCACCTTGGCGGGATCGATGACGCCGAAGGCCACCATGTCGCCGTACTCACCGGTGGCGGCGTTGTAGCCGTAGTTGCCCTTGTTCTCGCGGACGTTGTTGACGACCACGCTGCCCTCGACGCCGGCGTTGTTGGCGATCTGCTTGAGGGGCTCCTCGATGGCCTTCTTCACGATGTCCACGCCCGTGGCCTGGTCGCCCTTGACGTTGAGCTTCTCCAGGGCGGCGATGCTGCGCAGCAGGGCGACGCCGCCGCCGGCCACGATGCCGTCCTCGACGGCGGCCTTGGTGGCGTGCATGGCGTCCTCGACGCGGGCCTTCTTCTCCTTCATCTCGGTCTCGGAGGCCGCGCCCACCTTGATGACGGCGACGCCGCCCACGAGCTTGGCCAGGCGCTCCTGCAGCTTCTCCTTGTCGTAGTCCGAGGTGCTGACCTCGATCTGGGAACGGATCTGCTTCACGCGGCCCTGGATGGCCTCGGGCGTGCCGGCGCCCTCGACGATGGTGGTGTTCTCCTTGTCGATGACCACCTTCTTGGCGGTGCCCAGGTCGGCCAGGGTGAGGTTCTCGAGCTTGAGGCCGAGGTCCTCGGTGATGGCCTTGCCGCCCGTCAGGATGGCGATGTCCTCGAGCATGGCCTTGCGGCGGTCGCCGAAGCCCGGGGCCTTCACGGCGGCCACGTTGATGGTGCCGCGGATCTTGTTCACCACCAGGGTGGCCAGCGCCTCGCCGTCCACGTCCTCGGCGATGATCAGCAGCGGGCGGCGGCTGTTGACGACCTGCTCCAGCAGGGGCAGGAGGTCGCGCATGTTGGAGACCTTCTTCTCGAAGGCGAGGATGTAGGGGTTCTCCAGCTCGGCCTTCATCTGGTCCGGGTTGGTGACGAAGTAGGGGCTGAGGTAGCCGCGGTCGAACTGCATGCCCTCGACCACGTTCAGCTCGGTCTCGCGGCCCTTGGCCTCCTCGACGGTGATGACGCCGTCCTTGCCGACCTTGCCCATGGCGTCGGCGATGATCTTGCCGATCTCCTCGTCGCCGTTGGCGGAGATGGTGCCGACCTGGGCGATGGCGTTGCCCTCGACGGGCTTCTTGATCTCGTCGATGGCCTTCACGATGGTCTCGACGGCGAGGTCGATGCCGCGCTTGATCTCCATGGTGTTGGCGCCGCTCACGACGGCCTTGATGCCCTCGCGGTAGATGGTGCGGGCCAGCACGGTGGCGGTGGTGGTGCCGTCGCCGGCGACGTCGGAGGTCTTGGAGGCGACCTCGCGCACGAGCTGGGCGCCCATGTTCTCGTGCTTGTCCTTGAGCTCGACCTCCTTGGCGACGGTGACGCCGTCCTTGGTCATGAGCGGGGAGCCGAACTTCTTCTCGATGAGGACGTTGCGGCCCTTGGGGCCGAGGGTGACCTGCACCGCGTCGGCGAGCTTGTTCACGCCGCGCAGGATGGCCTGGCGCGCGTCTTCGGCGTAGATGATGGACTTGGCCATTTCAATCTCCTGATGGGTTCGAA